>NZ_VJOL01000007.1 GCF_007556705.1 Tepidimonas thermarum | reverse complement strand
CCGCCACGCCGCGAGGGTAGCGGGCTGGAAGTTGAGCCGGTCCAGCGACAGCATGTCGACGTTGCGCTCCAGCAACCGCATGACGACGGACTCTCCGTACGCCGTGGGCACGGTGGAAACGCGCACGACGCCGCGCACGACCTGCACGTACAACGCCTGGCCGACGCCAGCGTCGAGATGCACCTGCTGTCCGACGCGGACACACGGCCGCCCCCGGACGCTTACCGGCTGGCCTTTGCCGATCCGGAGTTTTTGCTGCGCCGCGAAACGCGCGGCATCCGCTTCCAGCTCGAGCTGCTCAAGCCCGACCTCGGCATGGCCGAACTCGGCATCGAAAACACCATCGTCGTCTTTGGCAGTGCGCGCTTTCGCGAACCGGCCGAGGCCGAGGCGCAGTGGCAGGCCGCTCAGGCCAGTGGCGACGCGCAGGCGATCCGCCGTGCCGCGGCGCTGCGCCGCAACGCCCAATACTACGACGCCGCGCGGCGCTTCGCGCAGCTGGTGGCGGCCTACAGCCAATCGTGCCCGCACGACAAGCAGCTCTTCATCGTCACCGGTGGCGGCCCGGGCATCATGGAAGCCGCCAACCGCGGCGCCCACGACCTCGGTGCCCCCAGTGTCGGCCTCAACATCCTGCTGCCGCACGAGCAGGAGCCCAACCCTTACATCACGCCGCAGCTGCGCTTCAAATTCCACTACTTTGCGCTGCGCAAGATGCACTTCATGATGCGTGCCAAGGCGTTGGTGGCCTTCCCCGGCGGTTTTGGCACATTGGATGAGCTGTTCGAGGTGTTGACCCTGGTGCAAACGCGCAAGTCGCGGCCGGTGCCGGTGTTCCTCTACGGCAGCGCCTACTGGAAGCGCCTGATCGACTTCGACCTGATGGTCGAGGAAGGCGTGATCGCGCCCGAGGACCTGAAGCTGTTCACCTACGTGGACACACCCGAAGCGGCCTGGGAAGGCATCCGCCGCTTTTACGATCTGCCTGTGGCCTGCCCGGTCGACGGCAGCAGCCCCCCGGCCTGACGCCGCGGCCGCCGCGTCGTGCGCACGCCTCAGCGGGGGTCGGCGCGGCGCTCCGGGACGGCATCGCGCGGAACCGGCGCGCGCGACGGCAGCTTCAGGTGCAGCGCGGCTTGCGCCATGACCATGGCCGACACCGGCGCGGTGACGAACACGAACAGCGTGATCAGCAGCTCGGCCAGTCCGGGGCGCCCCTGCGCCCACCCCAGCAGCAGCGAGGCGATCAACACACACCCCACCCCCAGCGTCGAGGCCTTGGTCGGCGCGTGCAGGCGCGTGTACGCATCGGGCAAGCGGACCAGCCCGATCGCGCCCACGAGCACAAAAAACGTCGCCACCAGCAGCAACCCGGCTGCCAGCCATTCCACCACCGAAGTCCAGCCGTCCATCACCACCCCTTACTCGATGACGTCGCCGCGCGTCAAAAACCGGCCCACCGCCACCGTGGACACGAAGCCAAGCATGGCCACCAGCAGCGCGGCCTCGAACAGCAAATCGGTTTGCCAGCGCAGGCCAAACAGCACGATCAGCGCCACCGCGTTGATGTAGAGCGTATCGATCGCCAGCAACCGGTCGGTCATCCCCGGCCCCGCGAGCAAGCGCCAGCCGCACAGCAGACTGGCCACCGCCACCCCCAGCGTGGCCACATCCAGGGCCCACCCCAGCACGTTCAGCGTCATCTCAATCTCCCCCGTCACGCGCGGGCGTGACACCAAAAATGCGCAGCAGCGGGCCTTCGTAGCGCTGCTGAATCTCGCGCACGGCAGCGGCTGCATCGGGGCAGTCAAGGGCGTGCACCCACAGCACCCCGCGCTGTTCGTCCACCACCGCCGAGACCGTCCCTGGCGTCGTGGTGACGATGGAAGCCAGCAAGCTGTTGACCAGCGGATGCCGGGACGCCAGCGGCACACGCAGCCACGCCGGCCGCAACCGCTGCGTGGGCCCCAGCACCAGCCGCGCCACCGCGACGTTGGCCACCACGATGTCCCACAGCACGCGCAGCGTCAACCCCAGCGCCGGGCCCCAGGCGATTCGGTTGGCGGGCCCGAGAAAGGCGCGCACCAAGCGCGGCACCGCCCACCCGATCGCGAGCGCGGCCAGCCAATGCACCGGCGCTACGCTGCCTGCAAGCAGCAGCCACGCCACCCCCAACAGCCACGACAGCAGCGGGTGTGGAAACAGCCCCGCCACCATCCCCCCGCCCGCTGCGGGGGCCCGCTGCGCATCACGCACCGATCGCAACCGTGTCATGGACGCTCCTCTGGCGACGTGTGGAGGGGGGAGCCCGTGGTGCCGCGGTAGGGCCGTAAGCTGGGCGGGCCATCCCCCAGCACCGCCCGAACATAGCCGGCGTGGTCCTGCAACTGCTGCGCGGCGGCCAGCGTGTAGGCGCGCAACGGCGCCGCCGCCACCACCATCGCGCCCCCCATGACCAACAGGGCGGCGATCACCGCGAGCAGGTGCCCCGGCCGCCCCGCCGTCGGCCACGCCTCAGTAGGGGTCGGCTCCACGTGCCAAAACACGATGGCACCGGCGCGAGCCAAGCCCACCACGGACGCAAAGCCCACGCCGATCACCACCGCCCAGACCCACGCCTGCGGCGTCAACCCATGCGACGCCTGCAGCAGCATGACCTTGCCCAAAAACCCTGGCAACGGCGGCAAACCCGCAGCCGACGCGGCTCCCAACAGCAGCAACAGGCCCAACAACGCGGGCTCGCGCACGGCGGGCGCCGGCTGCAGCCGGTCGCCGGCGGGACCGCGCTGCGCGGCAATCACCTCCACCAGCAAAAACAGCGCCGCCACCACCAGCGTGCTGTGCAGCAGGTAGTACAGCGCCGCCGAGAGCGCCTGCACCGAAAACAACGCCACCCCGGCCAGCATCGTGCCGACCGATGCCACCGTCAACGACCCCACCAGGCGCGACAGGCTGTGCGCCGCCAACACCCCGGCCACGCCCACGACCGCCGTCAGCAGGGCCAGCGGCAGCAGCCAATCGGCGGTCGCGCTGGCCACCGTGCCTGCCCCGGCGCTCAACACCGAGACGTGAACGCGGATGATGGCGTACACCCCCACCTTGGTCATGATGGCGAACAACGCCGCCACGGGTGCGGCCGCTGCGGCGTACGTCGCCGGCAACCAAAATCCCAGCGGCAACAGCGCCGCCTTCAGCCCAAACACCACCAACAGCAACAACGCCGCGGTCTGCGCCAGCGCCGCCTCCGCCCCCTGCAGGCTGGCCACGCGTTGGCCCACATCGGCCATGTTGAGCGTGCCCGTCACGGCGTAGAGCAGCCCGAGCGCAACCAGAAAAATCCCCGACGCGCTCAAATTGAGCACCACGTAGTGCACCCCGACGCGAAAGCGTTCGCGCCCATGCCCATGCACCAGCAGCACGTACGAGGCGATCAGCAACACCTCGAAAAAGACGAACAGGTTGAACAGGTCGCCCGTGACGAACGCCCCGTTGAGCCCCATCCACTGCAAATGGAACACCGCGTGGAAGTACCGCCCCTGCTCGTCCCAGCCACCGCTGGCATACGCCCACACCGGCAGGGCCACCGCCGCCGTGAGCACCAGCATCAGCGCCGACAAACGGTCCACCACCAGCACGATGCCAAACGGCGCTGGCCACTCACCCAGCCGGTAGACCAGCCACTCGCCCGCATCCGCGCGCACCAGCAGCGAGACCGCCAGGGCCAGGCCCAACAACGCCGACACGCCGCTGACCACGCGCTGCCGCGCCACCGCGCGCCCACCATGCCCGTGCGTGCCGCCGGTGCGGTCCCCCAGCAACAGCAGCAGCACCGCCGTTGCCAGCGGCAGCACCACCGGCAGCACCGGAGCGTGGACGCGCCAGAGTTCGAGCAGCATCGCTCAACCCTCCCCCCGCGCGGGGATGTCCACGTGTCGCGCGCCGGGTTCGTGCCCATCCACATGGTCGGATCCCGACTCGTGCCGGCTGCGCAGGGCCAGCTCGATCACGAACCCGGTGGTCGCAAAGCCGATCACGATGGCCGTCAGCACCAATGCCTGCGGCAGCGGGTCCGTCATCACCGGCGCGGCGCCGACGATCGGCGGTGCCGCCAGCCACAAGCGCCCCATGCCGAACAAAAACAGGTTGACCGCATAGCCCAGCAGCGACAGCCCCAGCACCACCGCAAAGGTGCGCCCGCGCATCAGCAGATACACCGCGGTGGCCGTGATCACCCCGATACCCGAGGCCAGCAAAAACTCCAGACTCAGCATCCTGCCCCTCCCACGCGGGCACCGGCGGCCGCGTCTTCGCGGCTGACTTGGGCCAGCACCGACAACGTCAACAGCGTCGAGCCCACCACCGTCAGATAGACCCCCAGATCGAACAGCGCCGCCGTCGCCAGGGGGAGCTCACCCACCACCGGCAGGGCCAGGTAACCGTGCGCGCTGGTCAAAAACGGGCGGCCCCAGGCAAACGCCCCCACCCCGGTCAGACCGGCGATGCCCAAGCCGGCGCCGATCCAGCGTACGAAGCGCTGCCCACCCGCGGCGCGCAGCAGCGCCTCGGCGCGTTGCTGCCCCAACGCCACGTACTGCAAGACCAGCGCCACCGCGGTGATCAAGCCGGCGATGAACCCCCCGCCCGGCAGGTTGTGCCCGCGCAAAAAGATGTACAGCGCATACACCAGCGCCATCGGCAGCACGACCGAGGCCGCCACGCGCAGCAGCAACGGGGGCTGCGCGAACGTCCAGCGCCGCCCCCCCACATCGACGGGCGGCCGCGTGGTGCGCATGCCCTGCATCAACGCATACACGCCGATGGCCGCGATGCCCAGCACCGTGATCTCGCCAAACGTGTCGTAACCGCGGAAGTCCACCAGGATGACATTGACCACGTTGGAGCCCCCGCCCTGCGGCACTGCGCGCTCCAGGAAGTACCAGGCGATCGAATCGTGGTCGCGGGTCAACACCCACCACGCCAGCGCCGCCATGCCCGATCCGGCCAACACGGCCAATGCCGCGTCGCGCCAGCGTCGCCCAGGTGAGGATTCGCGCGGCGAGTGCGGCGGCAACAACGCCAGCCCCATCAGCAGCATGACGGTCGAGACCACCTCGACCGACAGCTGGGTCAGCGCCAGGTCGGGGGCCGACAACAGCGCAAACGCCAGCGCCGTGATCAGCCCCACGCCCCCGGTGAGGATCACGGCCAACAAGCGGTCGTGGTGCCGCCACACGAGCACCAGGCAGATCGCGCACAACAGCCCCCACAGCCCCAGCGCCAGCGGCCCGGCCGGCAGCAGCGCCCGAGCACCCGCCGCCACGCCCTGGCCCGCCAGCGTGGCAGCGCCCACGGCGAGCGCCGCGCCGATCAGCCACGCCAGGTAGCGCTGCAGCGACCCGTTTTCCAGCGTGGCGGTGACGCGCCCGCTCAGGCGCAGCACGGCGTCCAACGCACGCTCGAACAGCGCACGCCCGCTCCAGCGGCCAAACCAGGCTTCCGAGTCGATGCCATGCAGCCGCCGCCCCGCAGCCAGCCGCGCATACAGCGCCACGCCGCCGAGCAGCGCCAACACGCTCATCCCCAGTGGTAGGTTGACCCCGTGCCACAGCGCCAGGTGATACGGCGGCAGCGCCTGCTGCGTCATCGCCCGCGCGGCCACGTCCACCACCGGCCCCAGCAACAGCCCCGGCAACACCCCGACCGCCAAACATACCAGCGCCAGCAGTGCCGCCGGGGCCCGCATCCCCAGCGGGGGGTCGTGCGGGTGCGCCTGCGGCAGATCACGCGCCGGACCGTGGAAAAACGTGTCGTGCACCAACCGCAGCGAATAGGCAACGCTGAGTGCGCCCGCCAACGTCACCACCAGCGGCACCGCCCACGCCAGCGCACCCGCGCCGGCAAAATGCGCCACCGCCTCGGTGAAATACATCTCCTTCGACAAAAAGCCGTTGGTCAGCGGCACCCCGGCCATGCCCGCGGCGGCCACGATGGCAATGGTGCCGGTCCACGGCATGGCCTGCCACAACCCACCCAGGCGGCGCATGTCGCGGGTGTGCGTCTCGTGGTCCACGATGCCCGCGACCATGAACAGCGGCGCCTTGAAGCTGGCGTGGTTGAGGACGTGAAACACCGCGACCACCGCCGCCATGGGGGAGGCCAGCCCGACCAAAAACATGATCAAGCCCAAGTGGCTCACGGTCGAGTACGCCAACAAGCCCTTGAGGTCGTGCTTGAACAGCGCCACCCCCGCCGCAAACGACAGCGTGATCAGGCCCGCCCCGCTCACCAGGGCCTCAAACCAGCCCGAGCCCGCCAACACCGGCTGCAGCCGCATCAGCAAAAACACCCCGGCCTTGACCATCGTCGCCGAGTGCAGGAAGGCCGACACCGGCGTCGGTGCCGCCATCGCATCGGGCAGCCAAAAATGAAACGGAAACTGCGCGCTCTTGGTGAACGCCCCCAACAAAATCAACAGCAGTGCGGGCACGAACGCCGGATCCGACTGGATCTCGGCCGCGCGCCCCATCATCTCGCTGATTTCGAACGTGCCCGCAATCTGGCCCAGCAGCACGAACCCGGCCAGCATCGCCAACCCGCCGCCACCGGTGACCGCCAGCGCCTGTCGCGCGCCCGCGCGCGCCTCGGGCCGATGGCTCCAATACCCCACCAGCAGGAACGACGACAGGCTGGTGAGCTCCCAGAACACCACCAGCAACAGCAGGTTGTCCGACAGCACCACCCCCAGCATCGCGGCCATGAACACCATCAACAGGCCGTAGAGCCGGGCTGCCGAATCCTGCGGCGCCAGATAAAAGTGCGCGTACACCACGACGAGCGCGCCCATGCCGCTGATGAGCAGCGCAAACATCCACGACAGGCCATCGAGCCGCAGGCTGATCTGCAAACCGACGTCCGGCAGCCACGGGGCGGCAAACGTCTGCACCGCACCGCTGAGCACCGCAGGCGCCGCCTGCGCCAACAGCGCCACCACCACCAGCGCCACCGCCAACGCCACGCCGGCCGCCCCGATGCGGCTGCGCCGTCCCAACCATGCGCACAACCCACTGCCGAGCACCAGCGGCAGCACAACCAGGGTCAGCAGGGTCACGTACGCATTCCTTTCCTCGCTCCGGTCCAGGACAACTCCAACCAGGATTCGACCGGCGCGTGAAAGTTCACACCGCGCCGGCCACCCTGGCGGTGCGCCGCCGCGCCACACTCAATGTGGCAACAGCCGGAAGCACAGAATGGCGACGAGGGTGGGCCCCAGCGCGCCCAAAAACAAGCCCTTGGGGGAAATCGCCCCCTCCCGGAATGTCCCCTTGAGGATGGCCGCCCCGGCCGGGTTGGGCGCGTTGGCGATCACGGTCAGGCCGCCCCCGGTGACCGCGCCCGTCACCAGCGCATACTTGAAGTCATCGGACAGACCATCCACCAGCGACCCCAGGTAGGTCAAGGCAGCGTTGTCGGTGATCGCGGTAAGCACCGTGGCGCCGAAATAGACCTGCGCGTCCGACATCGACTCCAGCAGCGGCTGCAGCCACCACTGCTGCATACCGCCCAACACCACCAACCCTCCCAAAAAGAACGCCACCAGCAGGCCCTCGCGCAAAATCAGGCGATCCTGGTACTGGGGGTACGCGGTCGCCACCCCCATGAAGAGCAAAAACACCGACAAAAATGCCGCCGGATGGTGCGACAGCAGCACGATCAGGGTCAAAAAGCCCACGTGCACCGCCACCATGTGCGCGGGCACACCGCGGTAGGGCGACTCGGCGGCCACCGTCAACCCGCGCAACGTGCGGGCATTGAGCGCCGTGAGCACGGCAGCGTTGATGAACACCGCCAGCGCGGCTTTCCAGCCGATGTGGGTGATCATGTACGACAGGTCGAAACCCCATTTGGCCGCCACCATCAGCACCGGCGGGGCCGCAAACGGCGTCAGCGTCCCGCCAATCGACACGTTCACGAACAGCGTTCCCAGCGTCGCATACTTCAGGCGCGAGGGCAGTTGCGCAAAGATCGGGCCGCGCATCAGCAACGCCGCCAGCGTCATGGCCGCCGGCTCGGTGATGAAAGACCCCAGCAACGGCACCAGCGACAGCGTGGTGAAGTAAAACGCCATGGGACGCGGCAGCGGCAGCACCCGCACCACCGCATTGACCGCCGCCGAGGCTGCCTGCAGGATGGGCCGGCTGCCGGCCACCACCATGATGGCAAACACGAACAGCGGCTCGGTGAAGTTGCGCCCATCCAAATACGCCAGCGCCGGCGCCGACCCGACCGTGGCCACCGCCAGGGTCATGAACACCATGGCCCAGACGCCAAAGACGATTTCGACCTCGCCCAACAAATGCCACACCCCCGCATGCGCGGGGTGGGTGTGGGCCAGATGCTCGAAAAATTTGGTCGAAAAGGTGTGGACCAGCGCCAGCGCAAACAGCACCGCCGCCATCCATTGGATCGCATGCCCCGTCATTTCCATCTCCTCCAGGTGCGCGCGATTGTAGGTGGCGGGTGCGTGTCTCAGGCGCGCGGGTGGCGCGGCTGGTTCACCGGCGTCAGCGCGCGCCCCTCGGTCAGGTAGGCGATCAGGTTGTCGGCTGCCAGCTCGGCCATGGCGCGGCGCGTGCGCACCGTGGCGCTGGCGATGTGCGGCGTCAGCACCACATTGGGCACCTGCAGCAGTGCCGGGTGCACGCGCGGCTCGCCCTCGAACACGTCCAGCCCGGCCGCGGCCAGCCGGCCCGCGCGCAGCGCCTCGGCCAGCGCGGCGTCATCCACGATGCCGCCGCGCGCGATGTTGACCAGCACCGCCGTCGGCTTCATGAGCGCCAGCTCCGCGGCGCCGATCAGGTGGTGGTTCTGCGGCGTGTAGGGCACCACCAACACCAGATGGTCGGCCTCGCGCAGCAGCGTGGCCTTGTCCACCCAGGTGGCGCGGCAATCGGCCTCGACCGCCGCATCGAGCCGGTGGCGGTTGTGGTAGAGCACCCGCATGCCAAAGCCGTGCGCCCCACGCCGCGCGATCGCCTGCCCGATGCGGCCCATGCCCAGAATGCCCAGGGTGGTGCCGTGCACCTCGGCCCCGGCAAACAAGTCGATCGACCAGCGCGTCCAGCGCCCGGCGCGCAGGTAGTGCTCGCTCTCGGTCACGCGGCGCGCCGCCGCCAGCAGCAGCGCCAAGCCAAAATCGGCCGTGGTCTCGGTCAGCACGTCGGGGGTGTTGGTGCCCACCACGCCTGCGGCGTCCATCGCCGCCACGTCGAAATTGTTGTAGCCCACGGTCATGTTGGCGGCGATGCGCAACGTAGGGCAGGCCTGCAACAGCGCGGCGTCCACGCGCTGGGTGCCGGTCAGCAGCACGCCGGCCTTGCCCTGCAGGCGGCGGATCAGCTCCTCCTGCGCCCACTCGTCGTCGGCGTCGTTGGTCTCGACGTCGAAATGCGTGCGCAAGCGCTCGACCGTCTGCGCAAAGATGCGCCGCGCCACCAGCACCGCCGGCCGCGGGCCGGCCGGCGCCGTGGTCATCGCCGGGGTCTGCGTCATCGCGGTCACTCCACCCAACGCACAAAGCGCTCCAGCGGCTCGCGCGGGGTCACGAAACGGTTGACCAGCGCCTGCGGGTCCGCATAACCCAGCGCCATGCCGCACACCAGCATCTCCTGCTCGCTGGCGCCGATGTGCGGCAGGATGATGCGCGCGTAGTGGTTCCAGGCCGCTTGCGGGCAGGTGTCCAACCCGTGGGCGCGCGCGGCCACCATCAGGTTTTGCAAAAACATGCCGGTGTCCACCAGCGAGCCGCGCCCCATCACCGTGTCGATGGTCACCATCAGCCCCACGGGCGCGTCGAAAAAACGAAAGTTGCGCTGGTGCTGCGCGTGCATCTTGTCCTTGTCCCCCTTGCCGATGCCCAGCAGCCCATACAGGCCCCAGCCGTTTTCGCGCCGGCGGTCGATGTAGGGGCTCACCCACTGACTCGGGTAGTAGTCGTAGGCCTCCTGGTACTCGGCCGCCAGCGCCGGTTGGGCGCGGATCGCATCGTGCGCGGCGCACACCTGGTCGCACAGCGCATCGCGCGCACGCCCTTGCAGCACATAGACTTTCCACGGCTGGGTGTTGGTGCCCGAGGGGGCGCGCGCGGCCACCCGCAGCAGCCGCTCGATCAAGGCGCGCGGCACCGGTGTGGGCAAAAAGGCCCGCACCGAGCGGCGGCCCACGATGGCGGCTTCCACCTGCACGGGATCGATGGCGCGGGCACTGGCTTGCAGCGGGTCGAGGATCAGGGGGGCATCGAGCGCGGGCGCACGGTCGTTCATCGCAGGGACTCCAAGGTCTGGTGCAGCGTCACGGGCAGCGCGGTGACCGGACGGCGCGTGGCGCGGTCCACGTACACATGCACGAAATGGCCGCGCGCCGCACACGTGGGGGCGCCGGCGGCAAAAATGCCCACCTCGTAGCGCACGCTGGAGCGGCCGATGTGGGCCACGCGCAGCCCCGCCTCCACCGCCTGCGGGAAGGCCAGCGACGCAAAGTAGTGGCACTGGGTTTCGACCACCAGCCCGATCACCGCGCCGGCGTGGATGTCCAGCGCGCCTTGCTCGATCAAATAGCCGTTGACCGCGGTGTCGAACCAGCTGTAGTACACCACGTTGTTGACGTGGCCATAGATATCGTTGTCCAGCCAGCGCGTGCCGATGGGCCGAAACGCGCGGTAGTGCGCGCGGGGCAGCGGCTGCGGGCGCGGGGACGCGGGCGCGGCGGTGCTCACGGGGGCGGTCTCCTCTGGGGTGTTGGCGCCGATTGTGCCATCGCGCACCAGCGCCGCCAGTACGCCAGCGCCACCACGTAGGTGCGGCGCTGCACCCGCACCGTGCTCGCAATGTCGTGGCCGTAGCCGCCCGCCATCGTCATGGCCAGGGGCAGCCGCCGTTGCCACGCCCACTCGAAGACGCGCCGGTCACGCGCCTCCATGCCATCGTCGCTGAGCTTGAGCCGGCCCAGCCGATCGCCCTCGTGCGGGTCGGCCCCGGCCAGATAAATCACGAAATCGGGCGTGAAGCGCCGCTCCAGCTCACCCAGGGCCCACTCCAGCGCCTCCAGGTACTCGGCGTCGCGGCAGCCGTCGGGGAGCTCGACGTCGCAGTCGCTGGGCTCCTTGCGAAACGGGAAGTTGCGCGCCCCGTGCAGCGACAGCGTGAACACGCTGGGATCGTCGCGAAAAATGGCGGCCGTGCCATTGCCCTGGTGCACGTCGAGGTCGATGATCGCCACCCGCACTGGGCGCGCGCGGGCTGCCGTGCCGCGCCGCGCCCACTCCACCTGCATCAGCCGTGCCGCCACCGCCGCGTCGTTGAACACGCAAAACCCCCCACCCTTGTGCGCATAGGCGTGGTGCGTGCCACCGGCGATGTTGGCGGCCACGCCCTCGCCGGCCAACGCCACCCGGCTGGCCTGGATGGTCGCCCCCACCGAGCGCCGCGCACGCTCGGCCATCTGCGGGGACCAGGGGAACCCGATTTCGCGCTGCAGGGCGGGATCGAGCGTCCCGTGCTCGATGGCCTGGATGTAGTCCGGCGTGTGCACCAGGGCCAGTTCGCCGTCGCTGGCCGGCTCAGCCTGCTGCCATCGGATATCGGGCTCGGCCGCCAGCGCCTCGCGCAACAGACGGTATTTCTCCATCGGAAAGCGGTGGCCCGCGGGCAACGGCAGCACGAACTGGGTGGCATAGAACACCTGCATGCCGCCCAGTGTGCCAGGGCATCGATGTTGCAGCGCAACATGCGCTTGCAAAATCCGGTGCGCGTCGTATAATTTCTACCATTGTTGCAGCGCAACATTTACCACCCACCCGACCAGCGGAGGACACCATGCTCACCCCGGAACAACTGGCCGCCGCCCACAAGGCCAACATCGAGATGCTCTATGGCCTGACGCGCAAGGCCTTCGAGGGTGTGGAAAAGCTGGTCGAACTCAACCTGCAGGCCACCAAGGCGGCGCTGCGCGACTCGGCCGATCACACCCAGGCGCTGCTGTCGGCCAAGGACGCACAAGAATTGCTGCAACGCCAGGCCGCGCTGCTGCAACCCCTGGCCGAAAAGGCCGTGGCTTACAGCCGCCAGCTCTACGACATCGCGGCCAGCACCGGCAGCGCCTTCGCCCAGGCGGCCGAGGACAATGCCGCCGATGCGCAACGCAAAGCCCTGGCGGTGATGGACAACGTGGCCAAGAACGCGCCCGCCGGCACCGAAGCTGCGGTCGAAGCGATGCGCAGCGCCGTGCAGGCCGCGTCGTCGGCCATGGAAACCATCCAGCAAGCCGTCAAACAGGCGGCGGAACTGGCCGAAACCCAATTCCATCAGGCGGCCCAACAGGCCCAGCAGTCGCTGCACGCCGGCACGGCGGCACCCAAGAGCGCGCCGCGCGCGCGCCGCAGCGCGGGCTGACGCCGCCGCCGGTTGCTTCGAGTTGTCTCCTCGGGTCTTTTCGAAACGGAGGACCCTTCACAGCCCCGCCACCGGCGGGGCTTTTTTTGCCTGCGCCGCGCTCAGCGCACCGCAGTGGTGGCCGCGTTGAGCGGGCGACGCAACGCCACGAGCTGCTCGCGCAAGCGTGGCAGGGCCGCCTGCATGGCGCTGCGCCCGGCGGCGATGCTGCGCTGCCGCGCGGCAAAGTCGGCGCTGCCTACCCCTTGCAGCGCCGGGCGCACGACCACGTCCGCCCGCGCCAGCACGTGCCGGTTGATGGTCTGGCCCATGATGGTGAAGGTCTGCAACAGCACGCGCACCGGGTCGGTCTGGGCCAGCGGCTCGGCGGGGCTGGAAATGTCGACCGCGATCACCAGCTCCGCCCCCATCTCACGCGCCTGCTCCACCGGCACCGGCGCCACCAACCCGCCGTCCACGTACGCCTGGCCGCCGATCAGCACCGGGGAAAACACCCCCGGCACCGCGCTGGAGGCGCGCACCGCCGTCCCGGTGTCGCCGCGGCGAAACAGCACCGGACGGCCGCTGGCCAGCTCCGTGGCCAAAATGCCCAGGGGCAGCGGCATGGCCTCGATGGTGCGGCCCTGGACCATGCGGTTGACGTAGCGCGCCAGCGCCTCGCCGCGCAACAGCCCGCGGTTGAAAAGCGGCACCGTCCAGTCGGCGATGGTCGCCTCCTCCATCTCCAGCGCCGCTTGCTCGAGCGCGGCGCCACCCAACCCGTGCGCATGGAGCGCCGCCACCAGGCTGCCCGCCGACGTGCCCACCACCAGGTCGGGCCGTATCCCCTCGCGCTCCAGCACCTGGATCACGCCGATGTGGGCAAATCCCCGGGCCGCCCCCCCGCCCAGCGCCAGGCCCACCCGCGGCGGGCGCGTGGGCGGGGGGGCCGGCGGCAGCGGCGCGGGGCTGTCGGGCGGCCGAGGTTCGGGACGCGGCACTGCGCAACCGGCCAATGCCCCCACCGCCACCGCGGCCGCCGCCCCCAGCCAGGCGCGGCGGCCGAGCCGCCAGGCGGTTGGATCTCGGTCAACAGTCATAATGGAAATGATTCTCGTTTGTGGTATTATCGCTGCCAACGAATGCTGTTCGGTTCGTTCGCCGGGGGTGGCACCCCCTTCCACTTGGATGCTAGGAGTCTTGTCGATGGTTACCCCGATGTCCACGTTGCGCCGCCGCCTCACCCGTGGGGCATTCGCGTTGTTGTCCCTGGCCGTGCCGTGGGGCCTGGTGCCGCAAACGGCGGCGGCCCAGAACAACGTCTTGCACGTCTATTCCGCGCGCCACTACCCGGGCGACGAGGCCCTCTATGAGGGCTTCACCAAGGCCACGGGCATCACCATTCGCCGGGTGGACAGCGACGACGCCGGCATTGTCGCGCGTTTGCGCGCCGAAGGGCCGGCATCCCCCGCCGACGTGGTGCTGCTGGTGGATGCCGCGCGCATGGCCGCAGCCGACGCACAGGGGCTGTTTCGCCCCGTGCAGTCGGCCAAGCTCGACGCCGCCATCCCGCCCGAGCTGCGCGCCGCCCGCACCCCGGAGGGCGTGACCTGGACCGGCTTTTCCACCCGCGCACGCGTCATCGTCTATGACCCGCTGCGCGTCAAGGCCGAGGATGTGGCCACCTACGAGCAGCTCGCCGACCCCAAGCTCAAGGGCTTGCTGTGCACGCGCAGCGGCTCGCACCCGTACAACCTGTCGCTCTTTGCCACGGTGATCGAGCGCCTGGGCGACGAGAAGGGCCAACAGTGGCTCAACGGGCTGGTGGCCAACATGGCCCGCGCCCCCAAGGGCGGGGATACCGACCAAATCCGCGCCGTGGCCAGCGGTGAGTGTGGCGTCGCGCTGAGCAACAGCTACTACCTGGCGCGGTTGGTCAAGTCCGACCAACCAGAGGACCGCAAGGTCATGGAGCGCGTGCGCGTGGTTTTCCCCAACCAGGCCACCACCGGCACGCACGTCAACATCGCGGGGGCGGCGGTCGCGCGCCACACCAAGAACCCGGAGGCGGCGGTGCGGTTCCTCGAGTACCTGGCCAGCCCCGAGGCGCAGGCGTACTTCGCCAATGGCAACAACGAATTTCCGGCCGCGCGCGGCGTGGTGCTCGACAACCCGGCGCTCAAAGCCATCGGCGGCGACCGGTTCAAGGCCGAAACCATCCCGCTGACGGTCGTGGCCAAAAACCTGACCAAGGTGCAGCAGATGCTGGACCGCGCCGGCTACAAGTGACGACGTGATGTCCACGCGCCGCCGCTGCGGCGCCCCCCTCTCCTGGTAGTGTGCACCGCACGGTGCTTGTCGCCCGCCACCCTGGCGGGCGCTTTTTTGGCCTATGATTGACGTTTACGTCAACGTCAAACACAGGAGACTGGGCATGGAAATCGCAGGCAAGGTGTACGTGGTCACGGGCGGCGCTTCGGGCCTGGGCGAAGGGACGGCGCGCATGCTGGCGGCGCACGGCGGCCGCGTGGTCATCGCCGACGTGCAAGACGAGCGCGGCCAGGCCGTGGCGCGCGACATCGGCGGCGTCTATGTGCGCTGCGACGTCAGCCAGGAAGCCGACGCCCAGGCGGCCATCGACCAGGCGGTCGCGCTGGGCAAGCTCGCGGGGTTGGTCAACTGCGCCGGCATCGCCCCGGCCGAAAAAACCGTGGGCAAAAACGGCCCGCACAGCCTGGCGCTGTTCAACAAGGTCATCCAGGTCAACCTGGTGGGCACGTTCAACATGATCCGCCTGGCCGCGCAGGCCATGAGCGCCAACGAGCCCGAACCCACCGGCGAGCGCGGCGTGATCGTCTCCACCGCGTCGGTCGCCGCGTTCGAGGGCCAAATCGGCCAGGCTGCCTACAGCGCCTCCAAAGGCGGGGTGGTCGGCATGACGCTGCCCATCGCGCGTGATTTGGCCAAGCTGGGCATCCGCAACATGACCATTGCCCCCGGCATTTTTGGCACACCCATGTTGTTTGGCATGCCGCAGGAGGTGCAAGACGCCCTGGCCGCCATGGTGCCCTTCCCCTCGCGCCTGGGTCGCCCCGAGGATTACGCCAAGCTGGTCAAGCACATCATCGAAAACGACATGCTCAACGGCGAGGTGATCCGCCTCGACGGCGCCATCCGCATGCAGCCACGCTGAAGGCGGCGGGCCGGCGCCCTATACTCGCCGCATCTGCCTTGCCTTCCCGCAGCATGCCAACCCCGCCGGTATGAGCGCCACCACCCCCAAAGAGATCGCCCGGGAAGCCGTCCGCCTGCTCGCGGCACGGCGGCTGCCGCCCACGCCGGACAATTTTCAGGCCGCCTACCACGAGGTCGCGGGCACCCGGCCGTTGCAGCCGTTCCCGCTGGCGCAGCTGCGTCAGATCGCCCAGGCCCTGCCCGAGCGCACGCCCGCGCAGGTGCGCTTCAAGGCACTGTTCAACAAGGCGGTGAGCCGCCACACCTGGGACGACCTGGAAAAGGTGCTCACCCAGCACCTGGCGGCGGCGCCCGCCCCTGCCAGCACCCCGACCGCCGCCGCTGCGCCCGCCACCCCACCGGCGGCCAGCCCCGTCACCGATGGCCCCGCCGCCAGCGGCTTCGGGCCCTCGGACTTCGCGCCGTCGGCGTTCGCACCCGATGCGGCGCACGCGCCACCCATCGCGCCGGAAATCGCCGAGCAAACCGCGCGCATCATCGACATTGCGCAGCCGCTGGTGGCCGCCGACGACCGCCGCCTGCACGACATGGGCGAGGAGCTGGTGCGCTACCTGCGCCTGCCCGAGCACCACCCGCCGACGCTGCGGCGCATGTTGGCGGACTACGCCTACCGCTTGTCGTTTGGCGTGGAAGAGCAAACCGGCGTGCGCGAGGCGCTGCTGGGCCTGCTGCGCCAGGTTTTTGAGCACATCGACGCCATCAGCCCGGACAACCCCTGGCTGCGCCAGCAGATGCAGGCCCTCGTGCAAGCCGCGCAGCCGCCGCTGTCGCAACGCCGGCTGGAAGACCTGCAAGCGCGCGTCAAGGACGTCATCGTCAAGCAGGCCGAGGCGCGCGAGCAAACCGTGCGCGCGCAGGAGCTCATGCGCCAGACGCTGGCCACCTTTCTGGAGCGCTTGGCCCAGACCGCCGCCAGCATCGGCCAGTACCACGCCGAATTCGAGGCCTGCGCGCAGGCCCTGGAGCGCGCCGAAAGCCTGGCCGACATGGCCCCCGTGGTGCAAGAGGCGATCCAAACCGCGCGCGCCTTTGCCGCCGACACCCAGCGCGTTGCCGACGAGCTGACCGATCTGCGCGACCGCGCCAACCGCGCCGAAGCCGAGGTCGAGCGCCTGCGCGCCGAGCTCGACCAAATGGCCGAGCTGGTGACCCACGACCTGCTCACCGGCGTGCTCAACCGCAAAGGCTTGGCCAGCGCCATCGACCGCGAAACCCGCCGCGCCGAGCGCACCGGCACGCGCGTGTGCATCGCGCTGCTGGACGTGGACGACTTCAAGCGCCTCAACGACACGCTGGGCCACTTGGCCGGCGACGCGGCGCTCAAGCACCTGGCCGATGTCGCGCGCCGCAGCCTGCGCCCGCAGGACACCATCGGCCGCTACGGCGGCGAGGAATTCATCATCGTGCTGCCCGACACCACGCCCGAGGAGGCGTGCGGCGTGGTGCAGCGCCTGCAGCGCGACCTCAGCGCCCACCTGTTTTTGCAGGGCGAACAAAAGGTGCTGATCACCTTCAGCGCCGGCGTGACCGAGCTGCAACACGACGAGCCGGTGGACGCGGCCATCGCCCGCGCCGACGCGGCCATGTACCGCGCCAAGCGCGCTGGCAAAAACCGGGTGATGGCGGGATGAGAGCGGATCGGCGGCGCCTTCTGCGCTGCGGCGCGACGGCCGCGGCCACCTTCGCCGCCCCCTGGCTGGCGGGCTGCGCGCCCGATGCGCCGCTGACCGTGGCCTACCACCCGTGGCCGGGCTACGCGGCGCTGCGGCTGGCCGACAGCCTGGGATGGTGGGAGGGTGAGCCGCTGCGTGCCCTGCCCACGGGTTCGGCCAGCGCCTCGCTGCAGGCGTTGCGCGACGGCCAAGCCCAAGCCGCCGGCCTCACGCTCGACGAGGTGCTCAGCGCCAACGCCAACGGCGTGCCGCTGCGCATCGTCGGGCTGTTCGACCTCTCGCACGGGGCGGACGTGGTGCTGGCACGCCCCGGGTTTGACGCACCGGCGCGCTGGCCGGGGGCCCGCGTGGGCCACGAAAACGGTGCCGTCGGCGAGCTGATGCTGGTCAGCTGGCTGGAGCGCGCAGGTCTGACACTGGATGCCGTGCAGCAGGTCCATGTGCCCTTCGACCAGCACGAGCGCGCCTGGCGTGCCGGTGCGGTGGACCTGCTGGTGACCTTTGAGCCATTGGCATCGCGGCTGATCGCCCAAGGCGCGCAGCGGGTTTTCGACAGCCGTGAGCTGCCTGCGGAGCGGCCCATTGCGGACGTGCTGGCCGTGCACGCGCGCGCCCTGCGCGAGCGCCGTGGCCCCCTGCGCACCCTGGTGCGGCAGGTGCTGGCCGGACGGCACCATCTGCTGAGCCTGCCCGGCGACGCGGTTTACCGACTGGCGCCGTGGCTGGACCTGCCGCCTGCGCACACCTTGCACGTCTTCAACGGCTTGCGCCTGGCCAACTGGGCCGACAACCGCCGCTGGTTGCTGGGCGATCCGCCACCCCTGCTGCACGCCGCGCGCGCCCTGGCCCGGTTCATGCACCACCAAGGGATGGTGCCGCAGGCCGACGTGCCCGACGACCTGGTGTCGGCGCTGGCCTTGCCCGTGGAGGAGCCCCAATGAGCGCGGCCCGACCCACACGCCCGGGTGCCCGCAGTGGCTGGGCCCGCTGGTGGCGGGGCTGGCTGGTGGTGTGGCTGGTGGCGGGATGGGGCGCCGCTTGGGCCGAGCACGCAACGCTGCGCCTGGGCATCCTGGCCTACCGCCCGCTCGAGATCGAGCAGCGCGACTGGCAACCCGTGCTGCAAGCCCTGCAGCAACGGCTGGGCGCGCAGCACCCGATCGAGCCACTGCTGCTGCCGCCCTACGACGCGCTCGACGCAGCGGTGCGCACGCGCGCCGTGGATGCCGTGATCACCAACCCCGCGCACTACGTCATGCTGCAGGCCACCGACGGCCTGAGCCCGCCGCTGGCCACCCTGGTGCGCCGCCGCCATGGCATCGAGACGCGCGCCTTCGGCGGCACCGTCCTCGTGCGCGCCGACAGCCCGCTGCAGCGCTGGGAGGACTTGGCCGGCCAGCGCATCGGCATCGTGCACATGGAATCGCTCGGCGGCTACAACCTCCAGCGCTACGAGCTGCACCGCCGCGGCGTGGACCTGCGCCGCATCGCCTGGGTTGCGCTGGGCATGCCCCACGATGCGGTGGTGCAGGCCCTGCTCGACGGGCGGGTGGACGCGGCGTTCGTGCGCGACGGCGTGCTGGAGTCGATGCAGGCCGAAGGCCGCATCCCGCCCGGGCATGTGCGTGTGTTGCAGCGGCAGGATTTGCCGGGTTACCCGGTGGCGGTGAGCACCCCCCTCTACCCCGAATGGCCGGTGGCCACGCTGCCGCACCTGGACGAAGACACCGGACGGTGGCTCGTCTTGGCCCTGCTCAACACGCGCGACGCCCCCGAATTGCACAGCCACGTGTTGGCGGGCTTCGCCCCCCCAGCCAACTACACCGCCGTGGAGCAACTGCTGCGCACCTTGCGCGCGCCCCCGTTTGGCGTGCCGCAGCTCACCTGGCAGGAAACGGTGCAGCGCAACGCCCGTCCCCTTACCCTGGCCAGCGCGGGCGCGGCCGCCCTGCTGGGGCTGGTGCTGCTGTTGGCCAGCCAACGCCGGCGCTTGCGCCAAACGCTGCGCGACAAATCCGCCCTGCTCGACGAGCTGGAAATCCTGGCCAAGACCTTCGACAGCGGCCTAGGCGTCGTCATCACCGACGCGGCCGGACGCATCGTGCGCGTCAACCGCGCCTTCCAGGCCATCACGGGCTACACCGCGGACGAGGCCGTGGGGCGCACCCCGGGGCAACTGCTGCATTCCGGCCGTCACGATCGCGAGTTCTACCGCGCCATGTGGGACCAGCTCCTGCGCGACGGCCGCTGGGAGGGCGAAATCTGGAACCGGCGCAAGGACGGGAAGCTGTATGCCGAATGGCTGGCCATCAGCGCGGTCACGGATGCCGTGGGCAAGGTGCGCCACTACGTGGCGATCTTCACCGACATGACCTGGCGCAAGGAGGCCGAGGCGCAAATCGAGAGCCTGGCCTTCTTCGACCCGCTCACCGGCCTGGCCAACCGCCGCCTGATGCTCGATCGCCTGCAGCAGGCGCTGCGCTTGGCGCGCCGCGACGCGCGCTGGGGCGCCGTGTTGTTCATCGACCTCGACCACTTCAAGGCCATCAACGACACGCACGGACACGACGCTGGCGACGCGGTGCTGCGCACCGTGGGCGAGCGGCTGCGCGCCACGCTGCGCGAGCAGGACACGCCGGGCCGGCTGGGCGGCGACGAATTTTTGGTGCTGCTACCCGCCACCCATGCGCGGCGCGATGACGCCGCCCTGGCCGCGCGCACGGTGGCCGACAAAATCGCCGACGCCCTGCGCCAGCCCATGACGTACAAAACCCAGTCGATGGCGCTGACGCCCAGCATCGGCATCGCGCTCTACGGCGACGACAGCAGCCCGGCCGACGCCACCGAATTGCTCAAAGCCGCCGACCTGGCCATGTACAGCGTCAAGCAGGCCGGGCGCGACGGCGTGGCGTTCTTCGACCCCGAGATGGAAGCCTCCATCCATGCCCGCCACCGGCTGCAGCGCGAGCTTGCCCAGGCCATCGAGAGCGGCGAGCTGCGCCTGTACCTGCAGCCGCAAATCGATGGGCGTGGCAACACGGTGGGGGCCGAGGCGCTGGTGCGCTGGCTGCGCCCGGACGGCACGCTGGTGCCGCCCGGCCAGTTCATCCCGCTGGCGGAGGAAACCGGCCTCATCGTGCCGCTGGGCGACTGGGTGCTGTCGCAGGCGCTGGCCCTGCTGGCGGGCTGGCAGCGCGACCCGGCCTTGGCCGGCCGCCGGCTGGCGATCAACGTCAGCCCGGCCCAGTTCCGTGACCCGGGGTTTGGCACGCGCATTCAGCAGTTGCTGGCCCAGCACGGCGTCGATCCCCGGTTGCTGGAACTGGAAATCACCGAATCGGTGTTTTTGCACGACCTGGACGCGGCCCGGGACACCCTGCGCACGCTCGATGCCCTGGGCGTGTCGCTGGCGCTGGATGACTTTGGCACCGGCTACTCGTCGCTGGCCTACCTGGCCGAGCTGCCCTTTGACGTCATCAAGATCGACCAGCGCTTCGTGGCCCGGCTGCAACAGCCCAACCGCCAAGACGAGGCCATCGTCACCACCATCATCGCCCTGGGCCGCAAGCTGCGCATGCAGGTGCTGGCCGAGGGGGTGGAGACCGCGCAGCAAGAAGATTACCTGCTCGCGCACGGCTGCCACCTGCTGCAGGGCTACCGCTTTGGGCGGCCGATGCCGATCGAGCAATTCGAAACCCAGCTGCGCGCGCAGCCCGCGGCACCGGCGTAAGGCCACCCCGGCGCGTGCCCGGGGGCGGACGCTGCCAAAGCGCGCGCGATGCCCGACAATGCGCGCGTGAGCATCCCATCCGCCTTTTTGCAGGAGTTGCTGGCGCGCGCCGATCTGGTCGAAGTCATCGGCCGCCACGTGGCGTTGCGCAAAAGCGGGGCCAACTACCTGGGTCTGTGCCCGTTTCACGCCGAAAAGTCGCCTTCCTTCACCGTCAGCCCGGCCAAGCAGTTCTACCACTGCTTTGGCTGCGGCGCGCACGGCAATGCGATCGATTTTTTGATGGCGCACACCGGCGCGGGTTTTCGCGAGGCGGTGCACGATCTGGCGGCCCAGCTGGGCCTGACGGTGCCCGAAGACGAGCGCTCCCCCGCCGAGCGGGCGCGCGAGGCCGCGCAACGCCAGCAGCAGGCCAGCTTGACCGACGTGCTGGCGCGCGCCGCGCAGGCTTACCGTGCCCAGCTCAAGGCGGCGCCGCGCGCCATCGACTACCTCAAAGGCCGCGGCCTGACCGGCCAGATCGCCAAAACCTTCGGCCTGGGCTACGCACCGCCGGGCTGGCGCTTTTTGTCCACCGTTTTTCCGGACTACCAGGATGCGCGCCTGGTGGAGGCCGGCCTGGTGGTGGCCAGCGACGAGGACACCGCCGACGGTGCCGCCAGCCAGCGGCGCCACGACCGCTTTCGCGACCGCATCATGTTTCCAATCCGCAACGTCAAGGGCGAGGTGATCGGCTTTGGCGGGCGCGTCATCGACGGCGGCGAACCCAAGTACCTCAACTCGCCCGAGACGGCGCTGTTTCACAAGGGTGAGGAGCTCTATGGCCTGTACGAGGCGCGCAGCGCCATCCGCCAGGCTGGCTGCGCCCTGGTGGTGGAAGGTTACATGGACGTGGTGGCGCTGGCCCAATGGGGGTTGGGCCATGCCGTGGCGACGCTGGGCACCGCCTGCACGCCCGACCATGTGCGCAAGCTGCTGCGCTTTACCGACGATGTGGTGTTTGCCTTCGACGGCGACGCCGCCGGCCGGCGCGCGGCGCAGCGGGCCTTGGCCGCCGCGCTGCCCTGGGCCACCGACACGCGGCGCTTTCGCTTTTTGTTGTTGCCGCCGGAGCACGACCCCGACAGCTACATCCGCGCCCACGGTGCCGAGGCGTTTGCCGCGGCGCTGGCGCAGGCCACGCCGCTGAGCCGCTTCGTGCTCGAGGTGGCGGCCGAGGGCTGCGACCTGGCCACGGCCGAAGGCCGCGCGCGCGCCACCGCCCAGGCCCAGCCGCTGTGGCAGGCGCTGCCCGACGGAGCGCTCAAACGCCAGTTGCTGCACGAGCTGGCCGAGCTCGCGGCGCTGGAGGTGCGCGACCTGCAACAGCTGTGGCACACCGATGCCCGCAGCGGGCGCGCCGCGGCGCCTTCGGCGCGTTCGGCGCGCTCGGCGCGCTCTGCGCCGGCGGCCACGGCACCACCCACGCACCGGGCCCATGCCGACGCGATCGCCCCGGGGGCCGCCACCGCAGCCACGGCGGAGGTGCCTGCCGCCGCGCCACCCCGCGGGCGCTGGCCCGCGCGCGCCGATGCCGCCACCCTGCAGGCGCGGCGTGCGGCGCGTGGGCTGCTGGGCCGCGCCGACCGCATCGCGCGCATCGTGCTGACCACGCCGCAGGCCTGGGATTGGCTGACCGCCGACGACCACGCTTTGCTGGCGGCCGAACCGCCGCCGCACGGCCCCCTGTTTGCGTGGCTCGAGGGACAGTGGCTGGAACACGGCGCGCAGCCCTGGGCCGCGCTGCGCGAGGCGCTGCGCGGCCAGCCCTTCGAAGCGTTGGCGCTGGCGCTGCACGACAGCGGGTTGGGGCTGGAGCGCGTGGACGCCAACGCCCCCGAGGTGGCGTCGGCCGACCACGAGGAGCTGCGGCGCGAGCTGCGCGAACTGCTGCGCCGCATGCGCATCGAAGCCCTCAAGCAACTGGAAACCGACCTGATTGGCCGCGCCGCCACCGACCCCGCCGCGCTGGCGCGCTACCGCGACGTGGTGCACGAGCGGCGTCGTTTGCAAAACGAGGATGAGCCGGTATAATGGAGCGTTTCGCAAGTGCGACAGCAGCACCTTCCGGACAGGGCCGTATAGCTACGCAAATTGCCGCGCGGGTTACCACGCAGGTCACGGGTGAAGACGACGCAGACACCCTTTGCCAGCAACCCCAGCGGGCGCGCGGGACGACACCCCCACGGCCAGGACGCCACACGGCGTCCGCCCCGCAAGGACTGCACACCCAATGTTCGCCCACCCGGCTTGCGAATGCGGCGTGCCGCCCCCACATCCCTGTCCTCTCCAGAACCCGCCCTGCGTCGGGCAGAAAGCGTTTGCCATGAGCACTCGTTCGAAGAAGTCCGTCACCCCTGCCGAAACCGTCGAATCCGTGCCCACCGCGCCGGCGACCACGCCGCGCAAGCGCGCCAGCAGCGCCACCCCCGCCGACGCCGAAACGACCACAACCGCGCCGCAGGCGGCGGCTGAGGCGCCCGCCGACGCGGCCAAGCCCGCCCGCAAATCCACCAAAAAGTCCAGCGCCTCCGGCACCCAGGCCGCTGGCGCCACCAAGAGCAGCGCCAAATCGGGCGCGAAATCGGGCGCCAAAGGGGGCGCCAAGCGCGGCCGCAAAGCCGCCTCGAAGAGCGACGACGAAGTCTTTGACGACGCCGACCTCGGTGACCTGGACGACGATCTGATCGACGACGACGTCGAGGCGGTGGCCGACGATGGCGCCGACCTGGAAGGCGGTGCCGAGCCGGCCGAAAAGGCCAAGCCGCTGCGCATGAAGCTGTCCAAGGCCAAAGAACGCGCCCTGATGAAGGAGTTCGGCCTGGATGACACCGTGTTGACCGAGGAAGAAGCCAAGCTGCGCCGCGAAAAGCTCAAGCAGCTCATCAAGCTCGGCAAGACGCGTGGCTACCTGACCCATGCCGAGATCAACGACCACCTGCCGGACAAACTGGTCGAGCAAGAGACGCTGGAGGTCGTGGTCTCGCTGCTCAACGACATGGGGGTGGCGGTCTACGAACAAACACCGGACGCCGAAACCCTGCTGCTGACCGGCGCCCCCACCGCGGTCACCACCGAGGAGGAAGCCGAGGAAGAAGCCGAGGCCGCCCTGTCCACGGTGGACAGCGAATTTGGCCGCACCACCGACCCGGTGCGCATGTACATGCGCGAAATGGGCACGGTCGAGCTGCTCACGCGCGAGGGTGAAATCGAAATCGCCAAGCGCATCGAAAGCGGTCTGCACGAGATGATGGCGGCGATTTCGGAGTCGCCGGCGATCATCCACGACATCCTGACCATGGCCGATGAGATCCGCGAGGGCAAGGTCATCATCTCCACGGTCGTGGACGGTTTTGCCGACGCCGACGAGGCCGACGACTACGTGGCCGAAGAGGACTTCGACGACTACGAGGACGACGACGGCAAGGGCGGCTCCAAGGCGCTGACGCGCAAGATGGAGGAGCTCAAGCGCGAGGCGCTGGCGCGATTCGACACGATCCGCGCACTCTTCGACGAGCTGCGCCAGGTCTACGAGGCCGAAGGCTGGGGCACGCCGCGCTACCAGGCGGTGCAGGCGCGCATCACCGAAACGCTGATGACCATCCGTTTCACCGCCAAAGCCATCGAGACGCTGTGCGACAAGGTGCGCCAACAGGTGGAGACGGTGCGCAAGATCGAGCGCGAGCTGCGCCGCATCATCGTCGACAAGTGCGGCATGCCGCAGGAGAAGTTCATCGCCGAGTTTCCGCCCAACCTGCTCAACCTGCAGTGGGTGGAGCGGCAGGCCGCCGCCGGCAAACCGTGGAGCGCGGTGCTCGGGCGCAACGTCCCGGCCATCCAGGAGCTGCAGCAGCGCCTCATCGACCTGCAGGCGCAGGTGGTGGTGCCGCTGGAGCAGCTCAAGGCCATCCACAAGCGCATGAACGAGGGTGAAGCCACCTCGCGCGACGCCAAGCGCGAGATGATCGAGGCCAACCTGCGCCTGGTGATCTCGATCGCCAAGAAGTACACCAACCGCGGCCTGCAGTTCCTCGACCTGATCCAGGAGGGCAACATCGGCCTGATGAAAGCGGTGGACAAGTTCGAGTACCGGCGCGGCTACAAGTTTTCGACCTACGCCACCTGGTGGATCCGCCAGGCCATCACGCGCTCGATCGCCGACCAGGCCCGCACCATCCGCATCCCGGTGCACATGATCGAGACCATCAACAAAATGAACCGCATTTCGCGCCAGCACCTGCAGGAGTTCGGGGTCGAGCCGGACGCCTCCATCCTGGCCGAGAAGATGGACATGCCGGAGGACAAGATCCGCAAGATCATGAAGATCGCCAAGGAGCCGATCTCGATGGAAACCCCCATCGGCGACGACGACGACAGCCACCTGGGCGACTTCATCGAGGACACCAGCAACGTCGCGCCGGTGGACGCGGCCATGCAAGCCGGCTTGCGCGAGGTGGTCAAGGAGATTTTGGACACCCTGACGCCGCGCGAAGCCAAGGTGCTGCGGATGCGCTACGGCATCGAAATGTCCACCGACCACACGCTGGAGGAAGTGGGCAAGCAGTTCGACGTCACGCGCGAGCGCATCCGGCAGATCGAGGCCAAGGCGATCCGCAAGCTCAAGCACCCGAGCCGCTCGGAAAAGCTGCGCAGCTTCCTGGACAACCTGTGATGGCAGGCGGCGTACGCGCCATAATCTGCAACACCGACAACCACAATCCGACGTCTTGAGGGAGGGTGTACCGCAGAGGTGCACCCTTTTTTGTTTCCTGGAGAGGCCCGATGTCCACCCCATCGCCACACGATCCCCTGCAGCCGATCTACCGACGCGCCGACGCCGCGATGCTCGCCGCGCTGGCGCTGTACGCCATCGCGTCGGTGCCCATCGTGCTGTTGATGCAGCGACCGGGCTTGGGCCTGGGGGCGGAGCTGGCGTGGCTGGTTGGGTTGTCGCTGCCGGGGGTGATCGGCTTTGCGGCGTGGCGCGGCACGCTGGCCGGCCGGCTGCTGCTGGCCACCTCGCTGTCCACGTTGGTGATGCTGCACATCCAGGTCTCGGCCGGCATGGTCGAGTTCCACTTTGGCGTGTTCGTCACGCTGGCGCTGCTCATGACCTATCTGGATTGGCGCCCGGTGGTGTGGTCGGCGGCGCTGTTCGCGGTGCATCACGTGTCGTTTGACCGCCTGCAGGCGGCCGGCTGGGGCCTGTATTGCCTGAGCGAGCCCAATTTCCCCGTCATCATCCTGCACGCGGCTTATGTCATCGTGCAGACCGCCTTCGAGGTGGCGCTGATCGTGTGGCTGGCGCGCCTGGTGCGCGACAACGCCGAGGTCGCCGCGCTGGCCGACAGCCTGTCCCGCGATGAACGGGTGGTGTTGGACGTGGGCCATCTGCGCGCCTCGACGCCGCTGGCGCAGCGCCTCAAAGCCGTCATCGGCCGCATCGCCACGGCGGTTGCGGGCATTCGCGCCGCGGTGCAGCAGATCGAAACCGCCGCCGCCGAAATCGCCGGTGGCACGCAGGACCTGAGCCGCCGTACCGAAAGCGCGGCGGCCAGCCTGGAGCAAACCGGGGCCAGCCTGCAGCACTTGACCGAGAGCGTGCGCCACAGCGCGGACGCGGCACGCAGCGCCAACGAGTTGGCCGCACAGGCGGCCGACACCACGCGCCGCGGCGGCGAGACGGTGGCGCAGGTGGTCAGCACCATGGCCGACATCCAGGCCAGCAGCCAAAAAATTGCCGACATCATCAGCGTCATCGACGGCATCGCCTTTCAGACCAACATCCTGGCCCTCAACGCCGCGGTGGAGGCCGCGCGCGCCGGCGAGGCCGGCCGTGGCTTTGCCGTGGTGGCAGGGGAGGTGCGCGCCCTGGCCCAGCGCAGCGCGCAGGCCGCACGCGAGATCAAAGCGCTGATCGAGACCAGCGTGGCCAAGGTGCAGGCCGGCAGCACGCAGGTGCAGCAGGCTGGCCAGACCATGGACGACATCGTGCGCGCCATCCAGCGCGTGGCGGACACGATCGGCGCCATCACCCACACCGCGCACGAGCAAAGCGAGGGCATCGGCCAGGTCAACGCCGCGATGGGCTTGCTCGACCAGAGCACGCAGCAAAACGCGGCGCTGGTGGAACAGTCGGCCGCGGCGGCCGAGGCCTTGCGCGAGCAGGCGCAGCGGCTGCAGCAGGCGGTGGCCGTGTTCGAATGGGCGGCTGCCCCCTACTCGGCTGCGGCGCATGCGCCGGCGCTGGGTGCCCCGCTCACGGCACGGCTTCCAGCGCGATGACGCCGGTGGCGGTGTTCGAGATGGGGATGTGGTAATGGCGGTGGACCAGCCGCACGCCGCTGCCGGCCTCGGTGAGTGCGGCGCGCATGGCGAGCCACATCAGCAGCTCCACCCCCTGGGTGCCGGCCCGTTCCACCAGCTCGCGGTCGCTGTACTGGGTCGCCCACTGGGGGTTGGTTTCCATGCTCTGCAAAAACTGCAGGTCAAAGCGCTTGTTGATGAAGCCCGCCCGCTCGCCCTCGAGCTGATGGCTCAAGCCGCCGCTGCCCATGACGACGACGCGACGCGCATCCGCCCAGCACCCGACGGCACGCCCTACCGCGCGGCCCAGCGCATAGACACGCTGGGCGCTGGGCAGGGGAAACTGCACCGTGTTGATGTGGATGGGCACGATGCGCACCGGTGCGGGGTGTTGGTCGGGCCAGAACAGTTGGAACGGAATCGTGCAGGCATGGTCCACCCGCATCTCCTGGCAGACCGTGAGGTCGAATTCCGCCGCGGTAAGCTGCTCGACCAGGTGCCACGACAGCTCCGGGCAACCCGCCAGCGGGGCGGTGGTCGGAATGCCCCAGCCCTCGTCGGCATGGTGGTACTCGGCGGCGGCCCCGATGGCAAAGGCCGGTAGCTTGTCGAGGAAGAAGTTCAGCCCATGGTCGTTGTAGAACACGACGACGACCTCGGGCTGCACCTGCCGCAGCCAGGCGTGGATGGGGGGAAAGCCGTCGAAGAACGGCTTCCAGTAAGGCTCTTGCTGTTTGCCTTTCGCAATTGCGTTGCCGATCGCGGGGATGTGCGAGGTGGCCAGGCCACCGATGATCTGGGCCATGGGAACGTCTCCTGGGGCGGTGGGCCTCAACACTGCTGGTTGGCGGCCACCAGCTTGGCCTGGAACTCGGCTTTGCTCATGCCGGTCTGCTGCGCGCCGATGTCTTGCATATCCCAGCCGAAAATACCCGCCAGCTTGGCCAGGTAGTAGGCGTTGCCCCCTTCGGCCAACATCGCCAGCACCTGGCCGCTGCGCACGGCAGCCTTTTGCGCCTCGGTCAGGCCGTAGCGCGCCATGTAGGCCTCGGGATCGGCGCGGAAGGCCTCGCGGTTGGCGGCCTCGTTGAAGGAGTAGCACATTTTGTTGAGCGCATAACCGCGCTGTGCCAGCGCACCGTCGAAGGGTTGCGTGCCCGGGATGGGACGCGGCGCAGGGGTGTGTGGGTTCATGGACTTGCGGTCTCCACGGATCGGGCCCCGATGCGGTACACGGCAGCCGCCTGGGGGGGTGTCAGAAACGCTCGGTGTCCACCTCGTCTTCGCCCTGGGTGTTGTAGCGCGCGCCGCTGACGGCCTTCGGGGCGAAGATGGCGTCCAGCGCGTTCAGCAGCAGCCGCGCGGCATCGGCCTGCGGCACCGGCTCGCCGTAGGCGTGGCCAATGTTCATGCAGCCCAGGCCGAAGGCCGAGACCTCGAACGGCCCCAGGCGCCGCGTCGGCCACGGCGTGGGCGGCGCTAGGAGGGCGGGAGCAGTCTGCTCCCCCACAGAACTGCCGATCATGCCGGCTACGCCCGGATCAGCGCGGCGCCGGGCCGTTGTCGGCCAGCAATTGCTGCTCCAGCTGGTGCAGCACCTGGTAGCACGGCAGCACCTGGGCAACGCTGGCGTTGGGCTCGCGCCCCTCACGGATGGCGGCGAAAAATTCGCGGTCCTGCAGCTCGATACCGTTGAGGGACACATCCACGCCCGAGACGTCGATCGGCGTCTCGGGGCCCTTGCTGTGGCTTTGCACCAGATCGTCGTAGCGGGCGATGTAGGTGCCGGTGTCCCCGATGTAGCGGAAAAACGTCCCCAGCGGGCCGTCGTTGTTGAACGACAACGACAGCGTGCAAATGGCGCCGTTGGCGGCCTTGAGCTGGATGCTCATGTCCATCGCGATCTTGAGCTCGGGGTGGTAAGGACCCTGGATGGCATGCGCCTGCACGATGGGGCTGCGCGCTTGGTAGGCAAACAGGTCCACCGTGTGCGCCGCGTGGTGCCACAGCAGGTGGTCGGTCCAGCTGCGCGGCTGCCCCAGCGCGTTCATGTTGGTGCGGCGGAAAAAGTAGGTCTGCACATCCATCTGCTGGATGGTGTATTCACCGGCCAGGATGCGCCGACGCACCCATTGGTGGCTGGGATTGAAGCGCCGCGTGTGGCCGCACATGGCCACCATGCCCGTCTCGCGCTGGCGCTGCGCCACCGCCTCGCCCTCGCGCAGCACGTCGCACAGGGGGATTTCCACCTGCACGTGTTTGCCCGCCTCCAGACACGCCAGGGCCTGCGTGGCGTGCAGTTGCGTGGGCGTGCACAGGATGACGGCATCCACCTCCCGCATCGCCAGCGCGTCGGCGAGCTCGGTGGTGGTGTGGGGCACGCCGTATTTTTCGGCGACCTCCTGGGTTTTGGCCGGTTCACGGCCAATGAGCGAGACGACCTTGACATCCGGAATCTGGCGGATGGCGTCGAGGTGTTTTTGGCCGAAGGCACCCGGCCCGGCCAGCGCGACTTGGATGGTCATGCGGCATTCTCCAAAATCAGATGGCCCACGGCGGTGTTGCTCGCGGGCACGTGGTAGAAACGGTGCGCCACGCGCGGCTTGGGCCCCCCGGCCACGTCGGCCATCGCGCCGCGCGCGATCAGCCACATCACCAGCTCGATGCCCTCGCTGCCCGCCTCGCGCACGTACTCGATGTGGGGCACGTGGCTCAAGCCCGCCGGGTCCTCGATGAGGCGGTCCAGAAACCGGTTGTCCCACTCGGCGTTGATGAGCCCGGCGCGCGGCCCCTGCAGCTGGTGGCTCATGCCACCGGTGCCCCAGATCTGCACGTTCAACGGCTCGTCGTACGACTCGATGGCCCGGCGAATGGCCTGCCCCAGCTGGAAACAGCGCCGCCCCGACGGCACGGGATACTGCACCACGTTGACGGCAAACGGAATGACCTTGAATGGCCACGCCTCGGGCTGACCACACATCAGCGACAGCGGCACCGTCAGGCCGTGGTCGACCTCCATGCGGTTGACCAACGTCAGGTCGAAGTCGTCCTGGATGACGCTTTGCGCGATGTGGCTGGCCAACTCCGGGTGACCGATGACGCTTGGCACCGGACGCGGGCCCCAGCCCTCATCGGCGATCGGAAACTGCGCGCCCGTGCCCAGCGCAAACGTGGGAATGAGCTCCAGGCTGAAGGCCGTGGCGTGGTCGTTGTAGACGAGAAACACCACATCCGGCATGTGCTCGCGCAACCACTGCTTGGAATATTCGTAGCCGGCAAACACCGGCTGCCAATAGGGTTCGTGGGCTTTGCCATGGTCCAGTGCCGCGCCAATGGCGGGCACGTGGCTGGTGTACACAGAGGCGGTGATGCGTGCCATGGAGGGCCTTTCAAAGCAGTTTGCCGGTGCCGCTGCCCTGGGGCTGGCGGTGCGGCTGCGCGTCGCCGTCTTCGCCCAGGTAGCGGTTGCCTTCGATGCGCCGGCCACCGGCCAGCATCATGGCGCGGTATTCGTTTTCGGTCATGCCGGTCATGGAGCCAGCCATCTGCTGAAAACTCTTGCCATGCGTGGCGCCGAGCTTGGCCAGGAAATAAATGTTGCCACCCAACTGGATGCAGCGGTTGAGGTCGCCTTCGAGCACGGCTTGCTTTTGCTCCTCGCTCATCGGCCACTCGTCCAGGTAGGCGCGGCGGTTGGCCAGGTAGCGGGCGCGGTTGTCGGCCTTCATGAGGCTCATGCAAAACTGATTGAGCCAGTAGCCCTTGCGGGACTGATCGGCGTCGAATATGGTCGTGCCGGGAATGTCGGCGTAGGGTTTGTCCAGGGGCATGTCAGTCTCCCTTCCACTCCTCGGGCCAATACAGGCGCATCGGGTTGTCCACCAGCAGCTTGCGCTGCAGCTCGGGCGTCGGCGCGATGTGCGGGATGAAGTCCACCAGCAGCCCGTCGTCGGGCATGTGGTCCTTGAGGTTGGGATGCGGCCAGTCGGTGCCCCACAGCACGCGGTCGGGGAAGGTTTGCACGAGGTGACGCGCAAACGGGATGACGTCGGCGTACGGCGGCTGCTCAGGCCCGCAGCGGCCCGGCAGCGCCGGCGGGCCGGACACCGACAGCCGCTCTGGGCAGCTGACCTTGGTCCAGATGTTGGGGTGCTCGCGCAGCAGCCGCACGAACAGGCCAAACTCGGGGCCATCCAGCGGCTTGCGCACGTCCGGGCGGCCCATGTGGTCGACGACGACGGTGGTGGGCAGCGCGGTGAAAAAGTCCCACAGCTCCGGCAGGTCCTGCGCCTCGAAGTACACCACCACGTGCCAACCCAGCGGGGCGATGCGCTGGGCGATGTCCAGCAGCTCGTCCTTGGGGGTGAAGTCCACCAGCCGCTTGACGAAATTGAAGCGCACGCCGCGCACGCCGCTGTCGTGCAGTGCCAGCAGCTCGGCGTCGGTGACGCTGCGCTGCACGGTGGCCACGCCACGCGCGCGCCCGCCGCTGGCCTGGCAGGCGTCGATGAGCGCGCGGTTGTCGGCGCCGTGGCAGGTGGCCTGCACGATGACGTTGCGCGCAAAGCCCAGATGGTCGCGCAGCGCGAACAGCTGTTCTTTGCTGGCGTCGCAGGGGGTGTATTTGCGCTGCGGCGCGTAGGGGAAGCGCTCGCCCGGGCCAAAGACGTGGCAGTGCGCATCCACGGCGCCCGCAGGCAGCGCCAGCTGCGGGCGGCTCGGGCCGTCGTACCAATCGAGCCAGCCCGGCGTTTTGACAAAGCCCCCGGTGGTGGGACGGGACATGGTGGCGGCCTCCGGCGTCAGTCGATGTAGCGCAGGCCGGCCTTGGCCAAGGGCTCGCGCATCTGGTACATGTCCAAGCCCAGCACACCGGCGGCGAGCTGGGCGCGCTTGGCGCCCTCGTTGGCCTCGCGGCGACGCGCCGCCTCCAGCGTGGCGGCGGCCTTGTCGCGCGGCACCACCACCACGCCGTCATCGTCGGCCACGATCACGTCCCCGGGGTGCACCAGCGCACCGGCGCACAGCACGGGGATGTTGACCGAACCCAGCGTGGCCTTGATCGTGCCTTTGGCGCTGATGCACTTGCTCCAGACCGGGAAGCGCATCTCGGTGAGGGTGCGCACATCGCGCACACCGGCGTCGATGACGAGCGCGCGCGCACCGCGCGCCTGGAAACTGGTCGCCAGCAAATCGCCAAAGTAGCCATCGCTGCACTCGGCGGTGATGGCCGCCACCACCACGTCGCCCGGCTGGATCTGCTCGGCCACCACGTGCATCATCCAGTTGTCCCCCGGGTGCAGCAGCACGGTCACCGCCGTGCCGGACACCTGGGCGCCGGCGTAGATGGGGCGCATATAGGGCTTCATCAGGCCAACGCGCCCCATGGCTTCGTGCACGGTGGCGCTGCCCAACGCCCCCAGCGCGTCGGCCAGCGCGCGGTCGGCGCGTTCGATGCGGCGGTAGACCACCCCCAGTTCGTAGTGCATCGCGAATCCTCCTTGTGGGTGCGGCGTGCGGTCAGAGCCCGCGCGCCTTGAGCTGCGCGTCCAGGCGCGGGAAGACGCGCCGCGCGTTGTCTTCGAACACCTTGCGCCGCGCCGCCTCGTCCAGGTGCGGCGTGGCCAGCACGTAGCGCTTGGTGTCGTCGTAGTGGTGCCCGGTCTGCGGGTCGATGCCGCGTACCGCCCCGATCATTTCGCTGGCAAACAGGATGTTGTCCACCGGCACCACGCGCGTGAGCAAGTCGATGCCCGGCTGGTGGTAGACGCAGGTGTCGAAAAACACATTGCCCAGCAGGTGCTCGGCCAACGGCGGTTTTTTGAGTTCCTGCGCCAGCCCGCGGTAGCGCCCCCAGTGGTAGGGGGCCGCGCCACCGCCGTGCGGGATGATGAAGCGCAGCGTCGGAAAATCCTTGAACAGATCGCCCTGGATGAGCTGCATGAACGCCGTGGTGTCGGCGTTGATATAGTGCGCCCCCGTGGTGTGGAAGCACGCGTTGCACGAGGTGCTGACGTGGATCATGGCGGGGATGTCGTACTCCACCATCACCTCGTAAATCGGGTACCACCAACGGTCGGTCAGCGGCGGCTCCTTCCAGTGACCACCGGACGGATCCGGGTTGAGGTTGAGGCCGACGAAGCCGTACTGCTCGACGCACTTGCGCAGCTCGGGGATGCAGGTGCGCGGATCAACCCCGGGCGACTGCGGCAGCATCGCCGCGCCGACGAAGTGCTCGGGGAACAGCTGCGTGACGCGAAAGACCAGTTCGTTGCAGATGGCCGCCCAGGTGGCCGAGGTCTGAAAGTCGCCGATGTGGTGCGCCATGAAGCTGGCGCGCGGGCTGAAGATGGTGAGGTCGCCACCGCGCTCGCGCATCTTGGCGAGCTGGTTGGTTTCGATCGACTCGCGGATGTCGTCGTCGCTGATGCGCAGTTCCGCCGGCGACGGCGCCAGCGCCGGGTCCTGCAGGGCGGCGATTTGGCGGTTGCGCCACGCCTCCAACGCCTTGGGTGCGGTGGTGTAGTGGCCGTGGACGTCGATGATCAGGGGGGGGCGCATGGGGGTACCTGGGAGGGTCAGAAGGTTCGGATCGGGCGGTACGTCAGGCCGGCTCCATGCCTTGGCGGCGTTTGGCGGCGGTGGCTGAGGGGGAGGCCATGAAATTGAGCACGGCGCGCGCGGCGGCAGGATGCTGGCTGGTGCGTGCCACCGCGCCGGCAAACACCGTCACGATGGCGCTGTCGGGGGGCAGCGTGCCCAGCAGGCGGATGCCCTCGACATGGATGAGCTCGCTGAGTTGCTGAAACCCCAGATCGATGTCGCCGCGCGCCAGCAGCGTCCCGACGGGCACGCCCGGCGGTGGCACCACCAGCCGCTGCCGGACCTGGTCGGCGATGCCCCAGCGCTCGAACATCTGCGCCAGCGCCTGCCCGCTGGGACCGGTGGAAGTGCCGATGCGGCCCGCGGCGAGCACGGCGGCACGCAACGCAGCGGCGCTGCCGATGTCGGGCGCCGGCGCGCCGGCAGGCACCGCCACCCCCACGGCAGAGCGCACCAGGTCCACCCGGGTGCCGCGCAGCAGGTGGCCGTCGGCCAGCAGGCGGTCGATGGCGTCGGCCGCCAGGATGACCAGGTCCAGCACCTCGCCGGCCGCCACCCGCTTGGCCGCATCGACGCCGCCGATGGATTCGATCTGCACGGGACACCCGCCGGCTTCGCGCCAGGCCTGCACCAGCTCGGCCAGCACCAGCCGCGTGGCCATGGATGACAGCCCGCGCAAGACGGGGACCGGATCGGCAGGGGCAACGGTGGTGGGCATCGACGATGGGGTGATGTCGTGGTATGGCGCCGATTCTCGCCCGGAATCCGTTATGCCAAAATGCACTTGACCAACTATCTGGTATCGAAAATTTGCATACTTTTGCCGGGCGGCACCCGGGTGACGCGATGGACCTGAAACAGCTCGAATATTTTGTGCGGGTGGCGGAACTGGGCAGCTTTACCCGCGCGGCCCACGCGCTGGGGGTGGCCCAACCGGCGCTGAGCCGGCAAATCCGCCAGCTGGAGGTGGAGCTGCGTCACAACCTGTTGCTGCGCAACGGCCGCGGCGCGGTACCGACCGAGGCCGGCAAGGTGCTGCTCGCCCACGGGCGTGGCATCTTGCACCAGGTGGCGCGGGCGCGCGAGGAGCTGGGCCGGGTGCGCGGTGCGCTGGCCGGCCGCGTGGCAATTGGCCTGCCGCCCAGCTTGGCGCGGCTGCTCGCGGTGCCGCTGACGCGCGCCTTCCGGACGGCGCTGCCGCAGGCCACGTTGTCGATCTCCGAGGGGTTGTCGGCGGCCATGCTCGATCAGCTGGCGCAAGGCCACCTGGACCTCGCGCTCGTGTACAACCCCGTGCCAGCGGCCGATTTTGCGTTTGCCCCCCTGTTCGACGAGACCCTGGTGCTGGTCGCGCAGCAGACCGGCGCAAGCGCCACCGCCCCCATCCGCCTGGCAGACGTGGCGCAACAGCCGTTGCTCATTCCCAGCCGGCCCAACGCCATCCGCATGCAGGTGGAGAGCGCCATGGCCGCGATCGGCGTGCGCCCCACCATTGCGCTGGAGATCGACGGCGTGGCCGCCATTTTGGAACTGGTCGCCGACGGGATGGGCTGTGCCGTGCTGTCCCCCCACGCGGTCGCGCAGGCCAGCCAACCGCAGCGGCTGCTGACCCGCCCGATCGTCGAGCCGGCGCTGCGCCCGCGCGTCACGCTGGCCAGCAGCGCCCGCCGCCCCGCCACCCTCACCCAGCAAGCCGCCGCCGAGGTGATCCGTGACCTGTGCGCGCAGCGGTTTGGCCCCCCCGGCGCATTCGACGCCCCCGCCTGAGGCGCCGCATCACCCGTTCGACGCCGATGGCCGCGCCGCCAACAGCGCGTCCGCCCACTGCTGCCACCTGGCGGGGTCGGCCACGCCGCCGAACGCACCCGCGCGGCCCTGCGCGGCCATCCAGTCGTCCTTGTCCGCCGTGGCACGCGCCATCTGCGGCTCCAAGCCCGCCTCGGCCACGGTGCGGGCGACTTCGCGCATCTCCTCGGCCCGGCGTTGGCCGTGTTGCGCTACGCGTTGGTAGAAGTACGCCGCCTGCGCCGCCCAGTCGATGCCGGGGAAGGTCTCCTGCAAGGTGGCAATCATCGCCTCTTCCACGCCGTAGTGCCGCGCAGCGGTAAAACTCTCGATGACGAGCGCCTCCAGCCCCTTGATCATGACGCTGCGGCACATCTTGGTGGCCGAGGCCACGCCGATGCGCGCCGACGCGATCTGCACCTGCATGCCCCACGACTGCAGCACCGGCAGCAGCGCCGCCGCGTGCGGGCCGCCGATGAGCATGGGCACGCGGATGCCATAGGGCGGCACCGACGTCATCACCCCGGCTTCGACGTAGCGGCCGCCGGCGGCCTCGATGGCCCCAGCGGCTTGCTGCTTGCTGCCAGGCGAGGCGGAGTTCAGGTCGAAAAACCAGGTGCCTGGGCGCAGGTGGCGCGCGGCCTCCTGTGCCACGTCCACGGTGTTGGCGGCGGTCACCGCGGACACGACCATGTCCGCCTGGGCGCACAGGTCTGGCATGCCGCGGCAGACCTGCACGCCAGCGTCGCGGGCCCGGGCGCGCACCGCGTGCGCCTGCGGGTGGCCATCGGCGAGCTTGAGGTCCCAGCCGCCGACCCACGGCACGCCCTGTGCGCTCAACGCGCGGCCCAAGATCGTGCCCACTTCGCCCAGCCCCACCAGGCCCACCCGGACCACGGTGGTGTGGGTCGCACGGGGCAGCGTCTGCGTGGTCATGCCGTCAGGCGCAGCGCAACCAGCGTGATGCCAGGCACCGCCGCCAAGATCGCCGTGCGCACCAGGTCGCTGATGACGAACGGGGTCACCCCGCGGTAGGTGTGCACGATCGGGACATCACGCGCCAGGTTGTTGATGACGAACAGGTTCATGCCCACCGGCGGCGTGATCAGGCCGACCTCGACCACGATCAGCACCAGGATGCCAAACCAGATGGCGGTTTCCTCCGGCGTGAGGCCGAAATCCAACCCCATGATCATGGGGAAGAAAATCGGAATGGTCAGCAAAATCATGGACAGCGAATCCATGACGCAGCCCAGCAACAGGTAGATCACCAGAATCAGCGTGAGCACGAGCCAGGGGCTCAGGCCCTGCCCGATGACCCACTGCGCCAGCTCCTGCGGCAGCTGCGACAGCGCCAAAAACGTGTTGTACAGTCCGGCGCCCAGCACGATCATGAAAATCATGCCGGTGGCGATCGCCGTGCCGTAGATGGCCTCGCGCAGGGTCTTGGCGTTGAGGCCGCCCGCCAACCAGGCCGCCAGCCCCGTGCCAAACGCGCCCACGGCCGCCCCTTCGGTCGGGGTGAAGATGCCGCTGTAGATGCCACCGACGACCGCCAAAAAGATGACGATCACCGGCCACGTGCCGGCCAGCGCCTGCCAGCGCTCGCGCATCGGCACCGGCTCCATGCGGCCGGCGCTGTCCGGCTTGAGGCGCACGTAAATCGAGATCACGATGATGTAGCCGATGGCGGCCAGAATCCCGGGGATGAAGGCCGCCAGGAACAGCTTGGCGATGTTTTGCTCGGTCAGGATGGCGTAGATCACCAGCACCACCGATGGCGGAATGAGGATGCCCAGCGTCCCGCCTGCGGCCAGACACGCCGTCGACAGCGCGCCGGAGTAACCTGCGCGACGCAGCTCGGGCAGCGCGACCTGCCCCATGGTCGCCGCCGTCGCCAGGGACGAGCCGCAAATCGCCCCAAACCCGGCGCAGGCGCCCACCGCCGCCATGGCCACACCGCCCTTGTAGTGGCCGATCCAGGCCTCGGCCGCCTTGAACAGCGAACGCGACAGCCCACCCAGCGCGGCAAACTGCCCCATCAACAAAAACAACGGGATGACCGACAGGTTGTAATTGGAGAAGGTGGTGAAGGTGACTTGCTTGAGCTGGTTGAGCAGCGGCACCGGGGTGCCGTAGATCCAGTACGCGCCGACCAGGCCACACAGGGCCATGGCCAGCCCGATGGGCACGCGAATGAAAATCAGCCCCAGCAGGACCGGAAAGGACCACGCGGCCAGTTCGATGCCTGTCATATCAGTGCACCCCCGCCGTTGGCACCGGCCAGCCGTGCGGGTAACGCGCCAGCCCGAGTTCGATCAGGGTTTTGGTGAGGTAGGCCAGACAGCCGATCACCGCACCCACCACACACAGCGCGTAGGCCCACCACACCGGCATCTGCAAGATGAACGTGGTTTCGAGGTATTCGCGTTTTTCCCACATACCAGCCCACAGCCGCCACGTCAGCACCAGCCACAGCAGCAGCATCAGCACGTCGCTGGCCAGCGTGACCGCCTTGCGCATCGCCGCCGGCAGGTGGTTGTAGAGCAGATCAACCGTCGCATGCCCGCCGCGCAGATAGGTCCACGGCAAAAACAAAAAGACCGCCACCCCCGTGCCCGCCTCGACCAGCTCGAAGTCGCCCGGCACCGGCCCCAGCCCGAATCCATTGAGCGCCCGTCCCGTGATGCTGGCCACGCTCAGCAGCGTGATGGCGCACAGCACCAACCCGCCCACAATGGCCGACGCACGGGCCAGCCGAAACACCCAAGTCGTCATCATGTCTTCCGTCCTGCGGGCAGGCCGCGCCCGCCCGATAAAAAACGCGCATGGCGCAGCGCCATGCGCGTTGGCCGCCGGTAGTTTACTTGGCGTACTTGTTGAGCAGCGCGCGCGCTTCCTTGATCAGTTGCGCACCATCGATCCCCTTGCCGCGCACCTCTTTGACCCAATCGTCCTCGACGCTGGACGCGGTGCGCAGCCAGCGCTGGGTTTCAGCCAAATCGAGCTGGGTGATCTTGTTGCCCGCTTTGAGCGCGATGCTTCCTTGATCAGTTGCGCACCATCGATCCCCTTGCCGCGCACCTCTTTGACCCAATCGTCCTCGACGCTGGACGCGGTGCGCAGCCAGCGCTGGGTTTCAGCCAAATCGAGCTGGGTGATCTTGTTGCCCGCTTTGAGCGCGATGCTTCCTTGATCAGTTGCGCACCATCGATCCCCTTGCCGCGCACCTCTTTGACCCAATCGTCCTCGACGCTGGACGCGGTGCGCAGCCAGCGCTGGGTTTCAGCCAAATCGAGCTGGGTGATCTTGTTGCCCGCTTTGAGCGCGATGTCACGCCCGGCCTTGTCGCCCTCGTCCATGGCCTTGCCAAACAACGCCGACGTCTCGGCACCGGCGTTGTCGTCGATGACCTTCTTGAGGTCGGGCGGCAGCGACTCGTACTTGGCTTTGTTCATGGAAAACGCAAACGCCATGTTGTACAGCGCCCGGTCGCCAGCGAAGGTGGTGTGGTTTTTGACCAGCTCGTGCACGCGCAGCGAGGGGCCGACCTCCCACGGGATGGTGGTGCCGTCGAGCACGCCCTTGGACAGCGCCTCGGTCACCTGCGGCACGGGCATGCCCACGGGCGTGGCCCCGAGCTTGACCAGCATGTTGTTGACGATGCGCGTGCCGCCGCGGATCTTCATGCCACGCACGCTCTCCAGGCCGGTGATGGGCTGCTTGGTGTGGAACAGCCCCGGCCCATGGGTGTGCACGGCGATGAGCTTGACGTCCTTGAACTCGTCAGCGGCGAAGCGCTGCGCGTATTCCCACGCTGCGCGCGACGTGATTTCACCGGCGCGCTCGCCGCTGGGCGTCAAGAACGGCAGCTCGAACACCTCCATCTTGGGAAAACGCCCTGGCGTGTAGCCCAGCACCGTCCAGGTCACATCGGCCACGCCGTCGCGGGCCTGGTCAAACAGCTGCGCGGGCGAGCCCCCCATCTGCATGGCGGGGAAGATCTGCACCTTGATGCGGCCGCCGGACTCGGCTTCGATCTTTTTGGCCCACGGCTCGATGGCCAGGCGCGGTACGTTGGCCTGCGCCGGCAAGAAGTGGTGTACGCGCAGCGTGATCTGCTGCGCCCAAGCGGCACCCGCGAGCACCATGCCACCGGCGGCAACCGCCAACGCTCGAAGCGACCAGGGGGTTTTCATGTCGTGTCTCCTACCACATCCTATTGAGACGGCGCTGCGCGCCGGACGCACCCGCCATGCGACGCATAGCAAGCACACTGAAAATTATGACTACTAACCATTTGGACGGCACCTGTGCGAACCTCCGGATTTACCCGAACAGGACCGCGTGTCGAGCAACCGCACATGCACTGTAGTGCCGAATGACGCCAAACAAAATTGCCATGACGGACATTCTGTTATGCCCGTCTGCAATAACGGCCTCAGGTCCGCACCGGCAACACGGTGCCCCAACACGCGCCAAAACCGATGCGCGCCGCCCCCGGTGCCTCGCACCAGCCGCGCAGCACGACGGTGTCCCCGTCCTCTAAAAAGGTGCGCTGCTCCCCACCGGGCAGCTCGAGCGGCCGTTTGCCACCCTGCGTCAGCTCGATGAAGGCCGCGGCCTGTTGCGCCTCGGGGCCCGAGAGGGTGCCGGTGCCCAGCAGGTCGCCGGGCTGCAGATTGCAGCCGTTGACCGTGTGGTGCGCCACCATCTGCGCCACGGTCCAGTAGGCGTGGCGGTAGCTGGTCTGTGCCACCTCGTGATCGGCCAGCCCCTGCTCGCGCATGCGCGCGGTTTGCCAGCCGATCGACAGCCGGATGTCGAAGGCGCCGTGCGCCCGGTTGCCCGGGTCGTCCAGGTAAGGCAGCGGCTGCGGATCCTGGGCCGGCCGCTCGAACGGCACGCGGTAGGGTGCCAACGCCTCCAGCGTCACCACCCAGGGCGAGATGGTGGTGGCAAAGTTTTTGGCCAGAAACGGCCCCAGCGGCTGGTATTCCCAAGCCTGGATGTCGCGCGCGGACCAGTCGTTGAGCAACACGATCCCAAAGACGTGTTGCTCCGCCTGCCCGATCGGGATCGGCTCACCCAGCGCGTTGCCCGGCCCGACAAAGACGCCCAGCTCGAGCTCGATGTCCAGCCGCCGGCTGGGCGCCAGCACCGGCGCGGGCGCATCCGGCGCCTTGATCTGGCCGCGCGGGCGGTGAAACGCCTGCGGCGAGACGCCGATGCTGGAGCTGCGCCCGTGATACCCAATGGGCACCCAGGGGTAGTTGGGCAGCAGCGGGTTGTCGGGCCGGAACAGGCGGCCGATGTTGGTGGCGTGGTGTATCGAGGTGTAGAAATCGGTGTAGTCGCCGATGGTCGCGGGCAAGCCGTACTCGGCCTCGGCCTGCGGCACCAGGCACGGCTCGACCGTGCCGCGCGCCGCGCTGCCCTCGCGCAGCGCGCGCGACAGCGCCAAGCGCAGCGCGCTCCAGTGCGCGGGACCGAGCGCCATCAGGGCGTTGAGGCGGGGCTGGGCGGCGGCCGCCAGCGCCTCGGCCGCCAAGCCCTCGAAGGGGTGGGCGCGCGCCAGCGCCGCCAAATCGACGATGGCGTCACCAATCGCCACCCCGCCGCGCCAAGCATCGTCGCGGTCCCGACGGCGAAAGCTGGCAAACGGCAGGTTTTGGATCGGGAAGTCGTGGCCCGGTCGGTTGGCGCTGTCCACCCAGCTGCGCAGGGCGGGATCGTGGGTTTCGTTGATCAGGGTCATGGTGCAAGCCAGCAGGGAGGGTCGGGGACAGCCCGCGGCGCACGCCGTCAGGCCGCCGTCGCCAGCGTATTGGCGCGCGCCAGCGCTATGGCCTCCGACAGCACGGCACGGTCGCCGACGTGGTTGGCCAACATGAGCACGAGCTTGGCCAAGAACCGGTCGGCCTGCTCATCCGACAGGTCGCGCTGGGCGTCGATCAGTTCCTCGTAGAAAGCGTCCGGTTCGGCAATGTTCGGTTGGCGGTTCAGCGGCATGGATCGGCTCCAAGGGGGCAAAACGGCGCGGGTCAGACCATGGCGTGGCCAAGCGCCCGGGCCAGTGCGGCCGTCGCGGCCGCGCGGTCGAAGCGGCGCCAGCGCGCGGCCACGTACTGGTCGGGGCGGATCAGGTAGACCGTGCCCGGCTGGCCATCGTAACGCTGGGTGAGCACGCCGTGCAGGTCGTGCAGGTCGCGGCCGACTTCCAGCACCGCGGCTTCGACACCGCCGACGCGCACCGCTTCGGCGCCCGGGCCAAAACTCAGCAGCACAAAGCCGCACCCAAGCTGCTCCAGCAACCAGCCCGCACGCCCCGCCACCTGCACCGGGGCGTCGGCACAAAACATCCCCGGCACCATGCGTCCGGCAAACGGCTCGGCGTCGGGGGTGTTGAGCGGCGAGCCCAGGTACGGCGTCGGCGTGGACAGCCGCCCGCTGTTGACCAGCGGGCGCGCAAACGGCTCGGTGCGCGCCAGCTCCAGCACCGCGTTGCGCAGCCGCAGCGAGGCGCGGCTTTTCGGGGTGATGAAATCGGTCGAGCGCGTCGAGTTGCGGATGTTGTCGTCGGCCGCGAGCGCGCGCTCCCAGTGGTAGCTTTGCAGCAGCGCCTCGGGCGCGTCGCCGTCGAGCACGGCCTTGAGCTTCCAGCTCAGGTTGTCGCAGTCCTGCACCCCGCTGTTGGCGCCCCGCGCGCCAAAGGGCGAAACCTGGTGCGCCGCATCGCCGGCGAAGATCACACGCCCGTGGCAGAAACGGTCGATGCGCCGGCAGGCAAATTGGTACACCGACACCCACTCCAGCTCGAACGGGACGTCCGGCCCCAGCATCGCCTGAATGCGGGGGATGACCTTTTCGGGCTTTTTTTCCTCGTTGGGGTCGGCATCCCAGCCGAGTTGGAAGTCGATGCGCCAGACGTTGTCGCACTGCTTGTGCAACAGCACGCTTTGGTTGCGGTGAAACGGCGGGTCGAACCAGAACCAGCGCTCGGTGGGGAAGTCGGCCTTCATCACCACATCCGCGATCAGGAAGCGGTCCTGGAAAAACTGCCCCGTGAACTCGGCCCCGACCATGCGCCGGATATCGCTGTGCGCGCCGTCGCAGGCGATGAGCCACTGGGCCTCCATTTTGAACAGGCCATCGGGCGTTTCCACGGTGAGCACGACGTGGTCATCGTGCGGCTCGACCGCCAGCACCTTGTGCTTCCAGCGCAGGTCCACCAGCGGCGAGGCGTCGCAGGCGCGCACCAACCGCTCCTCCAGGTAGTACTGCTGCAGGTTGATCATGGCCGGCATCTTGTGGTGGTCCTCCGGCAACAGGTCGAACTGGTAGACCAGCTCGTCGCGGAAGAACACTTTGCCGACCTTCCACTGCACCCCTTGCGCCACCAGGTCCTCGCCCAGCCCCAGGCGGTCCCAAATTTCCAGCGGCCGCTTGGCATAGCACACCGCGCGCGAGCCGACGCTGACGGTGTTGTTGTCGTCCAGCACCACGGTGGGCACGCCGCGCGCGGCCAGGTCGAGCGCCTGCGTCATGCCCACCGGGCCGGCGCCCACCACCACCACGGGGTGGCGCACGCACCGGCCCTCGCGCTGCTCGTCGCTTTGCCGGTACGGATACTGGGGATAGGTGTAGGTGTGCAACATACGATGATCTCCGGGCGCACCACCCCCTCGCGGGCACGGTATCGCACCGCGACGCGACACGATGGGGGCGGCGGGGATGACACCGGGCGTGGGCCGGTTCAATCCAGGGCGTTGAATTCCTTTTCGTGCATCCAGGCGGCGTGCTTGGGCGCGCGCTTGGTTTGCGCCCATTCGTTGAGCATGTCCCACTTCACCGCGTCGAGCCGCTCGTACATGTCGGGCGTGCCGACGTCGGCCGCCAGCTCGATGCGGTGGCCGTTGGGGTCGAAGAAGTAGATGCTCTTGAAAATGGTGTGGTCGGTGATGCCCACGACCGGGATGCCGGCCGCCTCCAGGCGCGCCTTGGTCGCCTCGAGCGTTTGCACGCTGTCGACCTTGAAGGCGATGTGCTGCACCCAATCGGGCGTGTTGGGGTCGCGGCCCATGGCCGGCGAGTTGGGCAGCTCGAAAAACGCCAGCACATTGCCCTGCCCGGCGTCCAGGAACACGTGCATGTACGGGTCCGGCGCCTTGGTCGAGGGCACCTGGTCCTCGGCGATGGCCAGCACGAAGCGCATGTTCAAGTGCTTGACATACCACTCCACGGTTTCCTTGGCATCGCGGCAGCGGTAGGCGACGTGGTGGATGCGTTGAATTTGCATGTTCAGTCTCCTCTGGGATGGCAGACGGGCGCTCAGCCCTCCAGGGTTTCCCACATCTGGCGGTCGCGCTCGGCGGTCCAGATGCGCGGGTCGGGGTACTGCGTCAGCTCGTCGTAGCAGCGCGTCACGTCAAACGGCATGCAATGGTCGAAGATCACCCAGCGGCCGTACTTGGGCTGCAGGCGCGCGTAGGTTTCTTGATAGACGGCGCGCAGGTCTTTGCCGGCGCGCACGCCCGCTTCCACCGCGGCACGCATGTCCTCGATGAAGGCCTTGGTGCCAGCCAGCCCCTGCTGCACCTGCTCCGGTGTGATCAGCGCCGCGCCGCGGCCGGGCACGAGTTTTTCGGGCTTGAGCGCGGCGATGTTGTCCAGCGTCTGCGGCCAGTCCCGGAAATAGGCATCGCCGGCGTACGGGGTGGCGTCAAACTCCACCAAGTCACCGCTGAACAGGATTTTTTCCTGCGGCAGCCAGGCGACGGTGTCGCCCTTGGTGTGGCCACGGCCCAGTTGCAGCAATTGCACCTCCAGCTTGCCCAGCCACAGTGTCATTTTGCCGGTGAAGGTGATGGTGGGCCAGGTCAGGCCCGGCGGGACCGATTCGACGGCGCGAAACAGCCGCGGGAAGCGCCCGATCTCGCTGGCCTTGTCCTGCTCGCCGCGCTCGACGATCAGGTCATAGGTATCCTGGCTGGCGATGATGTGCTCCGGCTGGTAGGCGCTGGCGCCCAACACGCGCACGGCATGGTAGTGGCTCAGGACGACGTACTTGATCGGCTTGTCGGTGACCTCGCGGATGCGGCGTATGACATCCTGCGCCATGACCGGCGTGGCCTGGGTGTCGATGACCATCACCGCGTTGTCGCCGATGATGACGCCGGTGTTGGGGTCGCCCTCGGCGGTGTAGGCGTAGGCGTGCTCGGACAGTCGGGTGAAGCTGACCTGCTTGTCCTGCAAGTCGGCTTGGCTGGCAAAGGCTTTGGTGCTCATGAAGGGACTCCGGAAACGCTGACAGGTCGAACATTCAACCATGCCAAACGCGTTCGTCATACATTGGGCGCGATCTTAGGGCGAACTTTTGTACCATGTCAAACACATTTGACTAAGTAAAAACCCCTAACCCTCACCCCGCTGTGCAGCGGCCGGGTGACAATGATGCGCATGAACCGTCCCACACCGCCCCCCGTCACGACGAACGGCAACGCCCCCGACGAGGCGGCCAGCCGCGGTTCGCGGGGTATCCAAAGCATCGAGGTGGGCGGCCAGCTGCTCAAGGCCCTGGTGCGCGCCGGGACTGCGCTGCCCCTGAAGGATCTGGCGCGCGCCGCGGGCATGGCGGCCGCCAAGGCGCACCCCTATCTGGTCAGCTTCGGCAAGATTGGCTTGATCGAACAGGACCCCACCAGTGGCCGCTACGGGCTGGGGCCGCTGGCGCTGCAACTGGGCCTCATCGGTCTGCAGCAGGTGGACCCGGTGCGGCTGGCGGTGGCCGAACTGCCGGCGCTGGCACAGGCGCTGCGCTGCACGGTGTCCGCGGCCGTGTGGGGGCCGCTGGGGCCCATCATCGTGCACGTGGAGCAAGGCCCAACCCCGGTGCACGTGGCCATGCGCCACGGCACGCCGGCCTCGCTGCGCCACACCGGCACGGGCAAAATCTTTGCCGCCTTTGCCCCCACCGCGGCGGTGGCCGAAGCGCTGGCGCGCGAGGGGGAGGCGCAGGCCCTGCAGGATCCGGTGTTTGCGGCGGAGCTGGAGACCGTCCGCCGCGACGGCCTGAGCCGCGTGCGCGACGAGCTGCTGCCGGGCATCAGCGCGATGGCGGTGCCGGTGTTCGACGGCTTTGGACGGCTGGCGCTGGCGATTGCCGCGATCGGCCCCAGCGCGCTGTTGGACCTCTCGCCCACGGGCGCGCAGGCGAGCACGCTGCGCGCGACGGCCGCGCGTCTGTCGCAGCGGCTGGGGGCGGCGCCGGCAACGCCCAGCGACGGCGCCACCTGATGGCGCCCAACGGCCCCGCAAGGCGACGGCGCTGACGCGCGCCATCCCACCGCATCAGCGCCGTATCAGCGCCGTATCAGCGCCGCATCAACGCCGCCTGGCGCCCGGCGGCAAACTCGGCGCCGGCGTGGCTGGCCTGCTCGCGTGCGCGCCAGACGTCGGGCTGGGGTCGGCCCAGCGCAATGTCAGCGAGCGTGCGCTTCATGCTCTGCACCGCCAGCGGCGCCAGAGCCAACAGCTGTGTGCACCAGCGCTGCACCGCATCCTCCAAGGCGTCGGCCGGCACACAGGCATCCAAAAAGCCACCGGCCCGCAGCGCCGGGGTGTCCAGCGCCTCGGCCGCCAAAAACAGGCGGCGCGCCAGCGGCCACCCCAGGGTCGCCACCGCGCGCTGCAGCCCGCTGGCGTAGTAGTGCAGCCCCAGGGCCGCGGCGGGCACGCGCACCTCCATGCCCTCGATGCCCAGGCGAAAGTCGCACGCCAAGGCGCAATCCACCGCCCCGCCGTAGACGCTGCCGTTGAGCACCGCCAACGTCAGCGGCCGTGCGCCGGCCAGGGCGTCCGCGGCACGCGCAAAGGCGTCCACCGCGCCACCAGGCCCCTGCGGGTGGTGCTCGAACGCGCTCAGGTCGAAGCCGGCGCTGAACACCGGCCGATGGGCGCGCACCCGCGCGCGCAGCACCAGCAGCCGCACGCGCGCGTCGGCATCCACCGCCGCCACGTGCTCGCACAACACCTGCAAGTCGGCAGGTTCGAGTCGGTTGAGGTGCCGCGGCCGGTTCAGGGTGATCGTCGCCACCCCATCGGCCACCTCCAGCAAGGGGGGAGAACCATGGTCGGACATCCCGCCAGTATGCCCCGGTTTGGGTGCGGGTTTTCCCGTATGGCGGAGCGGACACAAGCCCATTACATTCGACTTATCGTTATGTTTTGTAATCAATCCCATGCGACCGACCGACGACACCCCCGACCTGCAGTGCACCATCGAGGACACCGTGGCCATCGTGCGCCTGCGCCGCCCGGCCAAGCGCAACGCCTTGTCCGATGGGCTGATCCTGGCCCTGCGCCAGACTTTCGAGACGCTGCCCGAGGGCGTGCGTGCCGCCGTCATCTGTGGCGAGGGCGAGCACTTTTGCGCCGGTCTGGACCTGTCCGAACTGCGCGAGCGCGACGCGGTGCAGGGCCTGCACCATTCGCGGTTGTGGCACCAGACCATGGACGCGATCGAACGCGGCCGCGTGCCGGTGGTGGCCGCCCTGCACGGCGCCGTGGTCGGCGGCGGGCTGGAGCTGGCCAGCGCCTGTCACGTGCGTGTGGCCGACGACAGCGCCTACTTCGCCCTGCCCGAGGGCACGCGCGGCATCTTCGTCGGCGGCAGCGGCTCGGTGCGCATCCCGCGCCTGATTGGGGTGGCGCGCATGACCGACATGATGCTCACCGGCCGCGTGTACGACGCCGACGGCGCCGAGCGCATCGGGCTGGTCCAGTACCGTGTCGCGGCCGGGCAAGCCCTGAGCAAGGCCATCGAGCTGGCGCGTCGCATCGCCGCCAACGCGCCCATGACCAACTACGCGCTGATGCACGCGCTGCCCCGCATCGCCGAGCAGGCCAGCGACCATGGTCTGTTCACCGAGGCGCTGATATCGGCCATCGCCCAAGCCGCGCCGGAGGCCAAAGCGCGGCTGCACGATTTCCTGCGGGGCAAGGCGGCCAAGGTGCGCAAAGACGCCTGAGCCAGCCCGGCAGACCCTACGAGCCTGGAGGACCGAGGAGACATGGACATGAGCACGGAGCAGATGGCACCGCCCGATGTGGCACAGGCCCCCTTTCGCCCCTTGCGTTTTGGCGTGACGCAGGTGCAGGTGCGCGACGGCCCCGGCGGCGTGCACTACCTGCAGGCGCAACAGGCGCTGCAGCCCTACCCGGCGCGGCTGACCGACCGCCTGCGCCATTGGGCACAGACGCGCCCGCAACGCACCCTGTTCGCGCGTCGCCAGCGCGTCGCACGCGCCGACGGCTCGACCGCCCTGGGCGACTGGGAGACGGTCAGCTTCGGGCAGGCCTGGCAGCGGGCACGCGCCATCGCCCAAGCCCTGCTCGCGCGCGAACTCACCGCCGAGCGGCCGGTGCTGATCCTGAGCGAAAACAGCCTGGAGCACGCGCTGCTGGCGCTGGGCTGCATGGTGGCGGGTGTGCCGTGGGCGCCGGTGTCACCCGCCTATTCGCTGCTGAGTGCGGATCTGGCCAAACTGCGTCACGTGTGGCAGACGCTCACGCCGGGGCTCGTGTTCGCGCAGGATGCGCGCTACGCCCGCGCGCTGACCGAGGTGGTGCCGGCCGACGTGGAGGTGGTGCTGGCCGACGGGCAGCTGCCCGCGCGGCCCGTGACCCCCTTCCCGGCGCTGTGCGCCACCGAGCCGACGGCCGCGGTGGACGCCGCCATCGAGGCCAGCGGCCCGGACACCATCGTCAAGTTCCTCTTTACCAGCGGCTCGACCAAAGCGCCCAAGGCCGTCATCAACACGCATCGCATGTGGTGCGCCAACCAGCAGCAGATGACGCAATCGATGCCCGTGTTGGCCGAGGAGGATTTGGTGCTGGTGGACTGGCTGCCCTGGAACCACACCTTTGGCGGCAACCACAACTTCGGCATGGTGCTCTACCACGGCGGCACGCTCTACCTCGACGACGGCAAGCCCACGCCCGCGCTCATCGGCGAGACGCTGCGCAACCTGCGCGAAATCGCGCCGACGGTGTATTTCAACGTGCCGCTGGGCTTCGAAGCGATTGCCAACGCCATGCGCGACGACGCGGCGCTGCGCCGCAACCTGCTGTCGCGCGTGCGCATGTTCTTCTACGCCGGTGCGGCGTTGGCGCAGCCGGTGTGGGACAGCCTGTACGAGAGCGAGGTGCGCGAGCTCGGCATGCGCATCCCGATGACCTCGGGCCTGGGCATGACCGAAACCAGCCCCTTTGCGCTGTTCGTGACCAGCCCCGACGTGCGCGCCGGCGACCTGGGCGTGCCGACCCCCGGCCTGGAAGTCAAACTGGTGCCGCTCGACGGCAAGGTCGAGGTCCGCTACCGCGGCCCCAACGTCACCCCCGGCTACTGGCGCAACCCGGCCGAAACCGCCGCCGCCTTCGACGAGGAGGGCTTTTTCCGCTCCGGCGATGCGGTGACCTGGATCGACGAAACCGATGTGCACCGCGGCCTGCGCTTCGATGGCCGCATTGCCGAGGACTTCAAGCTCGCCAGCGGCACCTTCGTCAGCGTGGGGCCGCTGCGCACGCGCCTCATCGCCGCCGGCGCCCCCTATGTGCAGGACGCGGTGATCACCGGCCTCAACCGCAACGAGGTGGGCGCGCTGGTCTTCCCGACCCCGCGCGTGCGCGAGCTCTGCCCCCTCCCGGCAGAGGCGTCGCTGCACGAGGTGGTGGAACACCCCGCGGTGCTGGCGCACTTTCAGCGCGTGGTGGATGAACTGGCCCGCCAAGCCACAGGCAGCGCCAACCGCATCGCGCGCCTGATCGTGCTGGCCGAGCCGCCCAGCCTGGATCGCGGCGAAATCACCGACAAGGGCTCGATCAACCAGCGCGCGGTGCTGACCCACCGCGCCGACACGGTGGACAAGCTCTACGCCGATGCCTTGCACCACATCGTCAAACCGCGCGCCTGAGCGCCCGTTTGCTTCACTTTTGCTTGGGAGATGACCATGCACGACCCCCTGCGCCAGCCGCGCGGCCTGTTCAACGCCTTTGACGACTGCTGGCTGCTCGACGGCGCCCGCACACCGATGGTGGATTACTGCGGCGGTGTCTGGCGTCTCGCCCACCGATTTGGGCATCCACGCCGCGCGCGCGGCGCTGCAGCGCGCCGAGGTGGCCCCCGACCAGGTGGGCGCGGTGCTGGCCGGCAACATGGCCCCGGGCGACAGCTTTCAGTACATGCTGCCGCGCCACATCGGGCTGTACGCCGGCGTGCCCATCGACGTGCCGGCGCTGATGGTGCAGCGCATCTGCGGCACCGGCTTCGAGCTGTTTCGCCAAGCGGGCCTGCACCTGCGCGATGGGGTCGAGGTGGCGCTGGTGGCCGGCACCGAAAGCATGACCCGCAACCCGATTGCCGCCTTTGAACACCGCACCGGCTTCAAGCTCGGCGCGCCGGTGCAGTTCGAGGATTTCATGTGGGAAGCGCTCAAGGACCCCGCCGCGGGCGTGGACATGATCGGCACCGCCGAGAACCTGGCGCGCCGCTACGGCATCACGCGCGCCGAGGTGGATGCCTACGCCAGCCGCTCGTTCGAGCGCGCGCTGGCCGCCCAAGCGAGCGGTTTTCTGGCCGGCGAGATCGCACCGCTGACGCCGCAAACCTTCGAGCGCGAGGGCTACGTCCCGCGCACGCTGCGCCTGCCGCCCAAGGTCGAGCGCCTGGAGGCCGACACCCACCCCCGGCCATCGCCCGTGGAGGCGCTGGCGCGGCTGCGCCCGGTCCATGCGGGCGGGGTGCAAACTGCGGGCAACAGCTCGGCCCTGGTGGACGCCGCCGCTGCGGCCGTGGTGGCTGGTGGCGCCTATGCCCGCGACTGGCAGGCCCGCACCGGCCGCACGCCCCTGGCGCGCGTGGTGGCGGCCGCGGTGGTGGGTGTGCCGCCCGAGATCATGGGCATCGGCCCGGCACCTGCGATTCGGCTGCTGCTGGCGCGCACCGGCCTGGCGCTGGAGGCCATCGAGCGCTTCGAGATCAACGAAGCCCAGGGCGCGCAGGTGCTGGCCGTGGCGCGCGAGCTGGGCCTGGACCTCGAGCGTCTCAACGTCAACGGCGGCGCAATCGCGCTGGGGCACCCGCTGGCTGCCACCGGCGTGCGCTTGACCCTGACCTGCGCACGCGAGCTGCGCCGCTGCGGCGGGCGCTACGGCATCGCAGCGGCCTGCATCGGCGGCGGACAGGGCATCGCCTTGCTGCTGGAAAACCCCGCCGCCACCGCCTGATCCCCCACCCATGGGCCGTTTTTGCGGCCCCCAAGGAGCACGCCATGCAACCCAACGGACAAACCGCCCTCGTCACCGGCGCGGGCTCCGGCCTCGGTGAGGCCACCGCCCGCGAACTCGCCGCCCGCGGCGCCCGCGTCGCCGTCATCGACCTCTCGGCCGAGTCGGCCCAGCGCGTGGCAGCCGACTTGAATGCCGCGCACGGCGCCGGCACCGCCTTGGCGCTGGCCGCCGACGTGGCCAGCGCCGAGGGCCTGCGCACCGCCTTCGAGCAGGCGGCCGCGGCGCTCGGCCCGGCGCGCATCCTCATGCACGTCGCCGGCATCGGCACGGCGCGGCGCGTCGTCGGCAAGGATGGTCAACCCGCCCCGCTGGAGGATTTCGAGCGCGTCATCCGCGTCAACCTGCTCGGCTCGTACAACGCCGCGCGGCTGTTTGCCGCCGCGTGCGCCGCCCTGCCCCCACTGGCCGATGGCGAGCGCGGCGTGATGGTCTTGACGGCCTCGGTGGCCGCCTTCGACGGCCAAGTCGGCCAGCAGGCCTACAGCGCCTCCAAAGCCGGGGTGGTGGGCATGACGCTGCCCATGGCGCGCGACCTGGCGCAGCACGGCATTCGCGTCTGCACCATCGCGCCGGGGCTGTTCGACACGCCGCTGATGCGCACCTTGCCCGAGGCGGTGCAGCAGTCGCTGGCTGCCAGCATCCCGTTCCCCTCGCGGCTGGGCAAACCGCAGGAGTTTGCGGATTTGGCCTGCCACATCGTCACCAACGGGCACCTCAACGGCGAGGTGATCCGCCTTGACGGCGCGCTGCGCCTGCCACCGCGCTGACCCGTGGAGCGTGTCATGAGCAAAACCACGGTCTTCGAGGTGGAGGTGATGTTTGGCGACTGCGACCCGGCCGGCATCGTCTTCTTCCCCAACTTCCACAAATGGATGGATGCCGCATCCCTGCACTTTTTCGTGCAGTGCGGCGTGCCGCCCTGGCGCGAACTGGTCAAGACGCGCGGCATCATCGGCACCCCGCTGCTGGAAGTCCACACCCAGTTCTACAAACCCGCCACCTACGGCCAGCGCCTGCAGGTGCACACGTGCGTGCAAACGTGGCGCGACAAGGTCTTCATCCAGCACCACCAGGTGCGCCGCGGCGAGGATGTGCTGTGCGAAGGGCGCGAAACCCGGGCCTTTTGCATCCGCCACCCCGACGACCCGGACCGCATCAAGGCCATTCCCATCCCGGCGGACATTCGCGCGCAGTGCGGGGGGTAAGACATGGCACAACCGTATCGGCCCGATGCCGACCGCGCGGCGCAGTGGCTGCTGGGGGCGCTGGACGCGGTCGCGGTCTGGCGTGAGCTGCCTGCGCTGGCCGAACACGCGGACGCGGATCTGGCCCGCCACGTGCTGCAAGAAGCCGCCACCTTCGTCCACGAGGTGGTGGCGCCGCTCAACCGCGCTGGCGACGAGACGGGGGCGCGCTGGCAGGACGGCCGCGTCACCTCACCGCCCGGCTTTCGCGACGCCTACCAGGCGTTTTGGCGCGCCGGCTGGCCGGCACTGTCGGCCCCGCCCGCACTGGGGGGGCAGGGCCTGCCGGTGGCGCTGGAATTCGTGCTCTACGAGTGGCTCAGCGCCGCCAACCACGCCTGGACCATGGCGCCCGGCCTGCTGCACGGCGCGGTGGAGTGCTTGCGCCACCACGCCAGCGCCGAGCTCCAGGCGCGTTATCTGCCCCGCCTGGTCAGCGGGGAGTGGCTGGCCACCATGTGCCTGACCGAGCCCCAGGCTGGCAGCGACCTGGGGCTGGTGCGCACGCGCGCCACCGCGGGCGCCGACGGCACCTGGCGGCTGCAGGGCACGAAAATCTTCATCTCCGGCGGCGAGCACGACCTGACCGACAACATCGTGCACCTGGTGCTGGCCCGCCTGCCCGACGCACCCACTGGCCCCAAGGGGCTGAGCCTGTGGTTGGTGCCCAAGGTCCTGCCCGACGGCCGCCGCAATGCCGTGGTGTGCGAGCGCATCGAAGACAAAATGGGCCTGCACGGCAGCCCCACCTGTGTGCTGCGCTTTGACGATGCCCAGGCCTGGCTAGTGGGTCAGCCGCACCAGGGGCTGGCAGCCATGTTCGTGATGATGAACGCCGCGCGGCTGCACGTGGCGCTGCAGGGCATTGGGCTGCTGGATGCGGCGTGGCAAATCGCGCACGCCTATGCGCACGAACGCGTGCAGATGCGCGCACCGCAGCGCCGCGACCCCAGCCGGGCGGCCGACCCCATCATCGAGCACCCGGCGGTGCAGCGGCTGCTGGACACCCAGCGCGCCTGGATCGACACCGGCCGTCTGCTGGCCTACCGCACGGCATTGGCGCTCGACGTCGGCCACCAGCACCCGGATGCCGCGCGCCGCAGCACGGCGCAGCAATGGTGTGCGCTGGCCACCCCCGTGCTCAAAGCAGCATGGACCGCGCAGGCCTTTCATGGCGCCAGCGACTGCCTGCAGGTCTTGGGCGGCCACGGCTATGTGCGCGAGTGGGGCATCGAGCAAATCGTGCGCGACGCGCGCGTGACCATGATCTACGAGGGCACCAACGAAATCCAGGCGCACGATCTGCTGCTGCGCAAAACCCTACCCGATGGCGGCGCGGTGCTGTCCCAGACCCTGCAGATGCTGCGTGACGAGGTGCCCACAGCCGCCCCCAGCTGGCACGAAGGGGTCGAGCGGCTGCTGGGGCTGCTCGATCGCCTGGCCCGGGCCAACGAGGCTCAGCGCAGCGCGCTGCACGCCGTGGCCAGCGACTTTTTGCGTGCCGTGGCGCTGACCCTGATGGGCTGGGCACGTGCGCGGCTGGGCGCCCTCGATGCCGACTGGGATGTCGCCACCGGCACCGCCTTCGATCGCTGGGTCTGGCCCGAACAGGCCTGGCGCTGCGAGATGGTGGCGCGCGCGCTGGACACGGCCCCCTGACCGCAGCCCTGCCGGCGGCACCGGTACCCGGCCGCCCTCAGGCCGGCGCGCGCCAGCGCCGCTGCCACGCGCCGTAAATCCGGTCGGCCAGCCGATAGCTGGCGGCCTGGTGGGTGGCGGTGGCCGCCTGCATCGCCTCGGGGGTCTGAACCGTGTCCGGGTAGCGCTGCACCGCGTCCGGGTAGACGTTACCCGGGTCCTGCAACCAACACGCGATCTTGAGCGGCGTGATCTCGATGTGAAACTGCATGCCCAGGTGCGGCCCCACCGCAAACGCTTGCACCGCGCACGCGTCCGACGCGGCCAACACCGCCGCCCCTGGCGGCAGCGCCACCACCCCGTCGTAGTGCCATTGGTACACCACCGGCTGCACCGCTGGCCCCAACCACGCCTGCGCCACCGCACCGCCATCGTGGCGGATGGGCAGCCAGCCAATCTCCGGCTGTGGCAGGCGTTGCACCGCGCCACCGAGGGCGCGCGCCATCAACTGCCCGCCCAGGCAGTGGCCAATGACGGGGATCCCCAGGGCATCCGCCTCACGAATCAGCGCCTCGGCATGGCGCAAACTGGCACGGTCGTCGTTGGCGCTCCACTCCCCGCCCAGCACCGCCAGCGCACGGTAGCCGGCCACCGATGCCGGGTAGGCCTGCCCCGCCTCGGCGCAAAACACGTCCCAGCGCGCCCCCACGGCGTCGAGCCAAACGGCCAGGTAACCCGGCGGATCCTCGATCGTGTGCTGCAGCACCAGCACATCGGAGCGTGCCGCAGGCACTGCGGCCGCCAACGCAGCTTGCTCGTTCATGGTGGGGCCATCTTAGCGGCCGCACCGCCGCGGCCACGCGCCAGCGGGTGCCATTGCCGGGGCCATGCGGCAGACCACATCACCCAGCCGGCCGCCGGTGCACACGCTACCATCGGGCTTGTGCACAGCGTTTCATCCCCCCTTCCCCCGCCCGAGGCCGGGTCCGACAGTCCCAGCGCCCCGCTGGATACGCGGTTTTTGGAGTCGCTCATCGGCTACAACGCGCGCCGCGCCGCCTTGGCGATCATCGGGCCGGTGTTGCAGCGTCTGGCCCCATTCGAGCTGCGGGTGGTGGACTTCTCGGTCCTCACCGTGATCGCGCACAACCCGGGTGTGACCTCGCGCCAGGTGTGCGCGGCACTCGACATCCTGCCCCCCAACCTGGTGGGGCTGGTGCGCGCGCTGGAGCAACGCGGCCTGGTGGAAAAGCGCGACCACCCACGCGACCGCCGCGCCCAGGGCTTGTACGTGACCGCCGTGGGCGCCCAGGTGCAGGCGCGCGCGCAAGCGGCGGTGGGCGCCGTCGAGAGCTCCGACCTCACCCACTTGGACGCGCACGAGCGCGCCACGCTCATACGCCTGCTGCGCAAGATCTACCTGGGCCCCGAGGCCTGAGCCGGCACGGGCGCTGCCACCACCCGCTGGCGCTGCTCGCCCAACACCGGGCTGCCCAGCGTGATCACATCGCCCACCTGCAAAAAGCGCGGCGGCCGCTGCCCCATGCCCACCCCGGGCGGGGTGCCGGTGAGGATCACATCGCCAGGCGCCAGCCGCATGAAGCGGCTGAGGTAGCTCACGATGTGCGCCACGCCAAAAATCATGGTGCGCGTGCTGCCCCGCTGGCAGGGTTGGCCGTTGACGTCGAGCCACAGCTCCACCGCCTGGGGATCCGGGATGTCGTCGGCGGTCACCAGCCACGGCCCCAGCGGGCAGTGGGTGGGGTAGCTCTTGCCCTTGATCCACTGCCCTTCCATCTCGATCTGGTGGGCACGCTCGGACACATCGTTGGCCAGGCAATAGCCGGCCACCACCCTCAGCGCGTCTGACAGCGGCACGTGCCACGCGGGCTGTCCGATGACCACCGCCAGCTCCACCTCCCAGTCCAGTTTCTGCGCGCCCGGCGGCAACCACACGTCGTCGTTTGGCCCGCTGACCGCGCCCGTGTGCTTGCTAAAGACGATGGGCTGCTGGGGCAGCGGCAGCCCGGCCTCGGCGGCATGGTCGGCATAATTGAGGCCAATGGCGATCACGTTGCCGATCTGCCCGATGCACGGGCCGAGCCGTTCGGCGGGATCGACTTCGGGCAGCCGGCTGGGGTCGAGCCGCGCCAGCCGCGCGAGCGCGTCGGGGCTGAGCGTGTGGGGCGTCAAGTCCCCCACCACACCCGACAAATCGCGGCGCACGCCGCGGGCGTCCAACAGGCCGGGGCGCTCGTTGCCCGCCGAGCCGTAGCGAAACAGTTTCATCATCGGTCTCCTCGCGCGCTGCGCAGGCCCATTGTGACACGCGTGACACGCGTGACGCGCGCTACGCATCCCGGGCCACGCCTGCGCGCCACGCGGGTCTTGAAAAACCCGCACCCGCTCCCATGTGGTAGCTTTGGTGCCGAGACTACCCTTGGACACAACCCACCATGACACAAACCGACACGCCATCCACCCCCACCCCGAACGATGACGCGCACGCCGCGGCCGCCACCGCTGGCGCCGCGGACACGGCGGCCGCACCCGATTGGCAGGCCGAACTCGAGGCGCTGCGCCAGCGCAACGCCGAGCTCAACGACCAGCTGCTGCGCGCCGTGGCCGACGCCGAAAACACCCGCCGCCGCGCGGAAGAAGAAATGGCCAAGATCCGCAAATTTGCGGTCGAGTCCTTTGCCGAAAGCCTGCTGCCGGTGGTGGACAGCCTGGAGGCCGGGCTGGCCGTGCAAGAAGCGACGCTGGAGCAAATCCGCCAGGGCGCGCAGGCCACCCTGCAACAACTGCTGTCCGCGCTGGCGCGCCACAAGGTCACGCCCATCGCGCCGGCGCCGGGCGAGCGGTTCGACCCGCACCTGCACCAGGCGATCAGCATGGTGCCCTCCGACCAGCCGGCCAACACCATCGTGGCCACGCTGCAAAAGGGCTATTGGATGGCCGAGCGCGTGCTGCGCCCTGCCCTGGTGACGGTCGCCGGCCCGCAATGACGCCCCCCGGGCCTTGAATCCGCGGCAGGCGCCACCACCTTGACAGCAGTTCCATCCATTCCCCAAGATTTTCCAATTCGCTAGGAGCAGCACATGGGCAAGATCATTGGCATCGACCTGGGCACCACCAACTCGTGTGTCGCCATCATGGAAGGCGGCACCCCCAAGGTCATCGAAAACTCCGAAGGCGCGCGCACCACGCCCTCGATCGTCGCGTACATGGAAGACGGTGAAATCCTGGTGGGCGCGCCCGCCAAGCGCCAGGCCGTCACCAACCCCAAGAACACCCTGTTTGCGGTCAAGCGCCTCATCGGCCGCAAATTCGACGAAAAAGAAGTCCAAAAGGACATCGACCTCATGCCCTACAAGATCGTCAAGGCCGACAACGGCGACGCCTGGGTGGAGGTTCGCGGCCAAAAACTCGCGCCGCCGCAGGTCAGCGCCGAAGTGCTGCGCAAGATGAAGAAGACTGCCGAGGACTACCTCGGCGAGCCGGTGACCGAAGCGGTCATCACCGTGCCGGCCTACTTCAACGACGCCCAGCGCCAGGCCACCAAAGACGCCGGCCGCATCGCCGGACTGGAAGTCAAGCGCATCATCAACGAGCCGACCGCTGCCGCGCTGGCCTTCGGCCTGGACAAGTCGGGCAAGGGCGACCGCAAGATCGCGGTCTATGACCTGGGCGGCGGCACCTTCGACATCTCGATCATCGAAATCGCCGACGTCGATGGCGAAAAGCAATTCGAAGTGTTGTCCACCAACGGCGACACCTTCCTGGGCGGCGAGGACTTCGACCAGCGCATCATCGACTACATCATCACCGAGTTCAAGAAAGAACAAGGCGTTGACCTGACCAAGGACGTGCTGGCCCTGCAGCGCCTGAAGGAAGCGGCCGAGAAAGCCAAGATCGAGCTGTCCAACAGCGCGCAAACCGATATCAACCTGCCCTACATCACGGCCGATGCCACGGGGCCGAAGCACCTCAACATCAAGCTCACGCGCGCCAAGCTCGAGAGCCTGGTGGAAGACCTGATCGAGCGCACCATCGAGCCCTGCCGCATCGCCATCAAAGACGCCGGCATCAAGGTCAGCGACATCGACGACGTGATTCTGGTCGGTGGCATGACCCGCATGCCCAAGGTGCAGGAAAAGGTCAAGGAGTTCTTCGGCAAGGATCCGCGCAAGGACGTCAACCCCGACGAAGCCGTGGCCGTGGGCGCTGCCATCCAGGGCGCGGTGCTCGCGGGTGAGCGCAAGGACGTTCTGCTGCTGGACGTGACCCCGCTGTCGCTGGGCATCGAAACGATGGGCGGCGTCATGACCAAGATGATCAAGAAGAACACCACCATCCCGACCAAGTTCAGCCAGGTGTTCTCCACCGCCGAGGACAACCAGCCTGCGGTGACGATCAAGGTCTACCAGGGCGAGCGCGAGATGGCCGCCGGCAACAAGCTGCTGGGTGAGTTCAACCTGGAGGGCATCCCGCCCGCGCCGCGCGGCATCCCGCAAATCGAGGTGACCTTCGACATCGACGCCAACGGCATCCTGCACGTCAGCGCCAAGGACAAGGGCACCGGTAAGGAAAACAAGATCACCATCAAGGCCAACTCCGGCCTCACCGAGGAAGAGATCGAGCGCATGGTCAAGGACGCCGAGCTCAACGCGGCCGAGGACAAGAAGAAGGTTGAGCTGGTGCAGGCGCGCAACCAGGCCGATGCGCTGGTGAGCTCGGTGCGCAAGAGCCTGAAGGAGTATGGCGACAAGCTCGACGCCGGTGAGAAGGACAAGATCGAAGCCGCCATCCAGGAGGTCGAGGACGCCGTCAAGGGTGACGACAAGACCGCCATCGAGGCCAAGACGCAGGCCCTCATGAGCGCCAGCCAGAAGCTGGGCGAGAAGATGTACGCCGACATGCAGGCCGCACAAGGGGCGGCCGACGCCCAGGCCGGTGCCAGCAGCGGCAGCGCCAAGGCGGGTGACGACGACATCGTCGACGCCGAAGTCAAGGAAGTCAAGCGCGACTGACCGGTTGTCGTTGCGTGATTGACCCCACGCCGCGCACGGGCCACACCCCGGGCGCGGCTTTTCCGTTCCTGACATCTGTGGATCGACATGGCCAAACGTGACTATTACGAGATCCTGGGCGTGGCCCGCAACGCCAGCGAAGACGAAATCAAAAAGGCGTACCGCAAGCTGGCCATGAAGTACCACCCCGACCGCAACCAGGGTGAGGCGGCCAAGGCGGCAGAGGAAAAGTTCAAGGAGGTCAAGGAAGCCTACGAAGTGCTGTCCGACCCCCAAAAGCGCGCCGCCTACGACCAGTACGGCCATGCCGGGGTGGACCCCAACATGCGCGCCGGCGGCGCCGACGGGTTTGCCGGCTTTTCGGAGGCGTTTGGCGACATCTTTGGCGACATCTTCGGGGCCCCGCGCGGCGCGCGTGGCCGCCAGGTGTACCGCGGCAGCGACCTCTCCTACGCGATGGAAATCACGCTGGAGGAAGCGGCCCGCGGCAAAGACGCGCAAATCCGCATCCCGAGCTGGGAGGACTGCGACACCTGCCACGGCAGTGGCGCCAAACCCGGCACCAGCGCCAAGACCTGCCCCACCTGCCACGGCAATGGCGTGGTGCAGATGCGCCAGGGCTTTTTCAGCGTGCAACAAACCTGCCCCCACTGCCACGGCACGGGCAAGATCATCCCCGAACCCTGCCCCACCTGCCGCGGCGAGGGCAAGGTCAAGCGCCACAAAACGCTGGAAATCAAAATCCCCGCCGGCATCGACGACGGCATGCGCATCCGCTCCAGCGGCAACGGCGAGCCGGGACGCAACGGTGGCCCGCCGGGGGATCTCTACATCGAAATCCGCATCCGCCGCCACGAGCTGTTCGAGCGCGACGGCGACGACCTGCACGTGCAGGTGCCCATCCCCATCACCACGGCCGCACTGGGCGGCGAGGTCGAAGTCCCCACACTCGACGGGCAAAAGGCGGTCATCGACATCCCCGAGGGCACGCAGCACGGCAAAACGTTCCGCCTGCGCGGCCGCGGCATCAAGGGGGTGCGCTCCAGCTACCCCGGCGATCTTTACGCCCACATCGCGGTGGAGACCCCGGTCAAACTCACCGAGCACCAGCGCCGGCTGCTGCGCGAGCTGGACGAGTCGCTGAAGAAAAGCGGCAACAAGCACAGCCCCAACGAGAAGGGCTGGTTCGAAAAGGCCCGGGATTTTTTCTCCTGAGCGGGCGCTACGCCCGCGCCCGGGCCGCTGCCCTGTGGCGACGCCTGCGCCAGCCCCTTCGCCGCTGAGGTGCCGCGCGCTGGGTAGGGCGCCGGGCCGTCCCACCACACGCGCCATCCGTTACGATGTGACGGATGGACGTGCGCATACAATTTTTGGGCGGGGCCGGCACCGTCACCGGCTCCAAATACCTGATCCAGCACGACGGCCGCGCGCTGTTGGTGGACTGCGGGCTTTTTCAGGGTTACAAAACGCTGCGGCTGCGCAACCGCCAGCCCTTGCCCGTGGTGCCGGGGCACATTGGCGCCGTGGTGCTCACCCACGCCCACATCGACCACAGCGGCCACCTGCCCCTGCTGGTGCGGGAGGGGTTTCGCGGCAAGGTGTGGTGCACCCACGCCACGCGCGACCTGTGCGAAATCCTGCTGCCCGACAGCGCCCACCTGCAGGAAGAAGACGCCGACTTTGCCAACCGGCACGGCTTTTCCAAACACGCACCGGCGTTGCCGCTGTACACGGTGGACGACGCCATGCGCAGTCTGCGGCATCTGCGAGCGCAGCCGCTGTACCAGCCGTTTGAGCCCCTCCCCGGCTGGCGCGTGCAGTTCTATGGTGCCGGGCACATCCTGGGCGCGGCATCGGTGCTCGTGGAAGTGGGCGGGCGGCGGCTGCTGTTTTCCGGCGATCTGGGCCGCGCCGATGACATGCTGATGTTTCCACCCGACCCGCCGCCAGCGGCGGACGCGGTGGTGGTGGAGTCCACCTACGGCAACCGACAGCACCCCCCGGGCAACCTGATCGACGAGCTCGCGCCGCTGCTGGCGCGCGTGGCCGCGCGCGGCGGCACGGCGGTGGTGCCGGTGTTTGCGGTGGGCCGCGCGCAAGCGCTGCTGCACGCCATCGACGTGCTCAAGCGCCAACAGCGGCTGCCGCGGTCGTTGCCCGTCTACCTGGACAGCCCCATGGCCATCCAAGCCACGGCATTGCTGGCCAACCACCCGGGTGAAACCCGCCTCAGTCCCGCTCAGGTGCAGCACATGACGCATGGGGTACAGGCGGCGCGCACGCCCGACGAATCCAAGGCCATCGCGCGCCACCACGGCCCCAAGGTGATCCTGGCTGGCAGCGGCATGGCCACTGGCGGGCGCGTGCTGCACCACCTCAAGCTCTACCTGGGCGACCACCGCAACATGGTCATCCTCACCGGCTACCAGGCGCCGGGCACCCGCGGCGATGCCCTGCTGCGCGGTGCACCGACCGTGCGCATCCACGGGCAGGACTGGGCCGTCCAGGCCGAGGTCGCCCAACTGCTGACCGCGTCCGCGCACGCCGACACGGATGGCCTGATGGCGTGGCTGGGTGCCATCCCCGGCGCGCCACGGCGCATCTTCATCACCCACGGCGAGGCCGACGCGGCCGACGCCCTGCGCTGCCGTGTCGAGCGCGAATTGCGCCGCGCTGCCCTGGTGCCCGAGCATGGCTCCACGTGGGCGGTGTGAGCCCAACGGGGCGGCGCGTCAAAGGCGCGCCATCACGTGCCGCGCGTCACCCAGCGCCCGGCGCTGACGTAACCGTGCCCAAAAACGCCCACAGCGCCTCATCCTGGCAAAACGCCACGTTGAAGCGCAGCCATGGGCTGGGCGCGAGGTCCAAGCCAAACAGGTGGCCCGGCCCAAGCAGAATGTCCTGCTCCGCCGCCTGATAGGCCAGCGTGGACGCGTTGTCGATGGCGGCGTGCCGCGCCCACAAAAACATGCCGGCAGCGGGCTGGGCAAACAGCTCAAAGCCCAGGGCCTCCAAGCGCGCCGCCGTGCGCTGGTGGGCCTCGGCCAGCCGCTGGCGCAGCACGCGCAGGTGCTTGCGCCAGCGGCCATCGACCAACGCGCCGTAGGCCAGGCGCTCGGCAAACTCCGACGATGTCAGGCCGGAAATCATCTTGAGCTGCGCCAGATCTTCCAACACATCGGGGTGCGCGGCCACGTAGCCCACGCGCAGGTTGGGCGAAATCGTCTTGGAAAAGCTGCCGATGTGAATCACCCGCTGGAGCTGGTCCAGGCTGGCCAGCGATGGGCGAGGGTCCGGGTCCAGATCGGCGTAGAGGTCGTTTTCCACCACGCGCAACTGATGCCGCTCCGCCAACTGCACCACCCGGTGCAGGTGCGACAGGTGCGCCACCGAACCCGTTGGACTGTGCAGCCGCGGCTGGGTAAAAAAGACCTTGGGCCGGTGTTCCTGTATACGGGCTTCCAGCGCGGCCAAATCCCAGCCCTGCGGCGTGCGCGGCACACCGATCAGGCGCGCCCCCAAAAACCGCAGCGAAAACAGCAAATTGGGATAACCCGGCTCATCCACCAGCACCGCGTCGCCGGGCTGCACCAGGCGCCGCGCCACCAAGTCCATGGCCTGGCTGGAGCCGTGGGTGAGCAGCACCTGGTCGCTGGTCAGCGCAATTTCCTGCTCCGCCAGCAAGTCGCGCACCAGTTGCCGCAGCGGGGTGTAGCCCTTGGGCTCGCCGTAGCCGCCCAGGTCGATGTCTTGCGCCGCCAGCGCGCGCAGGCTGCGCCGCAGCCCCTCGCCAAACAGCCAGTCGTTGGGCAGCCAGCCACAGCCGGGCTTGAGGCGCAGATTGCGGTTTTCGAACACGCGCCGCAAATACCACATGGAGTCGAAGTGGTACTGCGGCCCGGGGCCGCTGGCGGCCTCGGCCTGGCTGTCCCGGCTGCGCACGAAAAAACCCGAATGCGGCCGCGACGCGAAATAGCCCAGTGCCACCAGCCGGTCATAGGCATCCACCACCGTGTAGACGCTGACGCCGTGCGCGTGCGCAAACTGCCGGATCGACGGCGCCTTGGCCCCCGGTCGCAGCACGCCGGTGCGGATCAACTCGCGAAAGCCATCGACGATTTGCTGCACCAGCGGCGTGGGGTGGTGGGGATCCAGGGTAAACATCGGGAAAGTCTGTATCGGGCGCCGGGGCTATACAGTACATCGGCCCAACGAACGCCTCTGTATATGGTAGCCCCCCACGGGGCCCGCTACATTGAAGGCGATGATGGGCGGGTACGCCCTGCCCCCGTATCACACCCCTGCCGGACCGGAGACCCCCATGCACAGTGATCCTCAATTGCAATCTGCCGCCAAAAGCAACGCCGCGCTGATGGCGCGCCGCCGCGCCGCCCTGCCCGTCGGCCTCGGGCAAACCTACGAGGTGTTTGCCGAGCGCGCCGAAGGCGCGGAAATCTGGGACGTGGAGGGCAAGCGCTACATCGACTTTGCCGGCGGCATCGCGGTGCTCAACACCGGTCACCGCCACCCCAAGATCGTCGAGGCGGTCAAGGCCCAGCTCGACAAGGTGCACCACACCTGCTTTCAGGTGCTGGCCTACGAGCCGTATGTCGAACTGGCAGAACGTCTGTGCGCCAAAGCGCCCGGCGACTTCGCCAAAAAAGCGTTCTTCCTCTCCACCGGGGCCGAAGCGGTCGAAAACGCCATCAAGATCGCCCGCGCCGCCACCAAGCGGCAGGCCGTCATCGCCTTTGGCGGCGGCTTCCATGGCCGCACGCTGCTGGGCATGGCGCTCACCGGCAAGGTCGCGCCTTACAAAGCCGGCTTTGGCCCCTTCCCGGCCGAGATCTACCATGCCGAGTACCCCAACGCGCTGCACGGCATCAGCGTGGCCGATGCGTTGCGCTCGGTGGAGCACCTGTTCAAATACGACGTCGAGCCCGAACGCGTCGCCGCCATCATCCTGGAGCCCGTCCAGGGCGAAGGGGGCTTTTACGTCGCCCCGCCCGAATTTGCCCAAGCCCTGCGCGCCCTGTGCGACCAGCACGGTATCGTCTTCATCGCAGACGAGGTGCAAACCGGGGCCGGACGCACGGGTACCTGGCTGGCCTGCGAGCAATGGGGTGTCGCGCCCGACCTCATCACCATGGCCAAGAGCATGGCGGGGGGCTTTCCGCTGTCGGCCGTCATCGGCAAGGCCGAGATCATGGACCAACCCCTGCCCGGCGGCCTGGGCGGCACCTACGCCGGTCACCCGTTGGCGTGCGCTGCGGGGCTGGCGGTGCTGGACGTGTTCGAGCAGGAGAACCTGCTGGCGCGCAGCCGCGCCATCGGCGAACGCCTGCGTGCCGGGCTGACCGCGATGATGGGCCGCCACCCCGAAATCCGCGACGTGCGCGGCCTGGGCGGCATGGTGGCGATCGAACTGTTCCAGGACGGCGACCTGAGCAAGCCGGCCGCGGACCTGACGAAGCGCATGTGCGCCGAAGCCATCCGGCGCGGCTTGGTGCTGCTGTCGTGCGGCCTGTACGCCAATGTGATCCGCATCCTGGTGCCGCTGACCGCCAGCGACGCCCTCCTCGACGAAGGCCTGGCGATCATGGAACAGGCCCTGGCGGCGGCCAAGAACGGGCGTTGACGCCGCGGGCGCGCAGGCAGTGCGCCGGCCCGGCCGGCGCCCGCGTCAGCCCCGCGCCGCGCTGTCATCGCCCCGAGCGACGCCGCAACAGTCGTGCCGGGCCTGAATGGGCGGGCATGGCACCGTGCCGTAGGAGCAGTACACGCAGCAATCACCCGGTTGGGGTTTGAGCACGGTGTGGCACTGCTCGCATTCGTAGAACCACTGGCAAGCGTCGGTGGGCATGGTCTCGGTCTTGGCATGGCCGCACGCGGGGCAGGTCAGCGTGGATTCCAGGATCACCCCTGTCATTCGTCACCCCTCACCACGGTCGTAGGCCCCGGCGTGCAATCGGCGGCGGGTTGCCCAAAACGGCGGTCGGCGACGATCAGCGCCACCACCGCCGCGCCAATCCCAAGGGCCTGGTAGGGTTCGAGCAAGGTTTCGGTTGGTTGGTCTGCTTTCACGGCGTAAGCTTACTTCCGTACTTAAGTACGGAGTCAAGCACCATGAATGCACCCGCCGAAACCCTGACCATCGGCGCCCTGGCCGAAGCGGCCGGGGTGAACGTCGAGACGATCCGCTTTTATCAGCGCAAGGGCCTGATGCGGGAGCCCGACCGACCACTGGGCGGCATCCGTCGCTACGGTGAGCCGGATCTGGCACGCGTGCGCTTCATCAAGTCGGCCCAGCGACTGGGCTTCAGCCTGGACGAGGTCGCGGACTTGCTGAAGTTGGAGGACGGATCGCACTGCACCGAGGCCCGCGCACAGGCCGAGCGCAAACTGGCCGACGTGCGCGCCCGCTTGGCCGACCTGCACCGCATCGAAGCCGTGCTGCAAGACCTCGTGCGGCGCTGCGGCGCTGCCCAGGGCAAAGTGCGCTGTCCGTTGATCCAGGCCCTGCGGGAGGCATGACGGTGGAACTCTTGAAAGTGGCACTCCTCTTCGCCGTCACGGCGGTTGCTGAAATCATCGGCTGCTACTTGCCTTGGCTCGTCCTCAAGCAAGACAAGCCCGCATGGCTGCTGATACCGGCCGCTTTGTCGCTCGCGCTGTTTGCGTGGCTGTTGACGCTGCACCCGACTGCGGCGGGGCGAACCTACGCGGCCTACGGAGGGATGTACATCGCCGTGGCGCTGGTGTGGCTGTACTTTGTCGATGGCGTGGCCCTGACCCGTTGGGATGTTGCGGGAGCCTGCATCGCCTTGGCCGGTATGGCGGTCATCGCGCTGCAGCCATCGACGGCGGGTTGACTGCTGACACTGTCGGCGCTCGGTCGCCCTCGCTACAGCTGTCAGGCGACACCGTAAATTGACCCCCCAGCGACACGAGGAACTGACACTCGGGGGGATGGGTAAGGAGCCATTGGATTGGGGGTGCGGCCTCAATAACCAAGGGTAAGGCGGCCCTCCATGCGGCGAATAGCCCCTTTATTCACCGCACTTTATGCGGTGAACGTCTTGTGCGTGCGGAGCATGCGCCTCATAATCTCCGTATGCATAGCGGCGATTGCCACTACATCTGGCAGTCCCAAGACTGGCCGAACTGGCGCTTCGACCTGGCAGCCTTGGCTGAGCCTATGGCTGAGGTCAGCCGCGCCCAGGGGCTGTTGCTGGGTCGTCTGGCCGACGTGGGCATGGCCCTGCGCGATCAGGCGAGCCTGGCGGCACTGACCGAGGACGTGGTCAAGACGAGCGAGATCGAGGGCGAGCAACTCAACGTCGAATCCGTGCGCTCTTCCATTGCCCGCAGGCTGGGCGTGGACATCGGCGCGCTCGCGCCGGTCGATCGCCACGTCGAGGGCGTGGTCGAGATGGTGCTGGATGCCACGGCCAACTGTCGGGCTCCGGTATCGCGGGAGCGTCTCTTCGGCTGGCATGCCGCGCTGTTTCCTACCGGCTACTCCGGTCTTACCAAGATCAAGGTCGGCAGTTGGCGCGATGACACCAGTGGCCCGATGCAAGTGGTGTCCGGCCCCATCGGCCGCCAGCGGGTGCATTTCGAAGCGCCGCCCGCTGATCGCCTTGAGGCCGAAACCAGCCGCTTCCTCGACTGGCTCAATGGCGCATCGAACGAGCCGCCGCTGATCAAAGCTGGCCTTGGACATTTGTGGTTCGTCACCTTGCACCCGTTTGACGACGGGAATGGCCGTATCGCCCGGGCCATCGGTGATCTGTTGCTGGCACGCGCCGACGGCAGCCCGCAACGCTTCTACAGTTTGTCCGCGCAGATCCAACGCGAACGCAAGGCCTACCACGCCATCCTGGAGCGGACGCAGAAGGGGGCGATGGACGTTACCGCGTGGCTTGCCTGGTTCCTTGACACGCTGCATCGCGCCGTCGATCAAGCGCAGCACACACTCGATGCCGTGCTGACCAAGACGCGGTTTTGGCAGCGCTGGGCGACCACGCCACTGAACGAGCGACAGGTGAAATTGCTGAACAAGCTGCTCGACGGCTTTGAAGGCAGGCTCACCAGCAGCAAGTGGGCGGCCATCGCCAAATGCTCGCCGGATACGGCGCTGCGTGACATCAACGACTTGCTTGCGCGCGGCGTGCTGCGTAAATCGGATGCAGGTGGGCGTAGCACCCACTATGAACTGAATGATTCGCCCACGTAGCAGCGCTTCTTGCGATAGCGTGTGCGACATGATCGACCCCGTGGGGCAGGACCTGATCTCGGGGCACGATCCTCAACGAACCCAGCGGCGGGCGCCCTTCAAGAGCAGCAGCAACTGCCGTTCGCGCAGCGGCGAGGCGATGCACCCGAACCGGGTGTAGAAGCGCGCCGCATCTTCGTCGATGGGATGGGTGAGCAGGGCCCGCACACCGGCCTGCTCGGTGATCACCAGCGTGCGGCGAATCGCATCCTGAAGCATCCCGGCGCCGATCCCGCGGCCCTGGTGCTCGCGTGACACGGCAAGCCTGGCCAGGATCACCACCGGCACCGGGTACTGTCCCAGCCCCGTGCGGATGCGCTCCGGCGCTTCCAGCCTGTCGACCTGGCCCACAGTCAGGCTGAAGTAGCCCACGACGCGGTCGTCACCATCGGCGGCCACGACGAAGGTCTTGGCCAAACTTGCGAGCGAACAGATCGGCCAAGCCGTCGTTGGCCTGCTCGGGGCGCTCCAGCAGATCCATCAGGGCCTGGTACTGGCTGCCTGAGACCATGAACAGGCGCTGGTCCAGCAAGGTCTGCTCGGCCGCGAGGCAGGCGCTGTCGAGGATGAAGTCGGTCAGCGATTTGTGGGCCACCTCGGCGGCACGGCGCAGCACGGCCTCCTGTTGCGGCGTGGCGCGCAGCCCAAGGCGGGCAGTACGGGCAGCGGGCGAGGGTGCGATGGCAGTCATGGCGGCGCCTCTCTTGTTCGATCCACTGGCGCAATGTTGGTACAAACGACACACGTGGTCGAGTTCTCCGAGGCAAGCGGGCACCGTGGTTGACGGTGAACCGCCGCACATAAGCTGTTGATTTTGAAAAATCAGGCGCTGCGGCTACCCGCAGGCCAAACGGAGAACAGAGATGGCTTTGGCCGAGAAAGTGGCTGATTTCGAGCGCTTTGGCTGGCCTGCCACCCGCAGCACAGGCGGGCAGAGCCCCGCGTGGCGTGGGGATTTCAGGCAAGAAAACGACGTTTCGCCACAGACAAAAAGGGCCCGGAGAGTGTTCCGAGCCCTTGCGTAAATGGTGGCGGGTGATTGACCATGTGCTGACTTGCCTCCCGAGCTTATGAGCACTGGCGCGGGTTGCTGCAGGCACTGGCGAATTCACACCTCACTTCAAATCTTCACTGCTGATGCGATACCCCATCGCCCGGTAGCCACGCTGGCGTTTATCCCACATCCGCAGCAGCGCCGGGTGGCCGGTGTCCACGAAGTCGATGATCCGCACGTCGGTCTTGCTTGCGTGTTCCCGGTGCAGACGCCCGGCGTACTGCTGAAGCGTGCCCTTCCATGACACCGGCATGGCGAGCACCAGTGTGTCCAGCGGCGGGTGGTCGAAGCCCTCGCCGACCAGCTTGCCGGTCGCCAGGAGCACGCGCGGCGCGTCGGGCGGCAGAGCATCGAGGTCTGCCACCAACGCTGCACGCTGCTTTCTCGACATCCGGCCATGCAGAACGAAGGGCGACGGCTCCAGGCCGCCGAGGGCCGCATCGATGGCGTCGAGGTGTTCCGTGCGCTCGGTCAGGACCAGCACCTTGCGGCCCTGCGCGAAGGCATCGCTCACCTCGGCGGCGATGGCCTCGGTCCTGGCCTGATCGTTGGCGAGATGTCGGAACACGTCCTGGATGCCGGCATCCTGCGGCAGATCGATGCGAGCGCGGCAGGCGCGCGGCACGACCTCCAGATCGTGCGGCGCTCCGGCCGGGCTAGCCGCCGTGTGGCGGATCGGCCCGCACTGCATGAAGATGATCGGATGCTGCCCGTCGCGTCGGATCGGGGTCGCCGTCAGGCCCAGCACGTACTTCGCCTTGGTCCGCTTGAGGATCGCGTCGAAGGAGACGGCGCCGACGTGGTGGCACTCGTCGACGATCACGTGGCCGTAGTCCTCGACCAGCGGGTTCACCTCGCCCTGGCGAGACAAGGACTGCATCACGGCGATGTCGATCCTGCCGCTGGGCTTGGCCTTGCCGCCGCCAATGGTGCCGACCATACCCTTGCCGACGCCCAGAAACGCCTGAAGCCGCTCCTGCCACTGCTTGAGCAGTTCCGTGCGATGCACCATCACCAGGGTGTTGACACCCCGGCGCGCGATCATCGCCGCCGCCGTCACGGTCTTGCCGAAGGCGGTCGGTGCACACAGCACCCCGGCATCAAAGGGCAGCATCGCCGCGATGGCAGCCTCCTGGTCGGGACGCAGACTGCCGACGAACGACACGTCCAGCGGCTGGCCGCGAACGCGTTCGTCCCGCAGGTCGCAGGCGATGCCGTTCTCGCGCAGCAGCGACAGGGCAGCATCCAGGCACCCTCGGGGCAACGCGATGTGCTGCGGGTAGTTCTCGGCGCAGCCGATGACACGCGGCTTGTCCCACACCGACATCCGCATCGCCTGCGCCTTGTAGAACTCGGGGTTCTGGAACGCTGCCAGCCGGATCAGGCGGTTGGCCAGCGCCTGCGGCAGTTGGGCCTCTCGAAATAGATCAAGTTGGCCAGCGTCACGCTCAGTGACTTCGGCATCGGCCCGGGCAGCTTCTTGGTCGAAGTGCTTTCGCGCTTCCACGGCGTGGCCAGGTCTTCGTCGTCGATGAAGGTGACGTCCAGCGGATGAACGCCACCCGTCGCCCGCAGGATGGTCGGCTCGATGTCGTGCGCGGCCATCGGCTGGATGGAGGCCAGGAATGCCCATTGGTCCTGGTAGGGGCGCAGATCAGCGTCGACGAAGACGCTGAATCCCTGCTCTCTGGGCCCCTTCTGCAAAGGCAAGGCAATCAGGTTGCCGAACCCACCTTTGGGCATCGTGTCCTGGTTCGGGAACATCCGGTCGTAGGACGTGAGCCGGAGCTGCCGCGTGCGCGCGCAGGTGTGGCTGATGACGGCCGTGCCCAGGCGGCGGGCATCACGTGCCGACACCCGACCGGCGAAGAACACCCAGGCATGGGCGCCCTGACCGGAGCGCGAAATCTCCAGCGCCGCCGGCACGCCCAGCTCCGCGCACGACTGACTGAACGCCCGCGCATCGTCCCGCCATTCGGCCTCGTCGAAGTCGACGGCCAGGAAGTAGCAGCTGTCGTCCTCCATCAGCGGATACACCCCGACCGTGTGATCGCCGGCCAGGTGCTTGTAGATCACGGCGTCCGACAGCGGCATGAGCAGGCGATGGCCGCAGTCGCCGCACTTGATGCGCGGCTTCTCGCACACGCCGGCGCGCCACTCATTCGCGCAGGCCGGCGCGTAGCCCGACTTGCCGGTGGTCTTGCTCTCCCATCGAACGGGGAACACGTCGGTGCGGCCGCGAAACAGGCGTCGGAAGAGCTTGACCTTTTCGTCGCTGGACAGTCTGGATGGCTCGACGGGCGGTGGGGACGGCTGCTGCCGGGCACGCCATTCAATGCCGTGCGATTCGAGCAGTGCGATCAAGCGGGAGTTCTCGGCGCGCAACGCCCGGAGTTCATCGCGATCCGCCATCGAATCCATGCTCGGCCAGCAGGTCGTCCATGTCGTCACCGACACCGTAGCCCAGGTTGTGGCCAAGGCTTCGGACGGCATCCAGGCGGCCCAGCAACGGCGGCCTGTGCTCCGTGGGCAAGGCGTCGATGGCTTTCAACGCCTGCCCGAACATCCGCACCAGGGCATCGAAATAGCCCTCGTCCTGCAAGCCCACGTCGTTGCTGAAGCCCACCGCGCGCTCGCAGAAGAACACCATCAGCTCGGCCAGGCCTTCGGGTCGGCCGACAGCCTTCTTGTAGTCGGCGATGGCCTTCTTGGCCTTGGCGACCGAGGTGTCCTGGTGCTTCAACATGTCGGGCCAGAGCCAGCGGTCGATGGTGGTCTTGTAGGGCTTGAGTACGTCGTCGCCCAGCCCGAAGCGGGCATGCAGGAAGGCTTGGTTGTCGCGGCTGGCGGCGTAGAGGTCTTGAACCAGGCCGATCAGGTCGGCGCGGTCGAAGTCGGCGAGCTTGGCCTTGACGTGGGACCAGGGGGGGGATGCTTTCTTGGATGTCATATGGAATCAGGCGCTTGGGGTAGCGCGAGCGCCTCGCAAAACTTGTTTCTCAGAGCATTCAGTTTCTCGGCTTCGAGCGTGCCCGCTTCGGAACCACTGAACAAAAAAGCTCGTACACCGCACACTCGCTCACGCTCGCTGTGAGGTCAGCGCAAATCACCCCAAGGCAGCCTCTGAGGCGCCCAAAGTGCCCTCGCGGCGGTGCAAAACCCGCCC
>NZ_VJOL01000069.1 GCF_007556705.1 Tepidimonas thermarum | reverse complement strand
CCCACCACCTTCGCAGAGTTATCCACGGCGCCGGGCGCCGCAGGTCCTTCTCTACCGCAGGTGGCCGGCGCGGTGGATAACTCGTGTTCAGCGCTCACGGGGTGGGAGGCGTCCATTCAATTCTCCTTGGTGTGGTGCGGATTGTGTTACTGTTGCGCGATCAGTAAATCGGCGGGCGCAAAAAAGACCGGCGTCCGGCCGGCGGGTTGGGCAGGCGGTCAGCCGATCATGTTGGTCCTTCGCCTGGCAACAGGCCGTAGCGCTGCATGCGCACCCGCACAAATGCGGGCGTGACGCCAAAGCAGGCCGCCAGATCACGCTGCAAGCGCTGCATGCCTGCCCAGCCCAAGGCGCCCCGCTGGACCAGCCGGGGGCCGGCATCGCTGCGCTCGCCCGCTGCTTCGATGCCGACATCGAAGTGTGGCGCGCGCTCGAGCGCCAGCGCCACCAAGCGCTGGCGCGGCACCAGCAGCGACCCCATGAACTCGTTGGCGCGGAACTCGGCGATGCGCCGTTGTTTGTCCGAAGCGGCTTGCGCCAGCCGGGCAACGAGCGCCGCCAGTCGCTTGGCTGGCGTGCCATCCGGCGCGGCCGACTCTGCCTCCTCACCTAAGTGGCGCGCATGGCGGGTGAGCGTGCGCAAGGCGGGCCGGCGCCCCAGATAGGCGCTTGCCCCACCGCGCCGTTGTCGCCGCGCCGCCAGCAACCACGCTGGCGCATCGAAGATGGCGTGGCCCAGTTCGTGGGCCAAGGTCGACAGCGCCAGCTCGGGCGAAAGCCGCTCGCCCACGGGCGAGATCAGCACCGAGACGGCGTCTTCGCCGCAGTCTGGGTCAAACTCGCACAGGCCCAGCACGGGCAGCCCATCCTCATCGGTGACGGGATGATCCAGGCTGATCCACAGTTGGTAGTGCAGATCGTTGACGTCGAGCTCACTGATCGCAGCCAGGCGCTGCAGCGTCAGCGCATCGCGCTGGGTGTCGGCAAGCTGCGCGCGCGCTTGCGCGGCCACCGCTTCGATGGCATCTCGGTTCAAGGCTCGCGGTTGCGCCCCGCCCCAGCAGTCATAGCGCAGCTTCAGCGACAACACCAGCGCACCCCGCTTCCTTTACCCCAGCGCCTTGCGGTACAGCCGCACCACGGTGCTGACGTCCTTTTGCATATCCGGCGGCAGCCGGTTGGCTTCGATGAAGGCCTCATCGGGGTTGAGCCCCAACGCCTCAGCCGCTTTGGTGATCAGCTCGTCCCTGGGCGCCTTCTCCAGCTCGCGCTCGATGCGCGACCAGTAGGCCGGCGAGATGCCCAGACTGCGGGCAAACTCGTTCAGCGGCACGCCCGCTTGCTCGCGCTTTTGTCGGATGAAGGCGCCAAAGCCCATGACTGTTAACCGTTGCGTGATTGATTAACGATGATTGTACAGGGAGTGAAGGTTTGCTGTCAACTGTTCTGTTAACGGTCAATCGACCCTAACCGCCTCCACCGCCTCCCGCAGCCGCTCCCGGCTCAGGCTGTCGGGTCACCTCCGCCGAAACCGATCCGCCACCCACGCCACCACACCGCGCTTGGCCGGCTGCGTTGCCTGCGCCTCCTCACGCTCGATCAACGCCAACGCTTCCTTCACGCCCATCGGCACGATGCCGTCGGCGGTGACGAGCCCTCGGCGTTTGAGCTCCTCGTGCCGGTACGGATCACGGCGGTTGGGGATCAAGGCGTACTGGGCCTTGAGCAGTTGCGACTGCGCTTCGACCGACAGATTGCCGTTGGCCTCGTAGCGGCGCTTGAAGGCATCGCGGTGTTTGGGCAGGACACTGCCGAAGTTGTCCAGACAGTCGGTGACGCCGGGGATGAAGTGCTTGACCAGTGACCAGTGGCCCATGCGGTAGACGCCAGCCTGGAAGACCACCTCGTCGTGGAGCTTCACCTGGTCGGGTGAGCGCTGCTGGTAGGCGGCGATAAACACCTCCAGCGCATCGGCGAGCTTCGGCGCGCCGTCGTCAAAGGCCAGCAGCGAACGCCAGTTGGCGGCCAGTTGGACCAGGCGCTGATGCTCTTTGTCGGAGAACGGCGCGTGCAGCACCCTCTCCAGCGTCTTGACCTGGCTCGACAGGCGGCTGTGCTCGCGGTTAATGAGCACGGCGATCAGGGCGGGATCTGGCTTGCCGGCCTTTGGCATCACCACCCCACCAGCAGCACATTCATCCCCGCCATCCCCACCTCCGGCACGCCGGTCACGGTGATGACCATTTCTTCCTCGTCGGGCTTGCCCATGTGCAGGTAGGTGCCGTCGCCCAGCGGCTGCCAGCCGATGGACTCGGCTTCGATGGCGGCGAGTTCGGCTTTCAGGTCATTGGGATCGATCAGCACGTTCACTTCGCCAGCCCTTCCACCCACGCCAGCTGCTTCGGCAAGCACACCGCCTGAAGGTCGTAGTTCACCTGAGCGAACTGCCGGGCGTTCTGGCCGAGCCGCTGCCGGGCGGCCGGATCATCGAGCAGCGCACAGACTTCGTTGGCCAGTCCCGCCACGTCGAAGAAATCCACCAGCCGTCCGGTCTCGTCGTGTTTGATCGCCTCGTGCAGCGGCTGGGTGTCGCTGGCCACGATCGCGCAGCCCACGCTCATCGCTTCGAGTAAGCTCCATGACAGCACGAAGGGGTAGGTCAGATAGACGTGCACCGTCGACAGCTGCAGCAGCGGGATGAAATACTGGTACGGGATGTTGCCCAGGAAATGCACCCGCGCCCAGTCGGCATCTCTGATTTGCGGGCGGACTTCGGCAGCGAAGATCTCACGCCAAGTCGTAAGACCCCCGTAGCGTCCTGGCTCGGGGGCGTCGCCGTAGCTCACGTCGTCGCCACCGACGATCAGCACCCGGGCGTTCGGGCGGCGTTTGAGGATCTCCGGCAGCGCCCGCATGAAGATGTGGTAGCCCCGGTAGGGCTCCAGGTTGCGGTTGACGAAGGTGATCACCTCGTCCTGTTTGGTCAGCACCAGATTGCCGTTCAGCGTCAGGCTGACTGCCGGGTTCGGGGTCACGGCTTCGGTATCGATGCCATCGTGCACCACCGTGATCCTGTCCCGGAAGGGCTGCGGAAAGGTGCTGGCCTGCCAGTGGGTCGGGCTGATCCCGGCGTCAGCCACCTCGAAATGCAGCAGATTATTGAGATTCTTCAGGCGCAGCCGGCAGACGTCACCCGCGTCCTTCGCCGGGAATTCCGGATCAAACCCGACATCAGCCCCCTGCGGGTGGTAGAAGAATTCGCAGTAAATCCCCAGCTTGGCCTCGGGCCAGACCTCCTTCAAAAACAGGCTCTCACCCCAGCCGTGGTGGGCGATGATCACGTCCGGCGTAAAGCCCTGCGCCTTCATCTGCAACGCCGCCCGGAAACACGCCTCAGCACGGATGGCCTTGGTTTCAAAGTCGCTGACCCACGGGTGCACATTCGGCGTGGTGCCGCGACTGGCGGTGTAGGGCACGAGCTTCACACCCTGCCATTCGCGCGCCTCGGTCTTTTTGCATCGTCATCGCGACGACCGTGTGCCCGTGCCGTGCCAAGGCCGGCGCCAGAAACTTGAACTGGCCAGGGAAGTTCTGGTGGATGAAGAGGATGTTCATGGGTTTATCAGCCACGGATTGATGATCTGCAAGCCGTCAATCCCTTCAAAGTCGGACACATTACGCGTAGCCAGGGTCAGATTGTGCGCGAGCGCAATAGCGGCGATCTGGGCATCTTCGGTGCTGATGGGGCGACCCACATGCGTGCGCTGCGCGACGATAGCGGCGTAGCGCACCGCCGCCCGCTCATCGAAGGGCAGGCAGCGCCCCGCAAAGTCTTCCTCAAACATCGCTTGTGCCGCCAGCACCAGCGCTGCCTGGCGCTTACCGGCGGGCATCAGTGCCAGCCCGAGCGCGATCTCGGCACGGCTGATGGCGCTGGTCCACACCTGTTCAGGGGGAAGGCGATCCAACCATACCGTCACCGCTTCTGCGGGCTGCGGACGCATGAATTCGGACAGCACATTGGTGTCGAGAAGATTCACGGCGTGTCATCCCAATTGGGCGGCGTGCGCGCGATCTGGCGCGAAGGAAGTTCAAAGTCCGCATCGGCCACCTCGGCAAAGCGCTGCCTCAGCCGCTGCCCCAAAGGTTGCGGTTGGGATACGCGGACCAAGGCTTCACGCAGAATGCGGCGGGCCTCCTCTTCCATCGACACCCCATGCTGCGCGGCACGAATACGCAGTGCCTGCTTGATGACATCATCCACATTACGAATCGTCAAGGCTGCCATGGAAGCACCTCCTGATTGATGGCAATGACTGCATTGTAGGCGTTGCCATCTTTCCCGTCAAAACACCTTCATCACCCCCAGCTTCACCAGCCACACCAAGCTACGGAAGATAAAAGCCTGCCGCTCTGCGGGAATCTGGGCAAGCAGCTCAAGCGCAGCTTTCGGCCCGGCCGCTGCCGCCTGCAGCACCGCCCGAATCTCGGCCTCGGTGGGCAGCACGGCCTTCGCAAAATCCACCATCGCCAACTGCCGATACGCCAGGGTGCGTTTCAAGGCCGTTTCCGCATCGCCATCCACCAACCCCAGCACCGTCTGCGGCGTCAGCGTCCGGGTCGGGTAGCTCGCAAACGCATGGAAGGGGTCCATCCGGGCCGGCCAGGGATGCGCCAGCGGTTTCAGTTCCTTGCCCTGCACCCTGCGGATTTCATCGAGCTGCGCCCACAGCGCTTCGTACTGCGGAATGATCGCCGCCCAGTCATACACCGCCCGTGCCCGCTGCCGGCCCGCCTCGCCCATCTGCTTTCGCAACTCGAAGGAATTGAAAAGCCAGAGAAAAGCTTGCGCCGTCGCCTCCACGTCCACCGCCACCAGCGAGCAGGCGTGGCCGCAATACATGTCGTAGGGGTTCTGGTTGGCAGATTAAGCGTGCGCCGCTACCGGCATGATCGTATCGCCTGGGCGCAGCGACGACTGCAACTGAAGGTGCTGTCGCTCGAACTCAAAAGTCTGCGCAGCAAGGTGGTCTGCACCCAAGGGCGGCGCACACCACCGGCCAAGCGGCGCTTGGTGCGCAAGTTGCCGACGCTGAAATGGTGGCAGCGGCGGCTGATTGCCTGGCTGCGCCTGTATTTTCCCTGGCTGACGCGCTTTATGCGATTCTCGCCCGGTGCCTACATTCGCTGGCTGCAGGCCAAGGCGCGCAGGCGCCACGCCGTGAAGATCGCCGAGGGCAAGGCGCGTGGTCGACCGCCCACTCCACCCTTCATCGTCGACGCCATCCTGGCCATCAAGCGCGATAACCCGCGCTACAGCGCCGGGCACATCGCCCGCATGATCTCGGGCGGGGAGCTGAAGTTTCGCATCAGCAAACAGACAGTGGCGCAGATTCTCAAAGCGCACGGCTTCAAGCCCAGGCCAAAGGGCAAACGCCCGCCTCGGGAAGAAGAGCCCGGCTGGCTGACCACTCTCTACAACCAGCACGTCATGGCCATCGACTTCAAAATCACGGGCGACCTTGCGGGCAACCGGCTTGCCGTGTTTAACCTGATTGACCACGGCCGCCGCGGAAGCAAAAACAGTCCAGAAACCGACTGCCTGGCAAACCAAAACGACACAAAAAGTAGCCTATCGGATTTTTTCACCAGCACAGTCATTGCCAGTCTCCTCAACTAGGTGGGTGTCCTTTAGTTGCAGGTCATGGGCTGGGCCTCGCGGGATGAGGAGGAGTTGGCAAGGAACTTAGCGCGGAGGTGCAGGGGCTTCAACTAAGTGGGTGTCCTTTATTTGATGAGGTTCGCCAGCCATTGCGCGTCCTCAACCGACTGCAAAGACTCTGCCGCGTGCATTTCAGGCGACCTGCAGCGCTTTCAGAATCGGCAAGCGCTGCTGTGCAAACTCGACCGCCAGCCGCTCGAGTTCTGCCAGGTTGTCTTCGGCAGCCGCGATGGGCTGGCCGTCTTTGATCAGGCGCTGGTTGAGCGCCTGCAGGTGCTGCCAGGCAAAGTGCGCCCATTCCTGTGGTTGCTTGCGGCCCTGGCTGCGCGCCAGCAAAAACAGCTGCTGAAAGCGGTTGAGCATGACGCCGCCGCCGGTCACGGGGCTGGCCAGGTATGCGATATCGTTGCTGCTGCGGCTGTGCTGCAGCACGGCCTGGTTGAGCTTGTCGCAGCTGCGCTTGGCTTTGGCAACGGTGGCGTCGTCTTGGACCAGCGCCACGTCGCCTTTGGCCACCAGAATCATGGCCGCCTCCAGCACCTGGGCAAAGACCAGCCCACGGCCTTTGACGGCTTCTTCGATTTGGCCCAGGGTGAGCGGCTTGTGCGGGGCCAGGAGGTCCAGAATCGGGGCGTACACCCCCTCATTGAGCGTGGCCTCACCGCGGCTGCCGCTGACCTTGAGATCCACGGCGTCGCGCGGGCTTAGCAGGATGAGCCGCTGCGCGCGCAGCCGCTCCAAGCGCTCGAACGCACCCAGCGGCCGCGCGCCCTTGACCCAGTAATCGCGCCGAAACTGCGTGTTGCACATGAAGTCGCGCACCAGCTCGCGAAACGTCGGGTCGGCAATCGTCTTCAGCAGCGCTTGTTGCTCGTCGCTCAGATTGACCGCATCGATGTGGTCGGTGTAGTGCGCTGAGCACGCGAAGCTCAGTTTCGCCGGCGCCAGCCACTCGGCCATGCGCGCAAAGCTCATTGGGTGCCAGTCGCGGTTGAAGTATTCGTGCGCCAGGTAGTGGCGGTTTTGCTCCTTCATCTTTTTGATGCGCTCGGCCACCTGCGGGTTGGCCTGGGCATACGATGGCCGGGTGGCCAGCAGCTGCTCGGCAAAGGCCAAAGCGGCATCGATGCGGCTGACGATGCCCGTGCCACGGGCGCCCATGACGTCGGCGTGATGGGTGAGCAGCTCGCGCATCGGCACCATCGCCGCCCAGCCCGGCTGGGTGTTGTAGCTGATGTAGAGCACGCCGCCGACCTTGAGCTTGCGGCGGATGAAGTCGACGATGACGGCGCGGTTCTCGTCCGAAATCCAGCTCCAGATGCCGTGCAGGCCGATGTAGTCGAAGTCGGGCAGGTCCTGCCGCGCGCAGAACTCGGCAAAGGCTTGGTCGAACAGTCGAGCGCCCGCGCCACTGGCGGCGGCGAGTTCTTGCGCGAAGGCGGCCTGGCTGGGGTTGAAGTCGGTGCCGTACCACGTCACCGTGCTGGCGGCGGCGTGGATGTTGACCGACATGCCTTGGCCGAAGCCCAGTTCGCAGGCTGTCCCGACCTCGGGAAAGACCAGGCCCTGGTTGAGGAAGGCGAGTTTGATACGCAGCGGGTTGAGCTCGGTGTAGTAGCCGTAGGTGTAGCCGATGTCGGCCACGTAGCCGGCGGTCCAGTCGGTCATTGAGCGATCCTTTCTTCGATTGTTTTGTTCTTGCCCGGCCGCCCGCGCGGGCGGGGTCGTACGATTTGGCCCAAGCGCTTTTCGATCATTTCAGCAAAACGACTGTCTCCCACCACCACGCCCTGCTGGGTTGCCGTGCGGATCAGTGCCCAGGCCGGCTCGTCCACCTCGGTGGCGAACAAGCCCCGGTAGGTCTGTTGCCGCTGTTCTGCTGTTGATCCAATGGCGAGGTATTGATCGTGGGGTGTCAGCAATTTATCTTCCTCACCTAACGCATTGGCGCGGTAACTACTCCAGCGGTATTCCCCAGGCGCCTGCACCATCCGGGCGCGCACCGGATTGAGTTCGACGTAGCGCATACAGGCCAGAAGATAACGCTCGGACTGGACGTAGCTTGCTTTGTATCGGCCCTGCCAGAGTCCGCCGCTTCGATGGTAGGTGCGATTGACGTACTGCACGTAGCGCCGGCCCATGTCCTGCATCAAACCAGGCAACGCGCCCGCCGACGGAGCGGAAAGGACCAGATGCACGTGGTTGGTCATCAGGCAATAGGCGTGCAGGGCAATGTCACGCTTGCTCGCATACTCACCCAGCCAGTCGAGGTAAAAGCGACAATCGTCATCAGAGAAGAACACTGGCTGACGGTCTACGCCACGTTGAATGACGTGCTGGGGAACACCGGGTAAATGAATGCGGGGGCGACGCGGCATAGTATAAAAAATAACCTTGGCTGGCTCGTTTTTAAAGGGGTCTGACCCCTTTTATAGTTGTGTATCGTTCTTTCTGTAAATTCCATTTTGCCGGTTGTCTGCTGGGCGGGGATCTCCGGCGCTACGCGCCTACGCTCCCCGCCCAGCAGACAGCGCGAGGGTGGGTCTGACGCCATGACTTCGAGAAAGGAGTGTAACCCTCATGGCAATACGAGTCGAAACCAACCCCTTGGAAGCCGCTTATGCGATCTTGCT
>NZ_VJOL01000068.1 GCF_007556705.1 Tepidimonas thermarum | reverse complement strand
GCATCTTGCTGCGCGGCACCAAGCGCGAAGAAGTCGAGCGCGGCCAAGTGCTGGCCAAGCCCGGCTCGATCACGCCGCACACCCACTTCACCGGTGAGGTCTACGTGCTGAGCAAGGAAGAAGGCGGCCGCCACACCCCGTTCTTCAACAACTACCGGCCGCAGTTTTACTTCCGCACCACCGACGTCACCGGTGCCATCGAGCTGCCCAAGGACAAGGAGATGGTGATGCCGGGCGACAACGTGACCATCACGGTCAAGCTGATTGCCCCCATCGCGATGGAAGAAGGTCTGCGCTTTGCGATCCGCGAAGGTGGCCGCACCGTCGGCGCCGGCGTGGTCTCCAAGATCATCGAGTGAGGCGCTCGACCATGAACAAGCAAAAGATCCGCATCCGCCTCAAGGCGTTCGACTACAAGCTCATCGACGCCTCTGCGGCCGAGATCGTCGACACCGCCAAGCGCACCGGCGCCATCGTCAAGGGGCCTGTGCCGCTGCCCACGCGCATGAAGCGCTTTGACATCCTGCGCTCGCCGCACGTCAACAAGACCAGCCGCGACCAATTCGAGATCCGCACCCACCAGCGTCTGATGGACATCGTCGATCCGACCGACAAGACGGTGGACGCGCTCATGAAGCTGGACCTGCCCGCCGGCGTCGACGTGGAAATCAAGCTGCAGTAAGCGCCACGGCCCTGCTGTGCTGACACAGCCCTGCCCGCGCCCACATGGGCCGGCAGGGCTGTTTTTCATGGGGCACCCCCGGGGGGGCGCATCATGGCCGGCGCCGATGGCCCGCGCCATAATCGCCCCCATGCGGCGCAAGCTCCCCATCGGCATCCAGACCTTTCGCGAAATCCGCGAGGAGAACTATTACTACGTCGATAAAACCGCGTTTGCCCTGCGCTTGGTCAACGAGGGGAAGCACTACTTCCTCGCGCGCCCGCGCCGCTTTGGCAAAAGCCTCTTTCTGGACACGCTGGCCGAGCTCTTTGCCGGCAACGAAGCGCTCTTTCGCGGCCTGTACGCGCACCCGCGCTGGGACTGGGGCGTGCGCCACCCGGTCATTCGCCTGAGCTTTGCCGAAGGGCGGCTGCAGTCGGCGGCAGCGCTGGACGAGCACATTCACGTGCTGCTCAGCGACAACGCCGAGCGGCTGGGCGTGACCATCGAACCCCCGCCGCTGGACACCCACCTGCGCTTCAAGCGGCTGATCGAGCGCGCCGCCGAACACGCGGGCCGGCGCGTGGTGGTGCTGGTCGACGAATACGACAAACCCATCCTGGACAACCTGACCGAACCCGATGTCGCCCGCGCCATGCGCGAGGGCCTGCGCAACCTCTACTCGGTCATCAAAGGGCAAGACGCGCACATCCGCTTTGCCTTCCTCACCGGCGTGTCCAAATTCAGCAAGGTCTCGATCTTCTCGGGCCTCAACAACCTCAACGACATCACCGTGGGGGCTGAGTACTCGGCCATCTGCGGCTACACGGAAGACGATCTCGACACCGTCTTTGCCCCGGAGCTCGACGGGCTGGACCGGGAGCAGATCCGCCACTGGTACAACGGCTACAACTGGCTGGGCGAGTCGGTCTACAACCCCTTCGACCTTTTGCTGTTGCTGCAAAAGCGCGAATTTCGCCCCTACTGGTTCGAGACGGGCACGCCAACCTTCCTGGTCGATGTGCTCACCCAGCGGCGCTTCTTCACCCCGCAGCTGTCGTGCACCCTGGCCTCTGAGGCGCTGCTGTCGGCCTTTGACGTCGACACCATGGTGCCCGAGGCGCTGCTGTGGCAGACCGGCTACCTGACCTTTCGCGGCCAGCGGCGCATGGGCGCGCGGCTCGAATACGAGCTGGCCTGTCCCAATCTGGAAGTGGCCTACAGCCTCAACGACGCGCTGCTCAAGGGCCTGCTGGGCGACCCCTCGGTGGCCGAGCGTGTCACCCGCAGCGCCTACGCGGCCCTGGCCAGCGCCGATATGGCCGCCCTGCGCCGGCACCTGGAAAGCCTCTACGCGAGCATCCCGCACGACTGGTACCGGGCCAACCCCATCGCCCAGTACGAGGGCTACTGGGCCAGCGTCTTCTACAGCCACCTCGCCGCGCTGGGGCTGGAGCTCATCGCCGAAGACGTCACCCACCACGGCTGCATCGACCTGACCGTGCGGCTGCCCGAGCGCATCTACCTGTTCGAGTTCAAGGTGGTGGGGGATGCACCCGAAGGCAAAGCGTTGGCCCAACTGCAGGCCAGGGGGTATGCCGACAAATACCGCTCCAGCGGCGTGCCGGTGCACCTGGTGGGCATCGAGTTCAGCAAGACCCAGCGCAACGTGGTGGGGCTGGCGGCGCTGCAGGCGACGCTGTAGCCGGGCGCCGCCGCCGCGCACGCCAACGGCGGCGCATGCCCACGAGCGCCAACGGTACTGGACGAATACAGGCGCTTGACGCAAGCCCGTGTCGTCGCTACAATGGAGAGCTTCGCCTTTATTGGGCGAGGAAGACCCGTAACCTGCCCAGTCGTTTGGCCGTGCGCCAGATGTTGGGCCATCAGACCCGGCCAATTGCAGTCGGGAACGGAGAAAACGATGAGTCTGAGCAACTCTCTTGGGTTGTTGGGCCGCAAGGTGGGCATGATGCGTCTGTTCACCGAGGACGGGGACGCGGTGCCCGTCACGGTGGTCGATGTGTCCAACAACCGTGTGGCGCAAGTCAAAACCCAGGCCACCGATGGCTACGATGCCCTGCAGGTGGCGTACGGCAAGCGGCGTGCCAGCCGCGTGACCAAGCCGATGGCCGGTCACTTTGCCAAGGCCGGTGTCGAAGCCGGTGAAATCCTTCAGGAGTTCCGCGTCAGCGCCGAAGTCGCGGCCAAGTACGCGCCGGGCGCCGTCATTCCGGTGGCCGAGCTGTTCCAGCCGGGCCAAAAGGTCGATGTGCAGGGCACCAGCATCGGTAAGGGGTTCGCGGGCACCATCAAGCGCCACAACTTTGGCTCGCAGCGTGCGTCGCACGGCAACAGCCGTTCGCACAACGTGCCGGGCTCGATCTCGATGGCCCAGGATCCGGGGCGCGTCTTCCCGGGCAAGCGCATGACCGGTCACATGGGTGCTGAAACGGTGACCACCCAAAACCTGGATGTGGTGCGCGTGGACGCCGAGCGTCAATTGCTCCTGATCAAAGGGGCCGTTCCGGGTGCCAAGGGCGGCTTCGTGACCGTCCGTCCGGCTGTCAAGGCCGCCAAGTAAGGAGCGAACGGATGCAACTCGAACTCCTCAACGACCAGGGTCAGGCTGCCTCCACCGTGGAAGTGCCCGAGACCGTGTTTGGTCGCGAATTCAACGAAGCGCTGGTGCACCAGCTGGTCGTGGCCTACCAGGCCAACGCCCGCCAAGGCACGCGCGCCCAAAAGAATCGTGGTGCCGTCAAGCACTCGACCAAAAAGCCGTTCCGTCAAAAGGGCACCGGCAATGCGCGCGCCGGTATGACCTCCTCGCCGCTGTGGCGCGGGGGCGGCAAGATCTTCCCGAGCAGCCCCAACGAAAACTTCAGCCAAAAGCTCAACAAGAAGATGTACCGTGCCGGCATGGCCTCCATCTTCTCGCAGCTGGTGCGTGAAGGGCGGCTGTCGGTGGTCGATTCGATCAAGGTCGAAGCGCCCAAGACCAAGCTGCTGGCCAGCAAGCTCAAGGCGATGAACCTGAACTCGGTGCTGGTGATCGCCGACGAGGTCGACGAAAACCTGTACCTGGCGTCGCGCAACCTGCCCAACGTGCTGGTGGTCGAGCCGCGCTACGCCGACCCCGTGTCGCTGGTGCACTACAAGAAGGTGCTCGTCACCAAGGGTGCGCTGGACAAGATCAAGGAGATGTTCGCATGAGCCAGCCGAAGTTCGACGAAGGTCGCCTGATGCAGGTGCTGGTGGCGCCGATCATCTCGGAGAAGGCCACCCGCGTGGGCGAAAAGACCAACACCGTCCTGTTCAAGGTGCTGCGTGACGCCAGCAAGCCGGAGATCAAGGCGGCGGTGGAGCTGCTGTTCAACGTGAAGGTGCAGGACGTCAACGTGCTGAACCAAAAGGGCAAGGTCAAGCGCTTCGGCAAGACCATCGGTCGCCGCGACCATGTGCGCAAGGCCTACGTGACCCTGGCCGAAGGTCAGGAGATCCAGTTCGGCGGAGAGGGTGTCTGATCATGGCAGTCATCAAGATGAAGCCGACCTCGCCGGGCCGTCGTGGCATGGTGAAGGTCTCGCGCGAAAACCTGTACAAAGGCCCCGGGTACGCCCCGCTGCTGGAGCCGCTGGCCAAGACCGCCGGTCGCAACAACAACGGGCACATCACCGTGCGCCACAAGGGTGGCGGTGCCAAGCACCACTACCGCATCGTGGATTTCCGCCGCAACAAGGACGGCATCCCGGCCAAGGTCGAGCGCCTGGAGTACGACCCCAACCGCACCGCGCACATCGCGCTGCTGTGCTACGCCGATGGCGAGCGCCGCTACATCATCGCGCCGCGCGGCATCGAAGTGGGCCAGACCGTCATCAGCGGTGCGGAGTCGCCGATTCGCGTCGGCAACACGCTGCCGATTCGCAACATCCCGGTGGGTTCGACCATTCACTGCATCGAGCTCAAGCCCGGCAAGGGGGCGCAATTGGCGCGCTCGGCGGGGGCGTCGGCCGTGCTGCTGGCGCGCGAGGGTGTCTACGCCCAGGTGCGCCTGCGCTCGGGCGAGGTGCGCAAGGTGCACGTCGACTGCCGCGCCACGATCGGCGAAGTCTCCAACACCGAGCACAGCCTGCGCCAGCTCGGCAAGGCCGGTGTCAAGCGCCACATGGGCATCCGTCCGACGGTGCGTGGCGTGGCCATGAACCCGATCGATCACCCGCACGGTGGTGGTGAGGGCCGCACCGGTACCGGTAAGCCGCCGGTCGATCCGTGGGGCAACCTGACCAAGGGTTACCGCACCCGCAGCAACCGCCGCACGCAGAACATGATCGTGTCGCGCCGCAAGAAGTAAAGGGTTGAGCCATGTCTCGTTCTCTGAAAAAAGGTCCCTTCGTTGACCATCACCTGATGGCCAAGGTCGAGAAGGCTCAGGCCGCCAAGGACAAAAAGCCCATCAAGACCTGGTCGCGGCGCTCGACGATTCTGCCCGAGTTCATCGGTCTGACCATTGCCGTGCACAACGGCAAGCAGCACGTGCCCGTGTACGTGACCGAACAGATGGTGGGCCACAAGCTGGGCGAGTTCTCGCTGACGCGCTCGTTCAAGGGCCACCCCGGCGACAAGAAAGCCAAGAAGTAAGGATTGATCATGGAAACCCGCTGTATCGTTCGCGGCGTGCGCCTGTCGGCCGACAAGGGCCGGCTGGTGGCCGATCTGATTCGCGGCAAGAAGGTGGACCAGGCGCTGCAGATCCTGACCTTCACGCCCAAAAAGGCTGCCGGCATCATCAAAAAGGCGCTGCTGTCCGCCATCGCCAACGCCGAGCACAACGACGGTGCCGACATCGACGAGCTCAAGGTCAAGACCATCCACGTCGAGCAGGGCACCACGCTCAAGCGTTTCACGGCACGGGCCAAAGGTCGGGGTAACCGCATCAGCAAGCCCACCTGCCACATTTACGTGACCGTCGGCAACTGACGAGGAAAGGAAGACCATGGGGCAGAAAATCCATCCTACCGGCTTCCGCCTGTCGGTCAGCCGCAACTGGGCCAGCCGTTGGTACGCCAGCAACCGCGAGTTCGCCGGCATGCTGGCCGACGACATCAAGGTGCGTGAGTACCTGCGCAGCAAGCTTAAAAACGCGGCGGTCTCGCGCATCGTCATCGAGCGTCCGGCCAAGAACGCGCGCATCACCATCTACTCGGCGCGTCCGGGCGTGGTGATCGGCAAGAAGGGCGAGGACATCGAGCGTCTGAAGAAGGACCTGGCCGCGATGCTGGGCGTGCCGGTGGCCGTCAACATCGAGGAAATCCGCAAGCCCGAAGTCGACGCGCAGCTGATCGCCGACAGCATCACCCAGCAGCTCGAAAAGCGCATCATGTTTCGCCGCGCGATGAAGCGCGCCATGCAAAACGCGATGCGCCTGGGCGCCCAGGGTGTCAAGATCATGTCGTCGGGGCGCCTCAACGGCATCGAAATCGCGCGCACCGAGTGGTACCGCGAAGGCCGTGTGCCGCTGCACACGCTGCGCGCCGACATCGACTACGGCACCTCGGTTGCCAAGACCACCTACGGCACCATCGGTGTTAAGGTGTGGGTCTACAAGGGTGACAACCTGGGTCGCAACGATGTGCCGTCGCTGGACAGCACGCCGCGTCCCGCCGACGAGGAACGCCGCAGCCGTGGCCCGCGCCGTGATGGCGCGCGCGCCGGCCGTGGCGCGCCCCGCCGTGGCGGCAGCCATGCCGCGCCGGCCGATGGCTCGGACAAGCCGGCCGAGGCCACCGCTCAACCCGCCGTTAAGCGCGTTCGTTCCGACGCACCCGCATCTGCAGCAGCGGACGGCAAAGGAGAATAATCATGTTGCAACCTGCTCGTCGCAAGTTCCGCAAGGAGCACAAAGGCCGCAACACCGGGGTCGCCACCAGTGGCACCACCGTCGTGTTTGGCGACTATGGCCTCAAGGCCACGGACCGCGGCCGTCTGACCGCTCGCCAGATCGAGGCGGCGCGTCGCGCCATCAGCCGCCACGTCAAGCGCGGCGGCCGCATTTGGATCCGCGTGTTCCCGGACAAGCCCATCACCAAGAAACCGGCCGAGGTCCGCATGGGCAACGGCAAGGGCGGTGTCGAGTTCTACGTGGCCGAGATTCAGCCCGGCAAAGTGCTCTACGAGATCGTCGGCGTGCCCGAACAGTTGGCGCGTGAGGCGTTCCAGCTCGCGGCGGCCAAGCTGCCGCTGCGCACCACGTTCGTGACGCGCATGCTGGGCCAGTGAGGAAGGACCATCCCATGAAATCCGCTGAACTGCGCCAAAAGGACGTCGCCGCGCTGCAGGCCGAAATCAAATCGCTGCAGAAGGCCCATTTCAACCTGCGCATGCAAAAGGCCACGCAACAGCTGGGCAACACGGCTGCGCTGCGTCAGACCCGCCGGGCCATCGCTCGCGCCAAGACCATTCTGGCCGAGAAGCAGGCCACCGGCCAGTGAGGAGTACACCATGACGCAAGGCAAACTCAAGCGCACGCTGATTGGCAAGGTCGTCAGTGACAAGCGCGCCAAGACCATCACCGTGTTGGTCGAGCGCCGTGTCAAGCATGAGCTCTACGACAAGATCGTGATCAAGTCCAGCAAGTACCACGCCCACGACGAAAAGGGCGAGTACAAGGTGGGCGACATCGTCGAAATCACCGAGAGCCGGCCGCTGTCCAAGACCAAGAACTGGGTGGCGACCCGCCTCGTGCAAAAGGCATCGGTGGTGTAAGCCCCGGCCACGGGTGCGGCGATGGATGCCGCCAGCCCCTGCCAATGACCGGTGGCGCCACCGGGTCAAACGGGACGACCGACAATAGCGGTCGTCCCGTTTTGACTTTAGGAGACTGATGATGATCCAAGTTGGCGATACCCTGCCCGATGTGACCCTGATGGAGTACTGCGAGACCGCGGGCGAAGGCTGCAGCATCGGCCCCAACCCGGTGCGTGTGCGCGACGCCGCGGCCGGCAAGACCATCGCACTGTTTGCCGTGCCGGGGGCGTACACGCCCACCTGCTCGGCGCAGCACGTGCCCGGCTACCTCAAGCGCCTGGACGAGCTGCGCGCCGCGGGCGTGGACGAGGTGTGGTGCGTCAGCGTCAACGACGCGTTCGTCATGCACGCCTGGGGCCGCGACCAGGGCGCCAACGGCAAGATCCGCATGCTGGCCGACGGCAGCGCCGACTTTGCGCGCGCCACGGGCCTGACGCTGGACCTCACGGCGCGCGGGCTGGGGTTGCGCAGCAACCGCTACTCGATGCTGGTCAAGGACGGCGTGGTGCGCACGCTCAATGTCGAAGCGCCGGGCGCTTTCGAGGTCAGCGACGCCGACACCCTGCTGTCCCAGGCGCGCCAGCTTGCCTGATGCCGGTGCGCCAGGCGCGGCCCGGCGCATCCCCGCCCGCGCTCAAAACCGCAGCTTGAGGTAGTGCGCCCCGGGCAGCGGGTTGTGGTAGTAGGGCGGGATTTCCACGAAGCCGACATCCTGGTACAGGGCGCGTGCGGCTTCCATGTCGCTGAGCGTGTCCAACAGCACGCAGTCGTAGCCCGCCTGCTGCGCCAGCAGCAGCACGCGCTCCACCAGTTGCCGGCCCAGGCCGAAGCCCCGAAACGCGCGGCGCACGAACAGGCGTTTCATCTCGCAGGCGTTGCCGTGGTCGCTGTCGAACAGGATTGTGCAACCTCTTTTCTGTAAATTTCCGGTTGGGTGGTCATGACAACCGGGTTACAGGTTGAAGTTGAGATAGACCTTGCCGGTCAGCCACTCGTCGTCGAGTTCGGCGAGCATTGCGGAAAC
>NZ_VJOL01000067.1 GCF_007556705.1 Tepidimonas thermarum | reverse complement strand
GTTTCCGCAATGCTCGCCGAACTCGACGACGAGTGGCTGACCGGCAAGGTCTATCTCAACTTCAACCTGTAACCCGGTTGTCATGACCACCCAACCGGAAATTTACAGAAAAGAGGTTGCACAATCCCACGCGTGGCCGCGGCATCCTGCAGCCCACGACCACCCCATTCGAACGCGGCTTCGACCAGCGCCGCCCCGAGCAGCACCACCAGCACCCACCAGGGTCGCCACACGTCCACCATGGGCAAGGCGCTGGACGTAAAAAATGGCACCAGCCGATGCAAGGCGCTGATGAACACGGGAACGATGGACAGCCAGACCGCCGACCGCACCAACACCAGCGCGTGGGGTATGGCCTGCACCACAACCGCGTAGGCAAGTGCCAGAAGGTGCACCACCGCCACCCAGCTGGCCACGGCGATGATGCCGGCGTGCCAACGGTCGTCGGCCCGACTGCGCCCAATCAATCCGGTAAAGCGCGCCGCCACCAGGGCCTGACCGAGCGCGGCTGCCAGCAGGCCCGGCGCGGCCCACCACACCCCCCCATGCGCACCCGTCAACCACGCGGCCCAGCCCGCGACCTGCAGGATCACCGGTGCCAGCAGCGCGCGCGCAGGTGGAGGTGCCACCGCCAACCATTTCGGCCCCGCCGTGAACGCAAACCCGGCCACAAACAGCGGCATGAACCCGAGCGTCATGATCGCCCCGTGCACCAAGATGGGCGGCAGCGCCAAGGGCAATGCCACCAGAGGCCAGACGCGCGAGAACAGTACCCACGCCCACCACGCCGACGCCGCCAGCATGACCACGACCGCCGCCGCAAACCCCAGGCGATGCGGCGCCCACAGCAGGATGCGCCAACGCCACCCATGCACGGCAGGGGCACCGGGGGTCAGGGGCGGAAAGCCGGTAGCCACAGGCGCCTCTCAAGCCGGGGCCGCAGCGGTCACGTGCTGCCCCAACAACCAACGCAGCAAATCCTGCACCGGGCGGATCGCGTCACCAAAGGGCAAGCGCCCCGCGCCCCGAAAAAACAAGCCACGCTGAACATCACCCGCCAGGGCATGGCCGAGCTGCTGGTCGATGCAAAACTGCCCCATCTCGGCAACGCCATCGCGCAGCCCGCAGCGCGTAAGGCAGTCAAACCCCATGTTGCACCGCCGTTTGGGGTGGGCCATCGACTGCATGCGCGGCTCCAGCCGCAAATACTTCTCCAACCAGGGGGTTCGCACCGCGCGTGCTGGCAGTCCTGCCACGCTGATGAATTCGACGAGATCCTCGGGGCGTGCCTGCGCCAACACGCGTTTGAAAGCCTCAGCGGCGTCCGCCTCCGCCGTAACCGCAAAGGCCGTGCCCAATTGCACCGCTGCGGCTCCCAGCGCCTGCAGGCGTTGCACCTCGGCGTGAGAGGAAATCCCGCCTGCAACGATCACGGGGATCTCGCGCTCGACCCCCTCGCGGATCAGAAAATCCCGCACCTCGGGCACCGCGACATCGAAATCGAAGCGGCGATCGTGCACATCCGCCACGCGCGCCGCTCCCAGATGCCCCCCGGCAAGTCGGGGGTGTTCCAAAATGATGGCGTCTGGCAGGCGCCCGCGTTTCATCCAGCGCCGCACCACCACCTGCACCCCCCGGGCATCGGAGAGGATGGGAATCAGCGCCACATGCGGATAGTCACGCGCCAAGTCTGGCAAATCCAATGGCAAACCCGCGCCCACGACAATGGCATCGGCGCCGCTGACCAGGGCCTGCCGAACATACCGCTCATAGGCCGACAGCGCCCGCATGACGTTGACGGCAATCATGCCGTACCCACCCGCCAGAGCACGCGCGCGCCGGATCTCGCGATCCAACGCCTCATCGTTGGCCGCGTCGATGCAAGCGCGCGCAGCGGGCGACTTGTCCAGGTGCGCCGTCCGCTCCATCAGGTCCGGGTGCAGCCGGCGCAAATCGACTGAAGCAATCGTGCCGACCGCGCCCGCCGCTGCCACGGTGCCCGCCAAACCGCCCGCCGAAATCCCCACCCCCATCCCCCCTTGGACGATGGGCAACAGGGTGCGACCTGCCAGCGTCAGCGGGCGCAACCCACTGCCATCCAACCAATGCCGGCTATGCGCCGGCACTGCACCGCACGGCTGCCGGTCCGCGGTTGGTTGGGGCGTCCCACGCTCATCCATGGCGGCTCCTTACGATTGGGGCAGCAGGGGACTGCTGGCCCCCTCCAGCTCGACCCCAACGATGTGCGCCTGGGACGCAAGGTGCCGAAGATACTGCTCCAAAGCAGCCGCCCGTGCCCGCAGGGTGAGATCCCGTACGATGCGCTGCCGCGCCTGTTCGAATGGAATGGGTCGACCCGGCCGGCGCCCAACGACACGCACGATATGCAGTCCAAAGCGCGTGCGCACCAGCCGTGGGTGCACCCCGGGTGCCAGGCAGGAGTCGTGCTGGTAGAACAGCTCGTTGGCCAGCTCGGGCGCACAGTCTGCGGGCCCGATCCATCCCAGATCGCCCCCATGGGCACCCGAAGGGCAATTGGACAACTCCGCCGCCATTTGCTCGAAACGCCCGGGCGGCACATCCGGACGCAACAGCTCAATCAGCGCCTCCTCGGCGCGACGCGTCAGGGCATGCACATCCACGCGCGGCGTGACCGCAAATAGGATGTGTCGCACATGCAGCGCCTGCCCTTCCACGAACCGCCGGCGATTGGCCTCGTAGTGGCGGCGGCACGCCGCCTCGTCGGGCGGTGGCGTGTGCACCTCCCGCAGCAGCAGTTCATCGATCGCGGCGTGTTCCTCGGCGTCGAGTGGCTCCACCACGTCACCCGCCCGCGCCGGCAACAACCCCACGGCAACGGCGCGCTGCCGCAGCAGCTCGGCCCACGCCCGCTCGCGCAGCGCTGGTAGGGGCAACGCCTCACCGGGTGCGTGCAGGGCCACGCCGTTGATACTGGCCACGACCGGTGCCGGTCGAGAGGACGCAGCGCAAGACACCGCGGTCGGATCGGCCCCCATTTCAGCGCCCCCCCTGAGCACCCAACCGACGGCTGCGCACGATTTGGTATGGACGCCAGAGATAGGCCACCGAGGCAAAGCCACTCCAGACGTGCACCAGGCGTGTGAACGGGAAGACCAAAAAGATGGTCATGCCCAGTACCATGTGGGCCTTGAACACCCATCCCACGTCGGCCATCAGCTCGGCGGTCCCGGGGCGGAAGGTGACGATGCGCTGCGCCCATTCGGCCAATACCAGCATCATGCTGCCATCCAGGTGCGCAGCCGAGAAGGGGATGGTCGCCAGGCCGAGTGCAAACTGCGCCCATAGGAGCCACAGCAGCACGATGTCACGGGTGCGCGAGGTGGCGCGGATGCGGGAGTCCGCCAACCGCCGATGCAGCAACAGCGAAACGCCGATGAAACCCAGCACCCCAAAGATTCCACCCGACACCATCGCCAGCACCTGCTTGGCCCCGGCGCTCATGAAGGGTTCGTAGACGAAATGCGGGGTCAGCATGCCCACCGTATGCCCGAAGAACAAAAACAGGATGCCGGCGTGAAACAGGTTGCTGCCCCAGCGCAGTTGGCCGGCCCGTAACAGCTGCGAAGAATCGCTTTTCCAGGTGTACTGGTCGCGATCGAAGCGCAGCAGACTGCCGAGAAAAAACACCACCAGGCAGATGTACGGGTAAATGCTGAAGAAAAAAGCGTTGAGCGCATTCATGGTCTGCTCCGCAATAAAACATCACACGACTGACGCCGTTGCATCGGGACGGCGACGAACGAGGTGAACCGGACGCTCGCTACCGGTCGCCGCTGCGACGGGACACCCGCCAAAGGCCTCGGGTTCGGCCCAACTGGCATCCAGGCCCGGCTCGTCATCGGGCTCGACGGGCTCCACCGTTTGACCGCACGCCTCCAGCACTGCCATCAGCACGTCGGCATAGGCGCTGCGGCGGCGCAGCAAGGCACCAACGACGGCATTGACGATGTGCGCCACCTCGCCCACCAAACCGCGGGCGATGTCGGGTGGCTGAGTGGAGGCGAACTCCAACAGCACGGGCAGGTAGTCGGGCAGTTCGTGCGAGCGCAGATGCAGGCCGGCAGCCTCGTAGGTGCGCAGCAGGTCGATCATGGCCGGCCCGCGCTCGCGCGAGTCGCCATGCACATGCTCAAACAGGTGCAGCGAGGTGCTGCGGCCCCGGTCAAACGTCTCGACGTACGCAGCCTCGACGTCATACCCATCCTGGCGTTGCCAATTGGCCACCAGGGCCTGCAGACGCCGCAGCCGCCCAGGGGGCACAGCGCCCTCTTCGGCCATCACCTGCAGCGCCTCGGGGGCACGGGCGCGGACCTCGTGGTCCGGGTAGCGCAGCAAAAAGGCCAGCGCGCGCAGCGTATAGGTCAGTCGGTGGGGGTGCATGGGCTTCGCTCCTCTATGGGTACGGGTTCAGGCCTCGACCTTGATGGGGATGGTGCGCACACGCTTGCCCCCAAACAGGCTGGTCCCGGTCTGCCCGTCGGAGCAGCCGTTGCCAAACGAGAAACCACACCCTCCACGCAGGTCGAACGCATCCTCGGCATACTCGCGGTGCGTGGTGGGGATGACGAACCGATCCTCATAGTTGGCGATGGCCATGATGCGATACATCTCCTCGACCTGGGCTGGCGTCAGATCGGCCTCGGCGAGAATTCGGTGGTTTTCCACCCCCTCGACGTGCTTGGCGCGCTGGTAGGCCCGCATGGCCAGCATGCGGCGCAGCGCCAGCACCACCGGGCGTGTGTCGCCCGCGGTCAACAGATTGGCCAGGTACTGCACGGGGATGCGCAACTGCTCGACGTCCGGTAGCTCACCGTGGGTACCGATGTGGCCCGCGTTGGCTGCCGCGGAGATGGGCGACAGCGGCGGCACGTACCACACCATCGGCAACGTGCGGTACTCGGGATGCAGCGGCAGCGCAACCTTCCAGTCGATTGCCATCTTGTAGACTGGGCTGTTGCGCGCCGCGTCAAGCCACGCTTGCGGCACGCCGTCGGCACGAGCTTGCGCGATGACCCGCGGATCGTTGGGGTTCAGAAAGATATCGAGCTGGGCGCGGTAGAGGTCGCGCTCCTGTTCGACGCTGGCCGCCTCGGCAATGCGATCGGCGTCGTAGAGCACCACGCCGAGGTAGCGGATGCGCCCCACACAGGTTTCGGAACACACCGTGGGCTGACCCGCCTCGATGCGCGGGTAGCAAAAGACGCATTTCTCAGCCTTGCCGCTTTGCCAGTTGTAGTAGATTTTCTTGTACGGGCAGCCCGAGACGCACATGCGCCAACCGCGGCACTTGTCCTGGTCGATCAGGACGATGCCGTCCTCCTCGCGCTTGTAGATCGAGCCGGACGGGCACGAAGCCACGCACGCGGGATTGAGGCAGTGCTCGCACAGCCGCGGCAGGTACATCAGGAAGGTATTCTCGAATTGGCCGAGCATGTCCTTTTGCACCTGATCGAAGCTGCTCAGGTTGGCATCCTTGCTGCGCTTGGCGAACTCGCCCCCCAAAATCTCCTCCCAGTTCGGCCCCCACTCGATCTTGTCCATACGCTCGCCGGTGATCAGACTGCGCGGGCGAGCCGTGGGTGCGGCCTTCGACGACGGCGCATGGTGCAGATGCTCGTAGTCAAAGGTATAAGGTTCGTAGTAGTCGTCGATTTGCGGCAGGTTGGGATTGCTAAAGATCTTCATCAACAGCGACCACTTGCCGCCCTGACGCGGCACGATGGTGCCATCCGAGCGGCGTTTCCAGCCCCCGTTCCAGCGGTCCTGGTTCTCCCATTCCTTGGGGTAGCCAATGCCAGGTTTGTTCTCGACGTTGTTGAACCAGGCGTATTCCATCCCGGGGCGGTTGGTCCATACGTTCTTACACGTCACCGAACAGGTGTGGCAGCCGATGCACTTGTCGAGGTTGAGCACCATCGCGATTTGGGCGCGCACTTTCATGGCGGTTCTCTCCTGGGTTCGTTGCGCAAAAAGGCGCATCAGGCCTGAACGGTGTCGCGGCGCTCGCCGTCGAGCCAGTCGATGCGGCGCATCTTGCGCACGATGACGAACTCGTCCCGGTTGGTGCCGATCGTTCCGTAGTAGTTGAAGCCGTAGCTGAATTGGGCGTAGCCGCCGATCATGTGCGTGGGCTTGACGACCACGCGTGTGACCGAGTTGTGGATGCCGCCGCGCGTGCCGGTAATCTCCGAGCCGGGGGTGTTGATGATCTTTTCTTGCGCGTGATACATGAGCGTCATGCCTGGCATGACGCGCTGACTGACAACCGCCCGCGCGGCGATAGCCCCGTTGACATTGAACAGCTCGACCCAGTCGTTGTCCTCAATGCCGGCGCGGCGAGCATCTTCTTCGGACAACCAAATGACCGGCCCCCCGCGGTTGAGGGTTAGCATGAGCAGGTTGTCGGTGTAGGTGCTGTGGATCCCCCACTTCTGGTGCGGAGTGATGAAGTTGAGCAAGATTTCGGGGTTGCCGTTGGGCTTGCGCGCGATCAGCTCGTCTACCGCCTTCATATCTACCGGCGGACGATAGCTGCTGAAGTTCTCGCCAAACGCCGTCATCCACGGGTGGTCAAGATAGAACTGCTGGCGGCCGGTCAGCGTGCGCCAAGGGATGAGTTCGTGCACGTTGGTGTAGCCAGCGTTGTACGAACCTTTTCGCTCTCGAGTCCAGACCAGATGGGCGAACTGATGATCTTGCGTGGCTGCGCCTGAATGTCGCGGAAACGGATCTTCTCGTCCTCGCGGTGCAGGGCCAGGTGAGCATGGTCGCGCCCGGTCACCTTGGACAGCGCCTCCCAGGCCTTGACCGCCACGTGGCCATTGGTTTCCGGCGCCAGCTGCAGCACCACCTCGCAGGCATCGATATCGGTATCAATGCGCGGCCGGCCCCGGGTCGGACCATCGGCCTGAACCTCACCGTTGAGCTCGGCAAGCTGGTGCACCTCCTCCTGCGTTGACCAGGCCAGCCCCTTGCCGCCGTTGCCCAGTTTGTCCATCAGCGGACCCAAGGCGGTGTAGCGGGCATAGGTGTTGGGGTAATCACGCTCCACGACCATGATCTGCGGCGCCGTCTTGCCAGGAACGAGCTCGCACTCGCCGCGCTTCCAGTCGCGCACCTCGAAGGGCTGCGCCAGCTCTGCCGGTGTGTCGTGCAGCAGTGGCAACAAAACCACCTCCTTCTCCACCCCTAGGTGGCCCGGGACGACCTCGCTGAACGCCTTGGCAAAACCCTTGAAGATCTCCCAGTCGCTGCGGCTCTCCCACACGGGATCGACCGCCGCCGACAGGGGATGGATGAAAGGATGCATGTCGCTGGTGTTGAGATCATTCTTTTCGTACCAGCTCGCCGTGGGCAGCACGATGTCCGAGTACAGACAGGTCGTGCTCATGCGGAAGTCGAGCGTCACCAGCAGATCCAGCTTGCCCTGCGGCGCCTGGTCATGCCACACCACCTCCTGCGGGCGGGCCGTAGGATCGCCCAGCTCCTGCCCTTGCACACCATGGGTAGTGCCCAGCAGGTGCTTGAGAAAATACTCGTGCCCCTTACCGCTCGACCCGAGTAGGTTGGAGCGCCAGACGAACATGTTGCGCGGCCAGTTGTCTGGGTGATCGGGATCCTCCCAGGCCATGCGCAAACGCCCGCCGCGCAACCCTTGCACGACATAATCCTTCGCGTCCATGCCTTGTGCCGCGGCATCCCGGGTCAGCTGCAGTGGGTTGGTTTGCAGCTGTGGGTTGGCCGGCAGCCAGCCCATGCGGGCCGAGCGCACGTTGTAATCGATGAACGCGCCTTTCCACTGCTCGCGTTTGGCAAGAGGGGACAGTACCTCATCCACACCCAGACGCTCATAGCGCCATTGGTCGGTATGCACGTAAAAGAAGCTGGTGCTGTTTTGTTGGCGCGGTGGGCGCACCCAGTCCAGCGCGAAGGCCAGCGGCAGCCAACCCGACTGGGGACGCAACTTTTCCTGCCCCACGTAGTGCGCCCAGCCACCGCCGCTTTGGCCGATGCAGCCGCACAGCATCAGCATGTTGATGATGCCGCGGTAGTTCATATCGCTGTGGTACCAGTGGTTCATCGCCGCGCCGATGATGACCATCGACTTGCCGTGCGTCTTGTCGGCGTTGTCGGCAAACTGGCGCGCCACGGCTATGGCCTGTTCGCGCGGCACACCGGTGATGCGCTCCTGCCATGCGGGGGTGTAGGGCACGTCGTCGTCGTAGGAGGCTGCCCCGGTATCACCGGGCAACCCGCGCGGCACCCCGTAGTGCGCAACCGTCAGGTCAAACACCGTGGCGACGATGGCATGGCGCTCCTCGCCGGCCTTGCCCAGCGGAATGCGGCGAAGTGGAACGGTGCGCAGCAGCACATCGCCGCCCTGGGGGTTGGCGGCAAAGTGCGGGTGGTGCACCCCACCGAAGTACGGAAAGGCCACTTGGCCAACATCGTATTCGGCAGCAGCGCCCTCCATCACGCTGAGCTTGAGGCGCACCTCACGCCCGTGCCGCGCTTCCTTGCTCTCCAAATTCCATTTCCCCAGGTCGCTGCGGCCCTCGCCCCCCCAGCGAAAACCGATCGAGCCGTTGGGCACCACCACCTTGTCCGACTCGTCGAACGCGACGGTTTTCCACTCGGGGTTGTTGTCCTGCCCCAGCTTGCCGTTGAAGTCGCTGGCGCGCAAATAGCGCACAGGCACCAGGGCGCGACGCCCGTCGGGTAGGTTTTGCTCTTCGAGCAGCACCAGCAGTGGCAAATCGGTGTAGCGGCGCACGTAGTCATCAAAGTAGGCGCTGCGCCGCTGAACGTGGAACTCACGCAGGATCACGTGGCCCATGGCCATCGCCAACGCCGCGTCCGTGCCCTGCTTGGGGTGCAACCACAGATCGCACAGCTTAGCAGGCCGTTGAAAAATCCCTCGCCACCCCCCGCGTCGGGCGGTACGATCTGAGGCCAACCGAGAACAACGCAGACGAGCACGATGAGAGGCAGTCAAGACTTCCAGGGGGCGATGTTCAGCTACATC
>NZ_VJOL01000066.1 GCF_007556705.1 Tepidimonas thermarum | reverse complement strand
GATGTAGCTGAACATCGCCCCCTGGAAGTCTTGACTGCCTCTCATCGTGCTCGTCTGCGTTGTTCTCGGTTGGCCTCAGATCGTACCGCCCGACGCGGGGGGTGGCGAGGGATTTTTCAACGGCCTGTTAATCGTCGGCGTTCTGTTGGCCAAGGGCCTCAAGGCAGATGCCGACTGGCGCCGTCTGGCACACGAGGTGCTGACGGGCAAGGCCATCGTGCTGCTGCTGGGGGCACTGGTGATTGGTTGGGTCTGGGGACGCGATGGCGCCACTGCACTGGTACCGTTTTTCGAAGGTTTGTTCAAAGGCTTTCTCGCCCTGTTTTTGTTGGGCATGGGGGTGACGACGGCCGCCCGCTTTGGTGACTTGCGCCGCGTTGGCCCGTTCTTGGTCGGCTTTGGCATCCTGATGCCCATCGTGTCTGCCGCTGGCGGCGTGCTGGTAGGATGGCTGCTAGGCCTGCCGCTGGGCAATACGCACTTGCTGGCGGTGCTGTATGCCAGCGCATCCTACATTGCCGCACCAGCGGCCATGCGAATCGCTATCCCGGAGGCCAACCCGGCTCTGTCCATGGGGGCCTCGCTGGGCGTGACGTTTCCTTTCAATGTGGTGGTCGGGGTCCCCCTGTATTTGTCCATGGCCGAAACTTTTTACCGGATAGCAGCATGAACACCGCGTCTGTTGTGTCCCCGCACCAAGGCTGTGTCGTCGTCGTGATCGCCGAGGCGGAACTGGAGGACATCCTGTGCGACACGCTGCTGGACGCGGGCGCCAAAGGCTACACCGTCAGCGAAGTCCGAGGACGCGGCAACCGAGGACTGCGTGACGACCGTCTGCTGCTATCCAACAATGTGCGCTTCGAGGTTCTGTGCGACGAAGCCACTGCGCGCCGCGTGCTCGATGCGGTACTCGGCCGCTACGGCCAGCACTACGGCATCGTGGCCTACGCTGTGTCCACCTGGGTGCCTGGGTGATCGAAGGTTGGCCAGCGCTTTAGCCCAAGCCGTGGTTGACGGCCAATACCGCCGCCTGAACGCGTGATGTCACATTGAGCTTGCGCAAAATGTGCTGCACGTGGATTTTGACAGTGGTCTCGGCTATGTCAAGAGCACGGGCAATCATTTTGTTACTTTGCCCACGTGCGATCAACGTCAGAATTTCCCGCTCGCGCTCTGACAACGCGTCGATGACCGAGCGCTGGACAAGCGCATCGGCGAACGGCGCCTGTGGTGCCCGGTCTACCTGGTGGGGAGCAGCCATTGGCGCTGCGCCTACCTCGGACTGGTTGGATGCGCGCACCATGGTCACGAGCTTGTTGAGCATCGGTGGGCTGATGACCGAGTCACCGCCGACCACCCGCTGCACCGCATCGCAGAGTTGATCGAGCTCGGTGGTTTTGAGCAGATAGCCATCGGCCCCGGCACGCAACGCGGCGGCCAAATCTTCGGTATCTTCGCTGACAGTCAGAAGTACGATGCGCGCCAGCGGAGCGGCCTGACGCAAAGTGCCGATCGCATCGACCCCACGCACACCCGGCAGGTGGTTGTCCAGCAAGATGACGTCAGGCTGCGCGTCCTGCAATGCTCGCAGCGCTTCGCCAATATCGCCAGCCTCGCCGCAAACCCGCAGAAGCGGCGCTTGTTCGAGCAACGCTCGCAACCCCCTCCTAAACAGGGGATGGTCGTCAACCAGAAGCAAACGAGTCGGTCTCATGTCATGGCGATGGTACTGCGCCCACGTGAACACCGTGCCCCGCAGGCTCTGGAACGGCCGCGTCGGAAGGCACGGTCAACGTCACCGTGGTGCCACGGCAGGGCGCGGACTGCACGTCTAAGTGCGCGCCAATGGTGACAGCCCGTTCACGCATGATACGCAAGCCCACGTGGGTTTGATCGCGTCCTACGTCGATATCGAACCCCACCCCGTCGTCGCGAACCACGAATTTCCAGGGTGAGCCCTTGTACACCTCGACCACCACGTGTTTGGCACGGGCATGTTTGCGAACGTTGGACAGCGCCTCTTGGACCACATGCAGCACCTGCATTTGCACGTCCACCGGCAATTCGAGGGCACTGCCAAACGACTCCAGTTTGACCTCTAACCCAGTCTGATGTTGAAATTTCGTGACGGTTTCCTGCAAAGCGCTGACGATATCGTCTGCATGCGCACGCGTGCGGAAGTGCATCAACAATTCGCGTACATCGGCCAAGCTCTCTTGCAGGCCCACTTCCAATTCACCGACGTGGTGCTGCGCCGCTGGCAGATCCGCACGCTGCAGGGCGGTGTTCAGCAGCTGCACCTGGATTTTGAGAAAGGAAAGGGACTGCGCGATCGAGTCGTGCAGCTCGCGAGCCAGAAAGTTGCGCTCCTGGGCGATCGCCGTCTCACGCTCCAGCGCCTGGACACGCAACCCTTCCACGGCATTGGCAAGCTGACCCGCCATGGCGTCGAGCAGCTCGCGTTCCCCGTCGTTTAGCACCACCGACGATCGATAGAACAGATTGATCTCACCCAACAGCCGCTGCTGCGCCTGAATCGGAACACTGATCATGGTACGCAGACCGAGTTGGGTGCAGTTGACGCGGCGGTCACTCCCATCGGATTCCAGGGTGATGACTCGGGTGCGCCGCTCGATATGTGACTGACCACAAACGCACTGTCCGCACGGCAACACATGTTCGGCCGCCACGATCTCGCGCGGCATCTGGTCTTCGGCCAACAACAGATAGCGTTGCAGCGACGTGTCGGCCCAGCGCAGCACGACGGCATCGGCACGCAGCCGCTGCCGCAAGCGCTGAACGAAGCCGCTGGACAACACCGCCAGCGAGTCAGCTTCGCTCAGAAACAAGCTCATGTCATAGAGTGTTTGCAGATTGGCGCGTTTGGCCTCGAGATCCCGGGTTTTTTCTGCCACCCGGGCCTCGAGCTGACCATACAAGTCCTGCAGCGTAGCAGCCATTTGGTTAAAGCCAGCGGCCAGTTGCCCAAACTCGTCGCTGCTGGTGGCGGCCACGCGGGTGGCAAACGCGCCGCGCTGCAAATGGGCCATCGCGCGCGCCAGCCGCGTCAGTGGCTGCATCACGTAGCGCTGGCCCGTATAGAGCATGAACGCCGCGCCCACAACGGCCAACGCAATCATCACGAACTGCAGCAGGTTGAGGATGCGGGTGAGACGTGCGAGCTCCTCCTCGATGGAAAAAACGAGGTCATCGATGTGGCCGACCAGGGATTCGGCCGCGGCAAAAGCCGCGGTGCTGTTGGCAGCATCCAACGGCGCACGCGGGTCCCACAACGAGCTCATTTGATTCCAGGCCGTCTCCACCGTATCAAACCGGTCACGAATCGCCGGCGTCCAGGGGACAAACAGGGGGCGCTGGGGATCACCGCTCCGAAGCCTTGCCAAACTCTCGGTCAATTCGGTCAAAAGGGCTTGTCGACGTTCGGCAGACACAGACGCGGTTCGCGCAGCGTCCAATCGCCAAACTTGCATGCGAAGTCGACCGGCTTCATTAACCGCCGCCGCCCCACCGTCTAACTGCCAGGTCACCCACAGGGTTACGCCGATGGAGCCCGTCACGGCCAGCAGCAGCCACAGACCGGCGTGAATCAGCTTGGTGGCGATCGTCGCGGTAGAGCCCATTGTGTTGGCTTGGCGCGCGCCGGTGCCGCACCACTAAAGCAGGTTGAGCGCTTTGCGCACGATGCGCGCGCTGTAGTGGCGCGCCACGTCCCGCATGAAGGCCTGGAAGTCCACGTGCGCCTCGTCGTCCGCGCGGTCGGACAGGGTGCGCACCGCCGCAAACGGCGTGCCGTAGTCCCAACAGACCTGGGCCACGGCGGCGCTTTCCATGTCCACGGCCAGCGCCTCGGGCAAGGCCTCGCGCAACGCCTGCGACTCGGCCACGCTGGTGATGAAGCGGTCGCCACTGACGATCAGGCCGCGGTGCACCGTGGGCCGGTGCAGGCCGAGCGCGCGCAGCGTCTCCTCGCTGACCAGCTTGGGCAGCCACGTGACGGCGTCGCGTGCCGCCTCCTCCAGCACCTGCGCCAACACCAAGTCGGCGTCGAAATGCATCTTGCCCGTGCCCGGCACCTCCCAGCGTGGGAACAGCGGCGCGGCGCTCAAATCGTGCTGCAGGTAGCGCGTGCCCACCACCACGTCGCCCACCTCGGCAATCGGCGCCAGCCCGCCGGCCACACCCGTAAACAGGATGTACTGGGGCGCAAAGCGCTCGTGCAGCACGGTGGCGGTGGTGGCGGCCGCCACCTTGCCAATGCCACACAGCACCGCCACCACCTCGTGCCCCTGCAGATGACCCTGCCAGAACTCGCGCCCGGCAACGCTGACCTTGCGCTCGTCGGGCATGAGCTGCAGGATTTCGGCCAGTTCTTCGTGGACGGCGCTGATGACGGCGATGCGGGCCATGGCGAATGCTCAGGACGTGGTCGGCTTGTTGTCCCGCAATTCTCGCCGCAAAATCTTGCCCACGGGGGTCTTGGGCAGCTCGGTGCGAAACTCGATCACCTTGGGCCGCTTGTAGCCGGTCAGGCGCGCCTCGCAGAACTCGCGGATGTGCGCCTCGGTCAGCGCCGGGTCCTTCTTGACGACCACCAGCTTGACCGCTTCGCCCGAGTGCTCATCGGGGATGCCCACCGCCGCGCACTCGAGCACGCCCTCGCACTGGGCGACCACGTCTTCCACCTCGTTGGGGTAGACGTTGAAGCCGGACACGAGGATCATGTCCTTCTTGCGGTCCACGATCTTGAAGTAGCCGCGCTCGTCCATGACGCCGATGTCGCCGGTGCGGAACCACCCGTCGGCCGTCATCACCTTGGCCGTCTCGTCCGGACGCTGCCAGTAGCCCGCCATCACCTGCGGGCCACGGATGGCAATCTCGCCCGGCGTGCCCTGCGGCACCTCGTTGCCCTCGTCATCGACGCATTTCATCTCGGTGCTGGGCAGCGGCACGCCGATGGTGCCGGTGAACTCGGTGTTGGTGACCGGGTTGCAGCTGGCCGACGGGCTGGTCTCGGACAGGCCATAGCCCTCGCAGATCGGGCACCCGGTGCGCTCCAGCCAGCGTTTGGCCACGGCCGCCTGCACCGCCATGCCCCCGCCCAGCGACACCTTGAGGTTGCGCCAATTGACGGTGTCGAACTGCGGGTGGTTGAGCAGCGCGTTGAACAGCGTGTTGACCGCCGGAAAGCTGTGGAAGGTGTGCCGCGACAGCTCCTTGAGCACGGCGGGCAGATCGCGCGGATTGGGGATCAATATCGTTTTGCCTCCGGTGCGCATGCTCAGCATCATGTTGACCGTAAAGGCAAAGATGTGGTAGAGCGGCAACGCGCACACCGCCGTGGGCTGCTGGCCGGGCGGGATTTTTTTCATCACCGGCTCGTTCCAGGCCTCGGACTGCAGCACGTTGGCGATCAGGTTGCGGTGCAGCAGCACGGCGCCCTTGCTCACGCCCGTGGTGCCGCCGGTGTACTGCAACACGGCCACGTCGTCCGGCCCCACCTCCACCGGCCGATAAGGCGCGCGGCGCCCGCGCGTCAGCGCGTCGTTGAAGCGCACCGCCCCCGGCAGGTGAAACGGTGGCACCAGCTTTTTGATGTGGCGCACCACAAGGTTGACGATCCAGCCCTTGGCCCCGAGCACATCGCCCATCGCGCACAGCACCACGTGCTGCACGGGCGTGGCCCGCAGGCACTGCTGCAGGGTGTGGGCAAAGTTTTCGATGATGAAAATCGCCTTCGCCCCGCTGTCCTTGAGCTGGTGCTCGAGCTCACGCGCGGTGTAGAGCGGGTTGACGTTGACCAGCACATAGCCCGCGCGCAGGATGGCCGCGACCGCGATCGGGTACTGCGGCACGTTGGGCATCATCACCGCCACACGGTCGCCGCGTTGCAGGCCCAAGCTTTGCAGGTAGCCCGCCAGCACGCGCGAGGCCTCGTCCACCTCGCGGTAGGTCCATTCCTGGCCCAAAAAGCTGTAGGCGGCCCGCTCGGCGTACTTGCCAAAGCTCTCTTCCATCAGCGCAACGAGCGAGCGGTAGCGGCTGGGATCGATCTCGGCGGGGACGCCCGCGGGATATTGTTGCAACCACGGCTTGTCGGCGGCGGTGATGGTGCTCATGCGGTCTCCTGAGGGGGTCGGGATACGCGCCGTCAGCCTGACACGAGGCTGACGACGTGCGCATTATTCCCCAAACCCCTCTCGGTCGGGAGCGGCTTAAGGGTTTTTCCGAACGATCGTTCGCGGTGTTTTGCCGCTGCGGCGACACGCTCGGGCGCGGGCGCCGCGCGTCACCATGACGCACCGGTAACGGGAACGTGGCGGACGGGCCCGCCCAACACCCACGTGAGGTGTCACAGCGCCACCAGAACCGGGGAACTGCTTAGCGCTGGAGCCGGTACATCGTCCCCCACACCTGTGCATAGGCGCGGTGCAACGCATCGTCCGCCACGCTCGCCTTGAAGTTGGCGTAATCAATGCTCTGCAGCCGTCGCGCGATGGCTTCAGCCACGACGCGACGCGGCACCACCGCCCGATAGCGATAGTCCGTGTGCCGCGAAGCGGTGACCTCGTAGCCCGGGAATATTTTCTCGATATCGCCCTGGCGCCGCGCACGGACGAGCAAGCAATCCGGCGGGCAGTCCTTGTAAACGACAGACAAAAAAGCATCATGCAGACAAATCCACACATCAACACCCCGGATATTTCGCCATAATATGCAAGCCACGAAGCGTCGTAGGCACGTATTCACCCAGTGGCCAATCCGGATATTGGAATAAATCCTGCGCCACCTCCTCAATCACATCACGCAATTCCAGCGCGGCCAGCCAGCGCTGGGGTATCGCCGCAGCACCATACATAGCCCCAAGAAGGTTGCCCGCCAAGGCACCCGTGGAATCGGAATCTCCGTCGTGGTTGACAGCCAACGTAACGCCATGCGAAAAATCGGACGCGACCAAAGCACAATAAACTGCGATTGCCAGCGCCTCTTCGGCCACCCAGCCCGAACCCAGCTCGGCAATCGCTTGCGGATGATCACAAGACTGGCACGCCAAGCGCCGCGCTTGTTGCAACGCTCGCAGGGTTTCCTCATGCCCCGGGTGGCGCTGCAACTCCGACTCTGCGCTTCGCAGGGCATCTGACAAAGTTGCACCTCTGACAACCTCAAAAATCAACAGCGCGAACGCACCCGCCGCAAGTTGACCGGTCGGGTGCCCGTGCGTGAGCGCCGCCAATTTGACCGCCAGCTCGAATGACGCGCTCGCATCCGCCGATGGCTGGCGTGCACAATACAAGCCTACCGGAGCGACACGCATAACGCCACCACAGCCCTTGCTGTTGTTCCCGGCTTTCCCATCGGGACTCCGCCGTGTGCGCAAAGCTTGCAAGCAGGTATTCCCCGGCGCGCGCCGAGCATGCAGTGGTCGCTGCAGGTACAGCCAACCCGGGTATTGAATAAGCCAATGTTCACCCTGCGAATCGACGGAGGGTCCTTCACCCTGCGTGAGCAACCAACGCTGGTAAGCGTACCAGGTCACATCCTCATAGCTGGCCAGCCCCCGCATACGCCCCCGTACCCAGGTTCGCAAAAGGCCCTCGGCGGTAAAAAGGGTCATTTGCGTGTCGTCCGTAATACAACCGGCTGCCCCGTAGGCTGGTGCATAGTCCGTAATACCCGCTGGACCAAATTGTCTCAGGATCTGCTCACGCGACAAAAATTCCACCGGAGCGCCCAGCGCATCCCCCACTGCGCCACCGAGCAAGCAACCGATAAAGGCCTCTTGCATCTGATGCTCACGTGGTTCGTTCCGTCGCCTACCCGAGCCATCTTCCCCGCCCTCGCGCCCAGGATCCGGAAGTTTGCCGCCATAGGCCGCCAACGCACGCTCCACCAAATCGACAACTTGGTGATCGAATTTAGAATCGAGAAATTGACGCAACTTCGACAGTGGTACCAGGTGCACCGCTTGGCTTTCCCACCCCATGTCGGCCGGGGTACCACTTTCACGTATAGCCAAGTAGTAGCGTGTGCGGGTAACGCTTCGGTCCACATCGCCCACAAAACCAACGATGCGCGCTTTCAAACCCGTTTCTTCCCAGGCCTCTAAAATAGCGTTCGATTGATACCATCGCGGCTGTTTGTGATCGACGCGACCCTTGGGGAAGGTGTTTTGGTAACCACCGTAGCCGTTGGTCGGCGACACAACCCAAACACGCCCATCCGGCTCCATAATCACCAGGCCGGTCGCGAACTTTTGTCCCGGCTTGAGGGCTGTCAAAGCCGGCTCATCCTCGATATCAAGCTGCCCGGCCAGCTGGTCCTTGCCGTCGGCAGGAGGTTCCCAAGGCGCAAACCTCACGCCATTCAGGGCATCGACCGGAAGCTTGGCACCTGGCGTAACAGTAATGATCGCATCCGCATCCAAAAAACGGTCCAAGTTCGGCTCATGGGGATTATGAATAAAAACATCTTCCCCCTGTTCGTTCTTTTTTGTGTGTAACATGGCTAATTTTGAAATCACACCTGCCGCACTTTTTTTAGAACCACCCACACCCTACCCTTTCTGATAAACACCCGCTTTTTCAAGTCCCCCAAGATCAACGCACAGCCTTTGCCGCGACCCCGATTACCAGTATCAAGGAGCATCAATTTTTGCCGCGAGATTGGCGCCACCAAATTTCGTCCGCTATTTCAGCCAACGACTTATCCGGCCTTTCTTTGAAACGAATATACGACGGTGCCTGCACTTGCCCCTGACGCCCCGAATACTCTAACAGGCCGTTGAAAAATCCCTCGCCACCCCCCGCGTCGGGCGGTACGATCTGAGGCCAACCGAGAACAACGCAGACGAGCACGATGAGAGGCAGTCAAGACTTCCAGGGGGCGATGTTCAGCTACATCAGCCTCGAAGAGCGCGTGCCGCAGGCGCACCCACTGCGCAAGCTGCGCGCCGTGGTCGATGCGCTGCTGGCAACCATGAACCGCGAGTTCGAAGCGGTCTACGCCCGCCGCGGCCGCCCCTCGGTGCCGCCGGAGATGCTGCTCAAGGCCTTGTTGCTGCAGATCCTGTTTTCCATCCGCAGCGAACGCCAGCTGGTCGAAGGATTGTGCAACCTCTTTTCTGTAAATTTCCGGTTGGGTGGTCATGACAACCGGGTTACAGGTTGAAGTTGAGATAGACCTTGCCGGTCAGCCACTCGTCGTCGAGTTCGGCGAGCATTGCGGAAAC
>NZ_VJOL01000065.1 GCF_007556705.1 Tepidimonas thermarum | reverse complement strand
CGGCGCAGGCGGCGCAGGCGCATGCGCTGATGGAGAGCAACCAGCACATTGGCAAGATCGTGCTCGACTGGACACGGTCGGCCCCATGACGGGAAGGATGCGATGCGCAAACTGATTGCAGGCAACTTTGGTGGCGGGGGCGCCTCCGGGCGTTGGTGAGCATGGGTGTGATGGCACGCATCGGCCGCCTCTGGCGCCATCTGTGGTGGGACGAGCGCGCGAGCCGGCGCTGGCTCGACGATGCCGCCGCCGAGCGCTTGCGCCGCCGCATCGAAGCCAGTGAGACGCACCACCGGGGCGAAATTCGCCTGTGCGTCGAGGCCAGCCTGCCGCTGGGGTGGCTGTGGCCCCCGCCCGATGACGAGGCGATGGCCGCGCGTGTGCGCGAGCGCGCGCTGGCCTGGTTTGGCCGCCTGCGCGTCTGGGACACCGAGGACAACGCCGGTGTGCTGATTTATGTGCTGTTGGCCGAGCGCGCGATCGAAATCGTGGCCGACCGCGGCCTGGCGCAGCGCGTGCCGGCCCAGGAGTGGGCGGCCGTGTTGGAACGCCTGCGCGCCAGCTTGCGCACCGCCCCACCGGAAGCGGGCCTGGCGGCGGCGGTCGCTACCGTGGACGGGTGGCTGCGCCGCCACTATCCGGCGCTGGCCGACCGGCCCAACCCCAACGAGTTGCCCGACGGTGTCGTGCGCGTGTGAGGTGTTGGCGCCGATTTGCGTCATACTTGACACCCCATCCCGCAGCAGGCCTCAGCAGCCGTGATGCCCTCAGCGCCCCCCAGCCCACCACCACGCGACGTCTTCGTTTGGGACGCGACCCTGCTGACGGGATTGGACGACGTCGATGCCGCGCACCACCACCTGGTGGATCTTTTCAACGCGCTCAACCGGGCGCTGTTCCAGGGGCCGGGTTCGGGGATGTCGGACCAGGCGCAGCAGGCGGTGTTCGACGAGCTGATGGCCTACGCCCGCCAGCACTTCGAGGAAGAAGAGCAGCTCATGCGCGACGCGGGCCTGGACGAACGCCACCGCCGCCTGCACGAGCGGCTGCACCGCGAGTTCGTCGAGCAGGTCCGTTCGATGTGGGACACACGCGGGCAGCTGCGCGATCCCGCCGAGACACTGATGGGTTTTCTGACCGCATGGCTGGGCCTGCACATCATGGGGGTGGACCAGTCGATGGCGCGCCAGCTGGCGCTGATGCGCGCCGGCGTGCCCGCAAGCGAGGCTTATGCGCGCGAGGAGCAGCACCCCGACCGCGGCATGGCCAATCTGTTGCGCATGGTGGGCCAGCTCTACCACGTGCTGGCCGAGCGCAATCGCGATCTGGAGCGTGCCAACGCCACGCTGGAGCAGCGTGTGCGCGAGCGCACCGCTGCGCTGGAGGCCGCCAACCGGCGGCTGGAAGCCTTCTCGCGCATCGATGGGCTGCTTGGGATTGCCAATCGCGGCTACTTCGATGAGCGTTTGCGCGAAGAAATCGCGCGCCACGCGCGCCAAGGGCGGCCGTTGGCGTTGGTGATGTTCGATGTCGACCACTTCAAGCGCTACAACGATCGCTACGGCCACCAGGCGGGGGACGCGTGCTTGCAGGCGGTTGCGCGGGCGCTGCAGGCGCAGTTCTACCGCGAGCCGGACCTGCTGGCGCGCTATGGCGGCGAGGAGCTGGTGGCGCTGCTGGCCGACACCGACGCCGATGGCGCCCGGCTCGTGGCCGAGCGCGCGGTGGCCGCGGTGCGTGCGCTCGGGATGCCCCACGAGGACTCCCCCACGGCGCCAGTGGTCACGGTCAGCGCGGGGGTGGCCAGCCGGACGCCCACCAGCTCCGCTGACGGCGCGTGTTTGCTGCACCTGGCCGACGAGGCGCTCTACGCCGCCAAGCGCGCCGGTCGCGATCGGGTGGTGGTGGCCGCGGCCACCGATTCCCCCTGATCGCGTCACGGCTGCCGCCACCGCCGCGTTGGGGCCACGGGGGCTTTCTACAATCGGGCGCTAAGGCCGCCCGCATGGCGCCGCTGCCGTCGCAGCCGCCGGCTTGTGGCGCTGCGGCCGTCAGGAGTAATGCACCATGTCCCTGTCCACCTCGGACCCGCGCGAGCAGCTCAAACGCGCTGCGCTCGACTACCACGAGCGCCCCACTCCCGGCAAACTCGCGATTGCCGCCACCAAAGCCCTGTCCAACCAGCGCGACCTGGCGCTGGCCTATTCGCCGGGGGTGGCCGCCCCGTGCGAAGCCATCGTGGCCGATCCGGCCGCGGCCTTTCGCTACACCGCACGTGGCAACCTGGTGGCGGTCATCACCAACGGCACCGCCGTGCTGGGGCTGGGCGACATCGGGCCGCTGGCGGCCAAGCCGGTGATGGAAGGCAAGGCGGTGCTGTTCAAAAAATTCGCCGGCATCGACGTGTTCGACATCGAGGTCAACGAGCAAGACCCGGATCGGCTGGTCGAGATCATCGCCGCGCTGGAGCCCACGTTTGGCGGCGTCAACCTCGAGGACATCAAGGCGCCGGATTGCTTCTACATCGAGCGCCGCCTGCGCGAGCGCATGAAGATTCCGGTCTTTCACGACGACCAGCACGGCACCGCCATCGTCGTGGGGGCGGCGCTGCTCAACGGGCTCAAGGTCGTGGGCAAGCGCATCGACGAGGTCAAGCTCGTCACCTCCGGCGCCGGGGCGGCGGCGCTGGCGTGCCTGCAGCTGCTGGTCAAGCTCGGGCTGCCGCGGCGCAACATCTGGGTGACGGACCTGGCCGGCGTGGTCTACGAGGGCCGCACCGAGCTGATGGACCCCGACAAGGCCCAGTTTGCGCAACCCACCACAGCGCGCACGCTGGCCGAGGTGATCGAGGGTGCCGACGTGTTTTTGGGGCTGTCGGCCGGCGGCGTGCTCAAGCCCGAGATGGTGGCGCGCATGGCGGCCAAGCCGCTGATCTTTGCGCTGGCCAACCCGACGCCGGAAATCCTGCCCGAGCAGGTCAAGGCGGTGCGCGACGACGCCATCATGGCCACCGGGCGCACCGACTATCCCAATCAGGTCAACAACGTCCTGTGCTTCCCGTACATCTTTCGTGGTGCGCTGGACTCGGGCGCGACCACCATCACCGATGAAATGGAAATCGCCGCCGTGCACGCGATCGCCGAGCTCGCGCAGGCCGAGCAAAGCGACGTGGTGGCGCAGGCCTACGCGGGCGAAAAACTGGCTTTCGGGCCGGAGTACCTGATCCCCAAGCCGTTTGACCCACGGCTGATGATCAAGATCGCCCCGGCGGTGGCCGAGGCGGCGGCGCGCAGCGGCGTGGCCACGCGCCCCATCACCGACATGGACGCCTACCGCGAGCGGCTGCAGAGCTTTGTGTTCGCCTCGGGCACGATCATGAAGCCGGTCTACGCGATCGCCAAGCGGGCCCAACACCAAAAGGTGGCCTACGCCGAGGGCGAGGAGGAGCGCGTGCTGCGCGCGGCGCAGGTCGTGGTGGACGAGGGCCTGGCGCGGCCCACGCTGATTGGGCGCCCCGCGGTCATCGCCCAGCGCATCGAAAAATTTGGCCTGCGCTTGCGCGAAGGGGTGGACTACGACGTCGTCAATGTCGAGTACGACGCGCGCTACCGCACCTTCTGGCAGGAATACCACCGCCTGATGGAGCGCCGCGGCGTGACCGAGCAGATGGCCAAGATCGAAATGCGCCGGCGGCTGACCCTCATCGGCGCGATGCTGCTGCGCCATGGCGACGTGCATGGCCTCATCTGCGGCACCTGGGGCACGACCGCCATGCACCTGCACTACATCGACCAGGTGATCGGCAAGCGGCCCGGCGCGCAGGCCTACGCGGCCATGAACGCCATTTTGCTGCCAGGTCGGCAGGTGTTTTTGGTGGACACCCACATCAACTACGACCCCAGCGCCGAGCAGCTTGCCGAAATCACCCAGATGGCGGCGCGCAAGATCATGCGCTTTGGCATCACGCCCAAGGCGGCGCTGCTGTCGCACTCCAACTTTGGCTCCTCCGACCAGCCCAGCGCGGTCAAGATGCGCCAGGTGCTGGCGCTGCTGCGCGAGCAAGCGCCGTGGCTCGAAGTCGATGGCGAGATGCACGGCGACGTGGCCTTGGACGCCGACATGCGGCGCGCGATCATGCCGCGCAGCACCCTCAGCGGCCAAGCCAATTTGCTCGTCTGCCCCAACATCGATGCCGCCAACATCGCCTACAACCTGCTCAAGACGGCGGCCGGAGGCAACATCGCCATCGGCCCGATGCTGCTGGGGGTGGCCAAGCCGGTGCACATCCTGACCGCCAGCGCCACCGTGCGGCGCATCGTCAACATGACGGCGCTCACCGTGGCCGAGGCCAACGTCGGCCCGCGTGCGGTGGACGTGTCCGCCGCCGCCAGCACCGCCGGCAGCGCGTGATACCCCGCGCAGCACAAGGTCCACGCCTTGTCAAGATCTTGCAATCTGCGACCGCTTGCGGCACACTTGCGCCCCTGATTTCAGGGTAAACCCCAGGGTGAGAGTCGGGTGCGAAACGGTTGGCGCGGCATGCTGGCTGCGGGGCTGGCGGCGCTGGCCCTGCTTGGCGTTGGTGTTCCCGCGGCGGCCCGAGAGGACGTGCCGCCGCCAGCGCAGCCAGCGCCGATTGCGCTGGACGAGCTGCCACGCGAAGCGCACACCGTGCTGCACCGAATCCGCCAAGGGGGGCCCTTTCCGTACGACAAGGACGGCACGGTGTTCTTCAACCGCGAGCGATTGCTGCCCGCCCACAAGCGCGGCTACTACCGTGAATACACGGTGCCCACGCCTGGCCGCCGCGACCGGGGCACGCGCCGCATCGTTTGCGGGGGCTGGCAGCCCACCGTGCCCGACGTCTGCTACTACACGGCCGATCACTACGCGAGCTTTCGCCGCATCGTGCCGTGAGGCGGCCGTCCCCCTGCCACGTCCCGTTTTTCCTTCGATTTTTCTTTTTCTCCAATGACCATGGAACAGCCGCTGCGCAACGTACGACCCAACATCGTCCAGTCGATCCGCGCCTTCACGGTCAAGGATCTGCAGGCCGCGGCCCAGGCGCTGGGACACCACTTCCTCTACGCCAACCTGGCCACCGCGCTCAACAAGCAAGACATCCTGGAGCTGATCACGGCGCAGTACCAGCTGCCGCCGCACAACGGGAAAAACCTCGACGCGCTGTACGACTGTCTGACCGATGCGGTCTACAAGTCCGGGCCGCAGACGGGCTTTGTCGTCGTGCTCGAGCACATTCCGACCAGCCCCAAGTTCGACAAGGAAGCGCGCGAGCAGCTGCTCGACGTGTTTCGTGACGTGGCGGATTTTTGGGCCGAGCGCAAAGTGCCGTTCCGCTGCTTTTATTCGTTTTCGGTGGCGCGCGCGCCCAAGCCGGCGGATCTGGCGTCGAGCGACGAGCCGCTGCTGACCGACAAGCTGGTCGATGTCAGCCCGCAGGCGCTGCGCATGAGCAGCCCGTTCAACGCGGGCTACTGGCTCAGCGCCGCCTGAGCCGGCCCTGGCCCCCGCGCGGCGGCGTCGGGTGCCCCGGCTGGATGAGGGGCGCCGCCGCAGCCGCTCACGCCGCGGCGGCGCCGCCCAGCGCCTGGGCCAGTGCCACGTACTCGGCCACCGGGACTTCCTCGGCGCGGCGCTGCAGGTCGAAGGTGCCAGCGTAGGCGCGTGATGCCAGCCAGCGGCCCAGGGTGTGGCGCAGCAGCTTGCGCCGCTGCGAGAACGCGACTTGCACCAGCGTCTCCAGCAGCGCCACGTCCACGGGCGCCGGCTGCGCCCAGGGCTCCATGCGCACCACGGCGCTGTCCACGCGCGGCGGCGGATCGAACGCCTGCGGCGGTACGGACAGCACGTGCTCCATGGCATAGCGCCACTGCAGCATGACGCTCAGGCGCCCGTAGGCCGCGCTGGCGGGCGCCGCCACCATGCGCTCGACCACTTCCTTTTGCAGCATGAAGTGCTGGTCCTGCACGCGGTCGGCCCAGCGCAGCAGGTGAAACAGAATGGGCGTGGAGATGTTGTAGGGCAGGTTGCCGACCACGCGTAGCCGCCGCGGCGCTGGGCTCGCGGCGCTGCAGCGCGCCGCCAGCGCGCCGAAATCCACCGTCAGCACATCGGCCTCGACCACCTCGAGTTGGGGGTGGCGGCGCAGCCGCGCCGCCAGGTCACGGTCGAGCTCGATGACCGTCAAGCGCCCCAGGCGCTCGACCAGCGGCTGGGTCAGCGCCGCCAGGCCGGGGCCGATCTCGACCATGCAGTCGCCCGCTTCCGGGTCGATGGCGCGCACGATGGCGTCGATGACGGCGGGGTCGCTCAGAAAATGCTGGCCAAAGCGCTTGCGCGCGCGGTGCCCGTGCGCACCGCTGGGGTCGGGGCGCATCGGGCTCACTGCGGCGGCTCGCGGTATTCGACGTAGGCGCGGCCACGCAGTTCGCGCACCTGCTCGGCAAAGGCGTCTTCAGCTTTTTGCTGGCGCAGCAGCGCCCGCACGGCCTCGCGCAGTTCGCGCGGGCTGCGCTCCACCTCGCGCCGCTCCTGCACTTCGATCAGGTGCACGCCAAAGCGCGTGGGCACGGGCGCCGAAATCTGCCCTGGCGCCAGAGCGTCCATGGCCTGCTCGAATTCCGGCACGAACAAGCCCGGCGTTGCCCAGCCGAGTGCGCCACCCTCGCGCGCCGAACCGTCTTCGCTGACCTCGCGCGCGGCGGCATCGAAGGTCGTTTGCCCGGCGACGATGCGCGCGCGCAGCGCCTGCAGCCGGGCTGCCGCCGCGCGCTGGGCCGCCTCGTCGCTGGCGCGCAGCAGGATGTGCCGCACCCGCGTTTGCGTCACCGTGGGCTCGGGCAGGTCCAAGTGGCGCTTGGTGAGCACTTGCAGCACGTGAAAGCCAGCACCGCTGCGCAGCGGGCCGACGATGTCACCGCGCCGCGCGTCGCGCACCGCGTCCCAAAACAGCGCAGGGTAGCGGTCGGCGCTGCGCAGGCCCAGGCGGCCGCCGCTGGCGGCCTCCGGCGCTGCCGACAGGCGCTGCGCCAGAGCCGCAAAATCCTCGCCCGCGCGTGCGCGGCGCGCCACGTCCTCGGCGATGGCGCGCGCACGTGCCACCTGTTCCGCACTGGCGTTGTCCGGCAGCGGAATCAGCACCTGCGCCAACTCCAAGGCGGTGCGCGCGGGGTCGGTGCTGTCCTGGTGGGTGCGCAAATAGGCGTCGATCTCGGCTTCGGTCACCTTCACGCGCGCTTCCTCGCGCTCGCGCAGGCGCTGCAGCGTGAGCTCGTTGCGCACATTGGCGCGAAACGCCGCCAGCGTCAGGCCAGCCTCGGGCAGGCGCTGGCGCAGTTGCTCCACGCTTAGGCCGTTGCGCCGTGCCACCTCGGCCTCGGCGGCGTCCACGGCCGCATCGTCGATGCGGATGCCGCTCTCGGCGGCCCACTGCAACAGCATCTTCTCGTCGATGAGCCGCTCCAGCACCTGGCGCGGCAGCGCGGCACGTTCGGCGGCCGGCGCGTTGGCCGGCAGCTCCAGGCGCGCCAGGCGTGCGCGCACCTCGGACGCGGTGATCGGTTCGCCATTGACCAGCGCGACGATGTAGTCGGCCGTGGCGGTGGCCGCCGCGGCCGTGGGCTGGGCCCACCCCCCCGCCGGGGCGATGAGCAAGACGGCCCCCAGCAGGCAGGCCGCGGCACGGGCGATCGGCGTCGGGTCATTCATAGCGTTCGAAGCGGCTAGGCGGGTCGATATCTTCGCGCAGGTATTGGTAACGCGGCACCTGGGTGCGCAGGGTTTGCAGCGGGTTGCTGCCCAAGCGCGAAAAGCCGGAAAACTCGAGTTGAAACAGGATGCGCTGGTTGGCGCGGGTGCTGCTTTGCTGCAGGCGCTCGAGCACCACGCGGCCTATCCAGCAACCCGCATCGTATTCGAAGCCGGCCACCAAATCGACGATGCGGCGATCGGTGAAGCTGTAGTTGAGGCGCCCCACGCCGTACCACTGCTGTGGCCCCAGCGCCCGGCCGGGCACGGCCGCTGGCGCGCCGTCGCCCGTGAGCGCGGCCAGCGGCCACTGCCAGCCCAGGTCGAGCTGGCGGCTGCGCGCGGTGGTGGTCTCGTTGTTGCGGTAGGCCAGGCTGAATACCCGGTAAGGCCCCGGCCGGTAGCGCGCCGACAGCAGCGTGCGCACCGAGGTGCGGCGCGCCGGGTTGTACTGCCACGTGCCGCCCAAGCTCCACTCGGGTGTCCAGTTGACCGTGGCGCCCAGCAAAATGTCGCTGCGACCTTGCGCCGCCACCCCCTCGTTGGGCAGGGTCACGCGCTGGTCTTGCAGGCGCAGCCGCTGGGCCAGCCCCAGACTGGCCAGCTCGGCCCCGTCGCTGGGAGCGTACAGGCGCGTCGTCAGGCCATAGGTCAGGGTCTTGAGGTCGGCGATACGGTCGTGGCCGCCGTAGGGGTTGGACGCAAAGATGGTGGCGGGGTTGAAGTCATACGCCGCGCTGTCGTACACCGGCAGCAGCCGCTGGTCGCGGTACGGGGTGGCGGCCAGCACCACGCGCGGCTCCAGGGTTTGCACCACGGCGCGCTCGAACAGCGTGGCCGGTCGCTCGAAGAACAGGCCGGCATCGACGGCTGCCGTGGGCAGCGCCAACCCCGCGCTGCGCCGGCCATCACCCAGCGGCTGCTCGAAGCGGTACTGGCGCGCGTGCCACTGCAGGCTGGGCTCGACGTACCACCCCGGCGTTTCCCAACGGCGGCTCAGCCGCAGCACGCCCAGCGCGCGCGTGCCGTCCAGGTCGGTGCGCTGATCGCCGGGGGAGCTGCCATCCCACACCTGCGGGAGGCGCCGGGTGGCAAAGCGCGTCACGTCCAGGTCCGCGCTGAAGCGCCAATCGCCCACGCCGCCCAGCGTCAGCCCATCGGGCCGGTAGCGCAGCGCCAGCGAGGGCAGCCGGTCGTACGGCGCGACGATGAGGTCGGACTGCAGCGGCACCAGGGTGCGCGAGGCGCCCAGGGTTTGCCAGCGCTGCAGCGCCAGGCTGTAGTGCCATACACCCTGGCCGCCGCTGAGCACCGCTTCGTTGGCGAGCAGCCGCTGGGCCAGGTTGGTGATGGTGCTGGTGCGCGGAAAGTCGCGCCAATAGTCGTCGTCGCTGACGCGGTTGAGGTTGAGCCGCAAGCCGGCGCCGGGCAGCCAGTCCAGCCCGGGCAGCGCGTGCTGGTGCTGCAGCGCGTACGCCCAGCGGTCGCGCTCGCGCAGGCGGTCGTGGCCCATCCAGGCCGCGCGCACCTGGCCGCTGTAGGGGCGCTCCAGGTAGCGATATTCCCCTCCCAGGTCGAGCCCGCGCCGCGTCATCAGCGTGGGATAGAGCGTGGCGTCGCGGTTGGGCGCCAGGTTCAGGTAGTAGGGGACGGTCGTCTCGAAGCCGCTTTGGTTGTCCAGGTTGAAGGTGGGCGGCAGCACGCCACTCTTGCGCGCGTCGGACAGCGGAAAGCTGATCCACGGCGTCGCCAGCAATGGCACGCCCTGGAATTCCAGCCGCGCGCCGCTGGCCTCGCCGGTGTCCGTGTCCAGGTCGAAGCGCACGGTCTGCGCCGTCACCGCCCACGCCGGCATCCAGGACGCGCCCGGGGGCCGCTCGCAGGTGCTGTAGCGCACATCGTGCGCCACCGAGCGCTTGTCATCCAAAAACTCCACCCGGCTGGCCTCGCCCTGCCCCCCCGTGCGCAGAAATTCAAAGCGCACGGCGTCGAACCGCCCCTCGAACGTGTCGAGCTTGAGCTGCAGCCGCTCGCCCTCGTAGACATTGCCCAGGCGGTTGATGCGCACCCCCCCGCTGGCGATGGCGGTGTCGTCGGCCGCGGTGTGCTCCCGCCGCTCGGCATCAGTTCGTATCTGAAGGCTTGCAGACGTTGCATGGGCGAAATGATACGCTTGGTCTATGGGACGCCTACGGCGTCCGCGCTATCCTTCCCCGGCCTGAAGGCCGAGGCTTGCCGCGCACCGGGTCAGCACCAGAAGCATAAAACACGTATAATGTAATACGTGTTTAGTGTTTGCTCTTAGAGGTGTAGGTATGCATCGGAAGATGACGATCACGCTCGATGAGGCGGTTTACGAAGGCCTGTACCGGATGGTTGGGCGGCGCAAGATGAGCCAGTTCATCGAGGACTTGCTGCGTCCGCATGTGCTGGACACATCACTTGATCGTGGCTACCAGGCGATGGCTGCTGACAAGGCGCGCGAGGCCGAAGCTATGGAGTGGTGCAACGCGCTAGCCGGAGACGTGGCCGATGCGGCGCGGTGAAGTGTGGTGGGTCGAGTTTGATCCGGCCGTTGGCAGCGAAATCCGCAAGACGCGCCCGGCTGTGATCGTGAGCAACGACGCGGCCAATCGACACCTTTCTCGTGTGGTCGTGGTGCCTTTGACTAGCAACACCGGGCGACAGTATCCCGGCGAAGCCGTCGTAACTGTCGGCGG
>NZ_VJOL01000064.1 GCF_007556705.1 Tepidimonas thermarum | reverse complement strand
GTTTCCGCAATGCTCGCCGAACTCGACGACGAGTGGCTGACCGGCAAGGTCTATCTCAACTTCAACCTGTAACCCGGTTGTCATGACCACCCAACCGGAAATTTACAGAAAAGAGGTTGCACAATCCTCGCGGCTGGCGCCAAACATCTCGCACACGGCCTGGTTGCAGTCCACCATGGTGCGGTGGCGCGACAGCACCAGCCCGACCGGCGCCCATTCAAAGGCCAGCCGGTAGTCGTCGAGGGCAGGCAGCATGGACACGACCTAGGGTTGGACAGTAGGCAATCCTACGTATGCGGTTACGTAGTATCGTATGGCTTTCTCCCACTTTTGGACAGGAGCGTGCGAGCATGAACAAGGTCTACCCCAGCGCGGCCGCGGCCCTGGAGGGCGTGGTGGCCGATGGGCAGCTCATCGCCGTCGGCGGCTTTGGCCTGTGTGGCATCCCCGAAGCGCTGATCGATGCGCTGCGCGACAGCGGCGTCAAGAACCTGACGGTGATCTCCAACAACGCCGGTGTGGACGGTTTTGGGCTGGGCAAGCTGCTGGAGACGCGCCAGATCAAAAAAATGATTTCCAGCTACGTGGGTGAAAACAAGGAGTTCGAGCGCCAGTACCTGGCCGGTGAGCTGGAGCTGGAGTTTACGCCGCAGGGCACGCTGGCCGAGAAGCTGCGCGCCGGCGGCGCGGGCATCCCGGCGTTTTTCACCAAGACCGGCGTGGGCACCATCGTGGCCGAGGGCAAGGAGCACCGCGAATTCAACGGCGAGACCTACATCTTGGAGCACGCGCTGTTCCCCGATGTGGCGCTGATCAAGGCCGACGTGGCCGACCTGGCTGGCAACCTGCGCTTTCGCCGCACGGCGCGCAACTTCAACCCGCCGGCGGCCACGGCCGGCAAAATATGCATCGTCGAAGTCGAGCGCATCGTGCCCACCGGCGCCATCGACCCGGACGATGTGCACCTGCCCGGCATTTACGTGCACCGCATCGTGCACAACCCCACGCCCGAAAAGCGCATCGAAAAGCGCACCACGCGCGACCGCAAAGTTTGAGCAAGGAGCCCGATCATGCCTTGGACCCAAGACCAGATGGCCGCCCGCGCGGCGCAGGAATTGCAAGACGGCTTCTACGTCAACCTCGGCATCGGCATCCCGACGCTGGTGGCCAACCACGTGCCCGACCACATCGAGGTCTGGCTGCAAAGCGAAAACGGCATGCTCGGCATCGGCCCCTTCCCGTACGAGGACGAGGTGGACCCCGACCTCATCAACGCCGGCAAGCAGACCGTCACGACCATCAAGGGCTCGTCGATTTTCAGCTCGGATCAGTCGTTTGCCATGATCCGCGGCGGCAAGATCAACCTGTCCATCCTGGGCGCCATGCAGGTCACGGACAAGGGTGATTTGGCCAACTGGATGATCCCCGGCAAGATGGTCAAGGGCATGGGCGGCGCCATGGACCTGGTGGCTGGCGTCAAGCGCGTGGTCGTGCTCATGGAGCACGTGGCGCGCAAGAAGGACGGCACGGAGGACCTGAAGATCCTGCCCGAGTGCACGCTGCCGCTGACCGGCAAGGGGGTGGTGGACCGCATCATCACCGATCTGGGGGTGATGGACGTGACGCCTGAGGGGCTCAAGCTCGTGGAGCTTGCACCGGGCGTGACGCGCGAATACATCCAGAGCAAGACCGGCGTGCCGCTGCGGTGATGCGCACGGGGCCGACCGGATGAACGCCGCTGCCCGTCCCCGCATTGGCCTGGCGCTGGGCAGCGGCGCCGCGCGCGGCTGGGCGCACATCGGCGTGCTGCGCGTGCTGCAGGAGGCCGGCCTGGAGCCCGATATCGTCTGCGGCACCTCGATCGGCGCGTTGGTGGGTGCGGCTTACGCGGCCGGCGAGCTCGACCGGCTGGAGCCGTGGGTGCGCTCGCTGGGCTGGCAGCAGGTGGTGGGGCTGATCGACCTCAAGATGGGCGGCGGCCTCATCGAAGGCGGCAAGCTGGTCGAGTTTTTTCGCGCGCGCTTCGTGGACCGCGGCATCGCCGAGCTGGGCAAGCCGTTTGGCTGCGTGGCCACCGAGCTGGGCACGGGCCGCGAAATTTGGCTGCGCGAGGGGCCGGTGATCGACGCCGTGCGCGCCTCGATCGCCGTGCCGGGGGTGTTCACCCCGGCGCAGGTGGACGGGCGCCTGCTCGTCGATGGGGGGCTGGTCAACCCGGTGCCGGTGTCGCTGTGCCGCGCCATGGGGGCGGACGTGGTGATCGCGGTGGACCTGAACTGGCAGCTCATGGTGCGCCGCCAGCGCATCGCCGGCCGCATGGCGCCGCGTCCGCGTGGCGGGCTGGTGGATGCGGTGTTGGCGCGCCTGCCGTGGCGCGCCAAGCCGGACACCGCTGCCGAGACGGCTGCGGCGGGCGATGCTGGCGATGCGCGCCAAGAGGCGGCGCCACCCCCGAGCGGGCGCGCCAGCGCGATGGAGGCGCCGTCGCTGCTCGACGTGCTGACCACGAGCCTCAACATCGTGCAGTGGCGCATCACGCAAAGCCGGCTGGCGGGCGAGCCGGCCGACGTCATCGTGCGGCCGATGCTCACCGACATCGCGGCCATGGATTTTCACCGCGGCATCCCAGCGATTGCCGCCGGGCGCAAGGCCGCCGAGCAGGCGCTGCCCGCCATCCGCGATCTGCTCCCCGCTTGAGCCTGCCCTGCACCCCCGCCGGGTGGGGCGCGCCCGGTGCGGGTGCGCCGTGCAGCGCGTCAAAACGGTGCGGGGCTGCGCACCACCAGCAGCGCGCCGGTGCGCGGGTGCGGCAGCGTGAGTTCGGCCGCGTGCAGCAGCAGCCGGGGCGCGGCGTCGCGCAGCGCGGCCGGGGCGTAGAGCTCATCGCCCAGGATCGGGTGGCCCATGGCCAGCGCGTGCACACGCAACTGGTGCGAACGACCCGTCAGCGGCTCCAGTGCCACACGCGTGGCCACCACGCGGTGGGCCCAGGTTTCCTGCGCCAGGCAGCGCCAGCGCGTGTGGCTGGGTTTGCCGTGGGCAACGTCCACGGTGCTGCGCGGTCGGCGCGGCCAGTCCACGATCAGCGGCAGGCGGATGTGCGACCAGCCTTGGTCGTCCGGCACGGCCAGCGGCACGCCCGCCACCACCGCGATGTAGCGTTTGTGCACGCGGCGTTGCGCAAACGCCATCGACAGCACCCGCTGCGCCGAGGCGTTGCGCGCCAGCACCAGCAGGCCCGAGGTGCCCATGTCCAGCCGGTGCACCACCAGCACCGGCCCCAGGATGCGTTGCAGGCGCGCCACCACGCAGTCGGTCTTGTCCGGGCCGCGCCCGGGCACCGACAGCAGGCCCGCCGGTTTGTCCACCACCACCAGGTCGTCGTCGTGGTAGCACAGGGGCAGGTCCGCGCCGCTCACGACGCTGCGCCCTCGATCATCAGCCGCAGGCGGCGCTGCCCCTGCCATTCGTCGGCGGCCAGCCGGTAGGCGAGCACGGCGCTGCGCGGCAGCGGCTCGGTCTGCCCAAACCAAATCCCCTCCAGCGCGGTGCCACCCACGCGCAACCGCAGCGCCAGGTGCCGCTCGCCCACCAGGCGCTGGCCCAGCACTTCCACCTCGTCGCTGAAGACCGGCGCGGCAAAGCCCTGGCCCCACACCTGGGCGTCGAGCAGGTCCGCGATGTCCACACGGCGCCAGGGTTCGGCCAGCGCGCCGTCGGTGTCCAGGCGGCGTTGCAGCGTGGCGGCGTCCAGCCACGTGGCGGCCACGGTTTGCAGCGCGGCGTCGAAGGCGGCCAGCCCGTCGGCCGGCAGGGTGCAGCCGGCCGCCATGGCGTGTCCGCCAAAGCGCAGCAGCAGGCCCGGTTGGTGCTTGGCGATCCAGTCCAGCGCATCGCGCAGGTGAAAGCCCGCAATCGAGCGCCCCGAGCCCTTCAGGCATGGCGTGCCATCGTCCAGGTGCGCCGGGGCGAAGACGAACACCGGCCGGTGCAGGCGGTCCTTGAGCCGTCCGGCGACGATGCCCACCACCCCCTCGTGGAACGACGGGTCGAACACCGTGATGGCGGGGGGCGGGGCGTCGGTGTCCAGGGCTGCGCCGTGGCGCTGTGCCACCGCCAGCCAGGCCTGCTCGCGCATGGCCGACTCCACGGCACGGCGCTCGCGGTTGATGTCGTCGAGCTGGCGTGCCAGGTCCGCCGCGCGCCCCGGGTCGTCGGTGATCAGGCATTCGATGCCCAGCCCCATGTCGCGCAGGCGCCCGGCGGCGTTGAGCCGCGGACCGAGCGCAAAGCCGAGGTCGAAGGTGGAGGCGCGCGCGGCGACGCGCCCGGCGGCGGCCAGCAGCGCGGCCATGCCCGCCGGCATGGCGCCGGCGCGGATGCGCCGCAGGCCCTGCGCCACCAGGCGCCGGTTGTGGGCGTCGAGCCGCACCACGTCGGCCACGGTGCCCAAGGCCACCAGCGGCAGCAGGCCGTCGAGCCGCGGCTGGTTGGCGCCGTCGAACACGCCACGCCGACGCAACTCGGCGCGCAGCGCCAGCAGCACGTAAAACATCACGCCCACGCCGGCCATGGCCTTGGACGGGAAGGGGCAGTCGGGCTGATGGGGGTTGACGATCACGCAGTCCTGCGGCAGGCACACCGCGCCGGCTTGCACCAGCGGCAGGTGGTGGTCGGTGATGAGCACCTGCAGCCCCAGGGCCCGCGCGCGCGCCACGCCGTCCACGCTGGCGATGCCGTTGTCCACGGTGACCAGCACATCGGCGCCCAGCGCGTGCACGCGCTCGGCCAGCGCAGGGGTCAGGCCATAGCCGTCGCGCGCGCGGTCGGGCACGAGGTAGCGCACCCGGTCCCAGCCCAGCGGCGCACCGAGCAGGCGCAGGCCGCGCCACGCGGTGGCGCAGGCGGTGGCGCCATCGCAGTCGTAGTCGGCCACGATGCACACCCTGTGCCGCCGTTGCAGCGCATCGGCCAGCAGTTCGCCCGCTTCGCGCGCGCCGCGCAACGCCTCGGGCGGCGGCAGGTGCGCCAGCGCGTCGTCGATCTCGGCGGCCTCGCGCACGCCGCGCGCGGCGTAGAGGCGCGCCAGCAGCGGGTGCACGCCCGCCTGCTCCAGCGCCCAGGCCGCGCGCGGGGGCACATCGCGGGGGGTGATCTTCACAGGCCGCTCCACCACGTGGCCGTTGCCGGCGCGGTCGCTGGGGGGTGGCCGCGCAGCCGCCCCCAGAGGTCGCGCCATGGGCGGCGCTCGGGCGGGGGCGGGGCGGCGCCCGGCTCCAGCCGCCAGGTGCGCCAGCCGCGTTCGCCGCACAGGGTCAGCCAGCGCGGCGCCGCGTCGGGCGCGGGTTCGGCCAGCCAGGGCGCGAGCACGGTGGTGTCCAGCGTTTGCCAAGTGGCCGCCCAGACCGCGGCGTCGCCACGCGTTGCCGGCACGCTCAAATCGTCCACCAGCCGCACGTCGGTTTGGCTGGCGGCAACCCCGGAGCCGTCCCAGCGCCCGGCACCGCTGATCCACAAGCCGTTGATGGGCAGTTGTCCGCGCGCGGCCCGCTCGGCGTTGACGGGGTGGTCATGAAACAGCATTTGCGCCTCGTTGAGCAGGCGCAGCAGCGTGCGCGCGGCCGGGTCCGACCCGGCATCGCGCCACCAGCCGTCGGCACGCCGGTGCGCCACGCGGTCCAGGCTGGCGCTGCGCCAGCGTTCGAACGGTGCGCCTTCGGCATGCCAGCGCACGGGGTCGTCGCCGCGCAGCACGATGCCATCGTCGGCCGCGTAGGGGGCCAAGGCGCGGCGCAGGGCGTCGGCCTCGTGGGGGCGCACATCCAGCGCCTGCGGCGGCACGATGGTGATGTGGTCGAGTCCTGCCTGCCAGGCGCACGGCCACAGCCAGGCACAGCCCACGCCCACACGGCCCGCGTGCCACGCGGCCCAGGGCAGTTGGCCATCGGCCACCGTCCAACCCAGGGCCTGGGCGTAGGCGTGTTCGTGCGGCGGGGTCAGGCTCCACGCGTCGCCGACGTGTTGGGCCTGCGGCGTGGCGTGCGCCAGGGCCTGCTGCAGCGCGGGCAGCGCCGGTGGGGCCGGCGGCGGCGCGCCACCGTCGGGCTGCTGCACCGTTGGCGGGGCGGCGTAGGCAATGATCAGGTGGCGAACCGTGCGCATGCCGCGATTGTTGCGCAACCGCTGCGGCACAATCGGACCCAACCTTGGGCACATCCATGTCTTTGCCTTACGAATTCGTGATCGGCTGGCGCTACACCCGCGCCGGTCGGGCCAGCCAGCGCAACGGCTTCATTTCGTTCATCAGCGCGGTCTCGATGCTGGGCATCGGGCTGGGGGTGGCCGCGCTCATCATCGTGCTGTCGGTGATGAACGGTTTTCAAAAAGAGGTGCGCGACCGCATGCTGGGCGTGTTGGCCCATGTCGAAGTGCTGTCGGCCACCGGCGAGGCGTTGGGCGACCCGGCGGCAACCATGGCGCTGGTGCGCGAGCACCCGCGCGTGCAGGCGGTGGCGCCCTTCGTCGCCGAGCAGGGGCTGCTGGCGCGCGGGCAGGACATGAAAGGGGCGGTCGTGCGCGGCATCGATCCGGCGCTGGAGCCGGCGGTGACCGCGCTGGGGGCCGATTTGGCGGCGCAGGCGTTGGGCGCGCTGCAGCCTGGGCGGTTTGGCATCGTCTTGGGCGCGGCGTTGGCGCGCTCGTTGGGGGTGACGACCGGCGACGCCGTCACCCTGGTGGTGCCCAGCGGACAGCTCACCCCGGCGGGCGTGGTGCCGCGGCTGCGCCAAATGACGGTGGTGGGGTTGTTCGACTCCGGCCATTACGAGTACGACGCCACGCTGGCACTGGTGCACCTGCAGGACGCGCAGCGGCTGTTTCGCGTGGAGGGGCCCACCGGGGTGCGGGTGCGGCTGGACGATTTGCACGCCGCGCGCGAGGTGGCGATCGAGCTGGCCGCGCGGCTGCAGCCGGTGCTTGGCTCAGGCGTCGTGGTGCGCGACTGGACCCGGGCCAACCGCACCTGGTTTGCCGCGGTGCAGGTGGAAAAGCGCATGATGTTCATCATCCTCACGCTCATCGTGGCGGTGGCGGCGTTCAACCTGGTCTCCACGCTGGTGATGACCGTCACCGACAAGCGCGCCGACATCGCCATCCTGCGCACGCTGGGCGCCAGCCCGCGCAGCGTGATGGCCATCTTCGTCGTGCAGGGGGCCGCCGTCGGGGTGGTGGGCACCGCGCTGGGGCTGGCGCTGGGCCTGGGCGTGGCGCTGCACATCGACACGCTGGTGCCGGCACTGGAGCGGCTGCTGGGCGTGCACTTTTTGCCACAGGACATCTACCTGATCAGCCGCATGCCCAGCGACCCGCAGGCGGCCGACATCGTGCCCATCGTCGTCATCTCGCTGGCGCTGGCCTTCGTCGCGACGCTCTACCCGAGCTGGCGCGCCAGCCGGCTCAACCCCGCGGAGGCGCTGCGCTATGAGTGAGAACAACGGCGTGGTGCTGCAGGCCAGCGGCCTGGTCAAGCGCTTCCGCGAGGGGCGGCTGGACGTGACCGTGCTGCGTGGGGTGGACCTGACGGTGCGCTCGGGCGAGACGGTGGCGATCGTGGGCGCGTCCGGCTCCGGCAAAAGCACGCTGCTGCACCTGCTGGGCGCGCTGGAGTCGCCCACCGCAGGCGAGGTGCGTCTGCTGGGCGAAAACCTGCACCGCCTGCCCCCGGCGCGGCAGGGCTGGGCGCGCAACCAGCACCTGGGCTTCGTCTACCAGTTTCACCACCTGCTGCCGGAGTTCACCGCGCAGGACAACGTGGCCATGCCGCTGTGGATCCGGCGCATGCGGCGGGCCGACGCGGCGGCGCAGGCGGCCGATTGGCTGCAGCGGGTGGGACTGGGCGAGCGCCTGCTGCACCGCCCGGCCGAGCTCTCCGGCGGCGAGCGCCAGCGCGTGGCGATCGCGCGCGCGCTGGTCACGCGCCCGGCGTGCGTGCTGGCGGACGAGCCCACCGGCAACCTTGACCGCGAAACGGCCAGCGGCGTCTTCGCGCTGATGTTGGAGTTGGCCCGCTCGCAGGGCACGGCCTTCGTGCTGGTCACGCACGACCCCGCGCTGGCGGCGCGCTGCGACCGCACCCTGCAGCTCGTGGGCGGCCAGCTGCGCGGCTGATTCGGCCCATCCCGATGCCGTTCGTCGCCGCGCGGCGGGCGGCGCTGTCAGGTACGGTTGGATTTAGGGTTTACACTAATCAGGATATTCGCAATCAATCATATAGTATTGATGTGAGCCGATCGTCTTCTGCCGCTTCGCTGGATACCCGCTCGCCGGTCTTTGAATCGGTGGCGCAGCAGTTCAGCGTTCTGGCCGAGCCGGCGCGGCTGCGCATCCTGTACACCGTCTGCGAGGCCGAGCGTTGTGTCAACGACATCATGCAGGCCACGGGGCTGGCGCAAGCCAACGTGTCGCGCCACCTGGCCCGGTTGCACCAAGCCGGGTTGCTGGTGCGGCGGCGCGACGGTGCACGGGTGTTTTATCGGGTGGCGCCCTCGTCCCATCTGGACCTGTGCCGCCTGGTGATGCAGCAGCTCGCGGCGGGGGCCGGGACACCGGTTCGGGGGCAGGGGTGCGGTGTCGGTCCGTCGGTGTCGGTGTTTCCCGTTGAGTCAAAGGAAGAAACCAGTGTCTGAGAACCTCCGCGAAGTCATCGGCCGGGTCCTGCCCGCGCCCGAGAACCACCTGAGCCCGGAGCTGCTCGAACAGGCCCGCAAGGCACGGCGCAGCTTCATGGCCAAGGCCCTTGCCATGGGGGCGGGCGCCGCCTCCACGGTCGCGGCCGGCTCGGCCGTCGCCGCCCCCAAGGGTGAGGACGCCATCCTCAAGCTGCCCGAGCACACCACCGGCCTGGGGCAGCCGGTCGCGGCGCGTGGCTATGGCATGCCCAGCCAGTGGGAGAAAAACCTGCAGCGTCGCGAAAGCCCGGGCCTGACCCGCGTCTCGCAGGCGTCGGTGAGCTTTACGCCGCTGCAGGGGCTGTTTGGCATCATCACGCCCAGCGGCCTGCACTTCGAGCGCCACCACCAGGGCTGGTGGGACATCGACCCGTCGCAGCACCGCCTGATGGTGCACGGCGACGACGGCCTGATCAAGCGGCCGCGCGTCTTTACGATGGACGACCTGATGCGCCTGCCCAGCGTGTCGCGCATCCACTTCCTCGAGTGCGGTGCCAACACCGCCATGGAGTGGGGCAACGTGGCGGTGCCGACGGTGCAGTACACCCATGGCATGTGCAGCTGCTCGGAGTGGACCGGGGTGCTGCTGTCGACGCTGCTGGACATGTGTGGCATCGACCGCAAGCGCGCCAAGTACGTGCTGGCCGAGGGGGCGGACGGCTCGTCGATGACGCGCACCATCCCCATCGAGCTGGCGCTCGACGACGTGATCGTGGCCTGGGGCCAAAACGGCGAGATGCTGCGGCCGGAAAACGGCTATCCGCTGCGCCTGATCGTGCCGGGCGTGCAGGCCGTGAGCTCGGTCAAATACCTGCGCCGCATCGAAGTCGGCGACAAGCCCTGGGGCACCAAGGACGAATCCGTCCACTACATCGACCTGCTGCCCAACGGCTTGCACCGCCAGTACAGCGGCATTCAGGAGTGCAAGAGCGTCATCACCACCCCGTCCGGCGGTCAGACTTTGCTCGACAAGGGCTACTACAACATTTCCGGGTTGGCGTGGTCGGGCCGGGGCACCATCAAGGCGGTGGACGTCTCGGTGGACGGCGGCCGCACCTGGCGCCCGGCGCGGCTGGAGAACCCCATCCTGCCCAAGGCCTTTACGCGCTTCAACTTCGACTGGGTGTGGGACGGCAAGCCCGCCATTTTGCAAAGCCGCGCCATCGACTCGACCGGCTACGTGCAGCCCAAGATCAACCAGCTGCGCGCCGTGCGTGGCACGCGCTCGATCTACCACAACAACGCCATCCAGAGCTGGCTGGTGTCGGAAAACGGCGAAGTCTCCAACGTGCAGGTGTACTGATGATGAAGCGTTTTGAACGTACCGTTCGTGCGGCCGCCGTCGCCGCCATTCTCGCCGCCGGCGCCGTCAGCGGCGCCCACGCCAGCAAGGTGCAGGGTGCCAAGCCCTGGGCCGACCTGGGGCGTGCACCCACCGCCGACGAAATCAAGGCCTGGGACATCGACGTTCGCCCCGACTTCAAGGGACTGCCCAAGGGCTCCGGCTCGGTGGCCCACGGGCAAAAAGTCTGGGACGAAAAGTGCGCGATGTGCCACGGTGAGTTTGGCGAGTCCAACGAGGTGTTCACGCCCATCGTGGGCGGGACCACCGCCAAGGACATCGAAACCGGCCGCGTCGCCAACCTGCGCCTGGAAGCGCACTACCCGCAGCGCACCACGTTGATGAAGGTGCCCACCATCTCGACGCTGTGGGACTACATCAACCGCGCCATGCCGTGGAACGCGCCCAAGTCGCTGTCGGTCGAGGACGTCTACGGCGTGGTGGCCTACATCCTGCACCTGGGCAACATCGTGCCGGAAGACTTTGTGCTGAGCGACCAGAACATCGCGCAGGTGCAAAACCGCATGCCCAACCGCAACGGCATGACCACCGACCACGGCCTGTGGCTGCCCAACTACCAGTTCAGCGGCAAGCCGGACGTGAAAAACACGCGCTGCATGAACAACTGCCCGATCGAAGGCGACATCAAGTCCATGTTGCCGGAGAACATGCGCGACGCGCACGGCAACCTGTTCGAGCAGCAACGTCTGATCGGCCCGATGCGCGGTTGGGACACCACCAAGCCGCCCCGCAAAGAGCCCTTGGCGCCCAAGAGCTGAGGTCAGCACGCGGCGCAACACGGGTCGGCGCTCGGCAGGCGTGAACCCTGCCGGCCGGCCGTTCTCTAACCCTTGCCCCCTCGGGTGGGCACATCTTGACGCGACAGGAGACGACGATGAAGCACCTGATGACGACGATGGCGGCGGTGGCGGCTCTGGCAGCCTTGAGCGCTCCGGCGCACGCCTTGGACGCCGCTGCCGCCAAGGCGCTGGCGCAAAAGAGCGCGTGCATGAGCTGCCACGCGGCGGATAAAAAGCTGGTCGGCCCCGCCTACAAAGCGGTGGCGGAAAAATACAAGGGCATGAAACCCGAGGAGCTTGCCGCCTCGATCAAGAAGGGTGGCGCGGGCAAGTGGGGCCCGGTGCCGATGCCGGCGCAGGCGGCACTGAGCGACGCCGACGCGAAGCTGTTGGCCGAGTGGGTACTGGCTGGGGCGCCCGACAAGTGATGGCGCGTTGGGCGCCAATCGACAACGTTTTTTCAAGGAGTCAGATCGATGAAACAGAATCGACGCACCGTGCTCAAGGCCGGTGGGGCGCTGGCGACGCTGGTGTCGCTGGGCGTGGTGACGGCTGAGCAGGCGCTGGCGGCGGGCCGCGAAGGCTTTGCGGCCAAGACGCTGGCCGAGGCGCTGGCGGCCGT
>NZ_VJOL01000063.1 GCF_007556705.1 Tepidimonas thermarum | reverse complement strand
GGGGCGGTGTCGCAAAACCCGTTTTTGAGCTTCAAGTTCAAGGGCGGCAACAAGGGCGACAAGGTGGTGGTCAAGTGGACCGACAACAAGGGTGAGTCGCGCACCGACGAGGCCACCATCGCTTAAGGTGCTGCACCACGCGCCCCGGGCTGCGTGTGCGCGGCCCCGCAAGGGCCAGCGGACCCTATGGCCCGCTGGTCTTTTTGCTTTCGCAGCGCCCCGTTCATTTCCACAGGAACCGCATCATGAGTTTTAGCCGCCGTGAATTTCTCCAGGTGCTCGCCGTGGCCAGCGCCTCGGGCATGGCGTTGACGCACGAGGACGTGCTCGCCGCCAAGCCCGGTGCTGGCGAGCGCCTGTACCACGTCCCCAAGTTTGGCAACGTCAGCTTTTTGCACTTCACCGACTGCCACGCGCAGTTGATGCCGATCTACTTCCGCGAGCCCAACGTCAACATCGGCCTGGGCGAGGCTTGGGGGCGCGCGCCGCACGTGGTGGGCGAGCACCTGCTCAAATACTTTGGCATCCGTCCGGGCACGCACCAGGCGCATGCCTTTACCTACCTGAATTTCGAGCGTGCGGCCAAGACCTACGGCAAGGTGGGCGGTTTTGCGCACCTGCGCACGCTGGTCAAGATGCTCAAGGCCGACCGGCCGCACGCGCTGCTGTGCGACGGCGGCGACACCTGGCAGGGGTCGGCCACGTCGCTGTGGACCAACGGCCAGGACATGGTGGACGCCTGCAAACTGCTGGGTGTCAACGTCATGACGCCGCACTGGGAGTTCACCTTCGGCGCCCAGCGCGTCAAGGAAGTGGTCGAGAAAGACTTCAAAGGCCACATCGACTTCCTGGCCCACAACGTCAAGACGGCCGACTTTGAGGATCTGGTTTTCCAGCCCTACGTGATCAAGGAGCAAAACGGCGTGCCGGTGGCCATCATCGGCCAGGCCTTCCCGTACACGCCGATTGCCAACCCGCGCTACATGGTGCCCGACTGGACCTTTGGCATCCGTGACGATCACCTGCAAAAGATGGTCGATGAGGTGCGCGCCAAGGGTGCCCAGGTGGTGGTGGTGCTGTCGCACAACGGCATGGACGTCGACATCAAGATGGCCTTGCGCGTGCGCGGCGTCGATGCCATTTTGGGTGGCCACACGCACGACGGCATGCCGGCGCCGGTCATCGTCAAAAACGCCGGTGGCCAGACGCTGGTCACCAATGCCGGCTCCAACGGCAAGTTTTTGGCGGTGTTGGATTTCGACGTGCGCGGCGGCAAGGTGCAGGGCTACCAGTACCGGCTGCTGCCGGTGTTTGCCAACCTGCTGCCGGCGGATCAGGAGATGCAGGCCTTCATCGACAAGGTGCGCGCCCCCTACAAGGCCAAGCTGGAAGAAAAGCTGGCCGTCACCGAGGGCACGCTCTACCGCCGTGGCAACTTCAACGGCACCTGGGACCAGCTCATCTGCGAGGCGCTGATGGAGGTCAAGGGGGCGGATGCAGCCTTCTCGCCGGGCGTGCGTTGGGGCACCAGCCTGCTGCCGGGGGACACCATCACCTACGAGCGCATGATGGACCAGATGGCCATCACCTACCCGACCACCACCCTCAACACCTTCACCGGTGCGCAGATCAAGGAGATCATGGAGGACGTGGCGGACAACCTGTTCAACCCCGACCCGTACTACCAGCAGGGCGGCGACATGGTGCGCGTCGGCGGCATCGAATACACCATCGATCCGGCCGCGCCCGTGGGCAAACGCATCCAAAACCTGATGATCCGTGGCAAGCCGATGGAGGCCGACAAAACCTACAAGGTGGCCGGCTGGGCCTCGGTGCAAGAAGGCGTGCAGGGCACGGCCGAGCCGATCTGGGACGTGGTCAGCACCTACCTGCGCGACAAGAAGGTGGTGGGGCGCCTCAAGGTCAACCAGCCCAAGCTGATTGGCATGGAGAAAAACCCCGGCGTCGTGATCTGAGGCCACGCGGCGCGGCAGCGCCGCGGCCGCACAGGGGGCTCGGCGTGCCGTTTGCCGCGCCGCACCCCGCCCAGCGCCCCCGCCAGGGGCGCTGTTGTTTTGCGCGGACGCCTGCGGTCAGGCGGTGGGGTAGGTGCCGGGGATCAGGATCGAGCGGTCCACCGTCTCGATGTTGGTGTGGCCGGTAAAGGCCATGGTCAGGTCGAGCTCTTTGTGGATGATCTCCAGCGCCTTGGTCACGCCCGCTTCGCCCAGCGCGCCCAGCCCGTACAAAAAGGCACGGCCGATGTAGGTGCCGCGGGCGCCCAGCGCGCGCGCCTTGAGCACGTCCTGGCCGCTGCGAATGCCGCTATCGACATGCACCTCGATGCGCTGGCCCACCGCCTCGACGATGCGCGGCAGGGCGCGGATGCTCGACTCCGCGCCATCGAGCTGGCGTCCCCCATGGTTGCTGACGATGAGCGCGTCCGCGCCCGAGTCCACCGCGAGCTTGGCGTCTTCCACGTCCATGATGCCCTTGAGGATCAGCTTGCCGCCCCAGCGCTTCTTGATCCACTCGACATCACCCCAATTGAGGTTGGGGTCGAACTGCTGCGCGGTCCACGCCGAGAGGCTGCCCATGTCGGAGACGCCTTTGACGTGCCCGACGATGTTGCCGAACTGCCGCCGTGGCGTGCCCAGCATGCCCAGGCACCAGCGCGGCTTGGTCATCATGTTCAGGATGTTGGGCAGCGTCAGCTTGGGCGGCGCCGACAGGCCGTTTTTGAGGTCCTTGTGCCGTTGGCCCAGGATTTGCAGGTCCAGCGTCAGCACCAGCGCCCCGCAGCGGGCCGCTTTGGCGCGGTCGATGAGGCGCTCGATGAAGTCGCGGTCGCGCATCACGTAGAGCTGAAACCAGAAGCCCTCGCCAGCGTGCTGGGCCACGTCCTCGATCGAGCAGATGCTCATCGTGGACAGCGTAAACGGCACCCCGAAGGCGCGCGCGGCACGCGCGGCCAGGATTTCGCCGTCGGCATGCTGCATGCCGGTCAAGCCCGTGGGCGCCAGCGCGACCGGCATGGCCACGGGCTGGCCGACCATGGTGCTGCGGGTGCTGCGCGGCTCCATGGGCACGGCCACGCGCTGGCGCAGCCGGATGGGCTGGAAGTCCGACTCGTTGGCGCGGTAGGTGCTCTCGGTCCACGAGCCGCTGTCGGCGTAGTCGTAGAACATGCGCGGCACGCGCCGCTGCGCCAGGCGGCGCAGGTCTTCGATGCAGGTGATGACGGGCATGGGCATTTCCTCGTAGATGCGTGGGCATCGTAGCGCCGCGGCCGCGGCGCGTCACGTGAAAAGCGCCCGCGCGGCGTTGAAGAAAACCCCACGCCAGCGCGACTGCCCGGCGTTGCCCGGTACCGCGTTGGCGCGTTAGCTGCAGTGCACGCTGCCGCAGCCGGTCATGGTGGCCGGCCGCACACGGCTGGGGTCGGCCAGCGTCTCGGTGCGCGAGTCGAAGCCCACGGCGCGCATGTGCTGCGCCAGGCCGGCGTCCATGGTCTGCGCGTGCATGGGGAACCATTCGGCCAACGCGGCAGCCATGCGGTCGATGATGTCGGTGTCGCCCTGCAGAAAATGCGTTTCGACAGCGCGCATGGTCTCGAGGATCTGCCGGTGGTGGCTGGCGTGGCAGTTGTCTGCGGCAAAGCCAACGGCCACCATCCAGCGCTCTTCGCGCGCGAAGTGTTCCACCGTGTGCGCCACCAGGGCGCGGTAGGGTTCGAGCTGCTGGTCGTGGGGCAGGGCGCGCAGTCGGGCGAGCTGGATCACGAATTCCTCGTGCGTTTCGTCCATGCGGCCATCGCCGGTGACGAGCGCGTCGCTCCAGACCAACTCGGGCACCTCGGGAAAGGTTTCGGTCGTCATGGCGCGCAAGCGTAGGGTAGGCGGCAGCCCGGGGTGTTGACGCAGGTCAACTCCCCGGGGCGGGCGCGGCTGCTCAGGCGTCGAACGGCAGCTTGAGCTCGCGCAGGTCGCGCCGGGTCTCGACCAGCACCAGCGGGCCGTCGTCGACGACAGGTGCGGGCCGCGGCTCGCGCGGCACGTGCACGGGCGGCGGCTCCGCTGCCATGGCGGCCTGCGCGGCGGCGACCTTTTGCGCGTCCGACTGCACCCACTGCAACCCGGCCGCCTGCGCCAGCGCGGCCAGCTCGTCCACCGGCAGCGTGTAGCGCGCCGGTGCGGCCGAAGCGAGACCGGTGTCGGCCACCGCCGTCGGCGCGGGCGCAGCAGCGGGCGCTTCCTGCGCGGCAGGCGCGGGGCTGGCCGGTGCCTCGGTCGGTGCAGCCGCGGGCGCCGCTTCGGCGCTGGCTGGCGCGGGGACGGTGAAATACGAACGCCGGGGTGTGCCATCGTCCGCGGGCGCGGGTTGGGTGCTCACCGCCTCGGCGCTGGTGGCATCAGGCGCTGTGGGCGACTCGGTGCCGGTCGCGGTGTCGCGCTCGCGCGCACGGTCGCGCCCGTAGCGGTCGCGGCTGCGCCGCTGGCGTGTGCCGCGCGCGCGCTCCTCGCCCTCGCCGCCCTGGCTGACAGGGGCGTTGGCGTCCTCCGTCGCTGGGGTGGAAGCACCGCCCGGGGTGGCAGGTGTCGCGTTGCCGTCGTCGCTCACCACCGTCGCTGGGGGGGTGGTGGCGGTATCGGCACTGTCGGCGCGTTCGGCGTTTTCGGTGGTGCCCAGGTTGTCGCCTACGCCCTCGGCGTGGGCGGTGGCGTCAGCCCGCCCGCGGCGGCCGCGTCGGCGGCGTTCGCCGCGCTCGCGGCCGCCCTCGGGTGTGCCGCTTTCGGTCGGCGCGGCGCCGTTCTGGGGCGCGGGTGCGGCAGCCTGCGCGGCCGCATGCACCGCCTCGTCAGCCGCCGCCGGGGTGCCGTCGCCGCCTGGTGCGCGGCGCGGCCGTTCGCTACGGCTGCGGCGTTCGGCGCGCTCAGCGCGTTCGCGCGGTTGCACGGTCTCGCTGGGTTGCGCGGTGGTGTTGGCCGGCCGGGCCGCGTCGGCGCGCTCGCCATCGCCGCGGCCTTCACCACGTCCGTCACCGCGTTCGGGCCGGGCCGGGCGTTCGGCGCGGGCCTCACCGCGGCCACGACCATTGCGGCCGTTGCGGCCGTTGCGCGCGCGCTGCTCGTCGTCGGCCACCCGCTCACGGGCAGGGGCCACCGTTGCCGGGGCGGCCGCTGTTGCCGTCGGCGCTGGGGTGGGCACGGCCTGCCAGCCAAACAGCCGCTTGAGCCAGGCCAGAAAGCCGGTCTCCGCCGCAGCGGCCGGCGCCGGGCGCGGGGTGGGCGCCGGCGCTGCGGCCACAGCGGGCGCCGGTGCCGCCGCTTCAGCAGCGGCCGGCTGCGGCTTGGGGGCGGCCACGGGCGCCGGGCTGTCGGGCAGGACGCCCTTGATGATCGGTTCTTGCCGGTTGGTGCGTTCCTGGCTGCGGCGCGTGACCAGCGCCACGTCCTCGGCGATGTCGGCCAGCTTGTAGCTGGCGTCCAGGTTGTCCAGACGTGGGTCGTCGTGCTTGAGGCGCTCGAGCTTGTAGTTGGGCGTATCGAGCGACTTGTTGGGCACCAGCAGCACGTTGATGCGCTGGCGCAGCTCGATTTTGGTGATTTCGACCCGCTTTTCGTTGAGCAGGAAGCTGGCCACCTCGACCGGCACCTGCACCAGCACGGCAGCCGTGTTGTCCTTAAGCGACTCCTCCTGGATGACGCGCAGAATTTGCAGCGCCGACGATTCGGTGTCGCGGATGTGGCCCGAGCCGCCGCAGCGCGGGCAGGGGATGGAGGCGCCTTCGGACAGCGTCGGGCGCAGGCGCTGGCGGCTCATTTCGAGCAGGCCAAACTTGCTGATCGGCGCGAACTGCACGCGCGCGCGGTCCTGGCGCAGCGCCTCACGCAGGCGGTTTTCGACCTCGCGCCGGTTTTTGCTGTCCTCCATGTCGATGAAGTCGATCACGATCAGGCCGCCGAGGTCGCGCAAACGGGCCTGGCGCGCCACTTCGTCGGCGGCTTCCAGGTTGGTGCGCAGCGCGGTTTCCTCGATATCGCCACCCTTGATGGCGCGCGCCGAGTTGACGTCGATGGCCACCAGCGCCTCGGTCTGGTCGATCACGATCGCCCCCCCCGAGGGCAGCGTGACGGTGCGGCTGTAGGCGGTTTCGATCTGGTGCTCGATCTGGAAGCGCGAAAACAGCGGTGCGTTGTCGCGGTAGCGCTTGACCCGGTTGACATATTCCGGCATCACGTGGGACATGAAGCCCTTGGCCTGCTCGAAGATGTCGTCGGTGTCGATCAGGATTTCGCCGATGTCGCTGTTGAAGTAATCGCGGATGGCGCGGATGACCAGCGTCGATTCCTGATAGATCAGCTCAGGCTTGTTGAGCGCCTTGGCCGCGCCTTCGATGGCGCTCCAGAGTTTGAGCAGGTAATTGAGGTCCCATTGCAGCTCGGCCGCCTCGCGCCCGATGCCGGCGGTGCGCGCGATGATGCTCATGCCTTGGGGGTATTCGAGCTTGTCCAGCGTGGCCTTGAGTTCCGCGCGGTCCTCGCCCTCGATGCGGCGGCTGACGCCACCGCCGCGCGGATTGTTGGGCATGAGCACCACATAACGCCCCGCCAGGCTGATAAACGTGGTCAGCGCGGCGCCTTTGTTGCCGCGCTCTTCCTTTTCCACCTGGACCAGCAGTTCCTGGCCTTCCTTGATGACGTCCTGGATGCGCGCCTGCGCGGGCGAGACGTTGCCCTGGAAATATTGCTTGGAAATTTCCTTGAACGGCAAAAAGCCGTGGCGGTCTTCGCCGTAATCGACGAAGCAGGCTTCCAGCGACGGCTCCACGCGCGTCACCACCGCTTTGTAGATGTTGCCTTTGCGCTGCTCGCGCCCTTCGATCTCGACTTCGTAGTCGAGCAGTTTTTGTCCATCGACAATGGCCAGCCGGCGCTCTTCGGCCTGCGTGGCGTTGATCAACATGCGTTTCATGGTCGTTCCTCGAACACGGTCGGACATGCGCCTTTGCGGGGGCGCGGGTGCCGCGAACCGCAGACCGATCGAGCGAACGGGGGAGGAATTGCCGGAGAGCCACAGACATGCGCAGGCCCCGGCCCGGCGGTGTGCCGGGCCGGGGGTCACACGCTGCCGGGCATGGGCGCGTGGATCACGGTGATCAGGGACGACAGGCCGTTGTGCAACACGGGTTGGCGGGCGTCTCGGTGGTCACTGGGTCCGCGTGCAGCCGGCCCAGCGGGTATGCGGGTCGCAGGCGGGCTGCACGTTGGGGGTATTCCGTATCGGGTTCGCTGACGGGACGTCGGTTCTTCCCAGCGGGGCGCACGCGTCCGATACGGCCGCGCCCTGTCGTGGCGCTGGCTGCGGACCTGCCGCCCCGCCTGGGGATCGGCAACGGGTGTTTGTCTGCGGCGCACGGGGCGTGCCGTACACTAGCGCCCACCCCGAATGTTCTTTGGCACACAAACAAACGCCCGGATTATAGGGGTGGAGCGCTTTTTCGTGTGCCGTGGCGGCTGCTGCGCCGCTGTCGTGGCATGACCCAACCCACTGTCCGTCACCTGCGTGTCGATGCGGAGTCGGCCGACCAGCGGCTTGACAATTTTTTGTTGCGCGAGCTCAAGGGCGTGCCCAAGACGCTGGTCTACCGCATCATCCGCAGCGGCGAAGTGCGCGTCAACAAGGCGCGTGCGCGCGCCGACACCCGGCTCCAGCCCGGCGACGATGTGCGCCTGCCCCCGGTGCGCCTGCCCCAGCGCGCCGCAACCGAGGCCGTGGCCGTGCCGGCGCGCACCTTTCCCATTTTGTACGAGGATGCCTGGCTGCTGGCGCTGGACAAGCCGGCCGGCGTCGCGGTCCATGGCGGCAGCGGCGTGGCGTTTGGGGTGATCGAGCAGCTGCGCCGGGCGCGGCCGGATGCCGCGCTGTTGGAATTGGTGCACCGGCTCGACCGCGAAACCAGCGGCGTGTTGCTGGTGGCCAAAAAGCGCAGCGCGCTCAAGCGGCTGCAGGACGAATTTCGCGCGCGCCGCACGGGCAAAACCTACCTGGCCCTGGTGCGGGGGGCGTGGCCCGCGTCGCGCAAGGTCATCGATGTGCCGCTGCACAAATACCTGCGCCCGGATGGCGAGCGGCGCGTGCGCGTCACCGATGCCGATGACCCCCAGGGCCAGCGCTCGATTTCCCTGGTGCGGGTGATCGGGACGGTGACGCCGCCGAGCGGCTGGCCGGCGCAGGCGCCCGCGCTGACCTTGTTGGCCGTCACCATCAAAACCGGGCGCACCCATCAAATCCGGGTGCACCTGGCGCATGCGGGTCATCCGATTGCCGGCGACGACAAGTACGGCGATTTCGAATGGAACCGGCTGCTGGCGCGCTACGGCCTCAAACGCATGTTCCTGCATGCCTGGCAACTGGCGATTCACCACCCCGCCGAGGACCGCGAGTTGCAATTGTGTGCGCCGCTGCCCCCGGAATTGATCGATTGGGCTGACGTGCGCCGGTTTTTTTGATTACAATCGCGCCACCACACTTTCTTCAGCCTTCCATCAACAGGAAACGTCGTCATGGCAACCTACGCTGAACTCAAAGCCCAAGCCGAAGCCCTGCTGGCCCAAGCCGAGCAATTGCGCAAACAAGAGCGCGCCGGCGTCATCGCCGAAATCCGCGCCCGCATGGCCGAGTACGGCATCACCGCCGACGAATTGGCCACCGGCGCCGCGCGCGGCAAGGGCAAAGGCACGCGCACCAAAGCCGCGCCCAAGTATCGCGGCCCCAATGGGGAACTCTGGTCGGGTGGCCCGGGTCGCAAGCCGGAATGGGTGCGCAAGATCCTGGAAGCCGGCGGCAACATCGAAAACTTCCGCATCGCCTCCTGATCCGGACGTTCCTCTCCCGGCGGCAAAAGGCGCTTGTCATGCGCCTTTTGTCATTTTTGTACGCCCCGGTTGCGGGACGCTTTGCATTCCAAGGCCCACTGTGAGCGATTCGATTGCCCCTGCGGCCGGCGCGCGTCAGCGCCGCTACGACCTGATTGCCTTCGACTGGGATGGCACGCTGTTCGACTCCACCGCCCTCATCGTCGGCTGCATCCAGGACGCCGTGCGTGACGTGGGCGCGCCGGCGCCCGCGCGCGAGCAGGCCGCCTGGGTGATCGGCATGGGGCTGGCGCAGGCGCTTGCGCACGCGGCGCCGCACGTGCCCCCGGAGCGCCAGCCGCTGCTCGTGGAGCGCTACCGCCACCACTGGTTTGCGCGCCAGCACGAGGTGACGCTGTTCGATGGCGTGCTGCCGCTGCTGCACGATTTGCGCGCGCGTGGCCACTGGTTGGCCGTGGCCACGGGCAAGAGCCGCCGCGGCCTGGACGTGGCGTTGCAGACGGTGGCGCTGCACGGGGTGTTTCACGCATCGCGCACCGCGGACGAGACCGCCGGCAAGCCACACCCGCAGATGCTGCTGGAGCTCATGGCCGAATTCGACGTGCCGCCCGAGCGCACGCTGATGATCGGCGACACCACGCACGACCTGCAGATGGCGCGCAACGCCGGCTGTGACGCGGTGGCCGTGACCTACGGCGCCCACCCGCACGACGAGCTGCGCGCGCTGGCGCCGCGCTTTGTCGCCCACAGCGTGGCCGAGCTGCACGGGTGGCTGCGGGCGCATGCCTGAGGCGCCGCCCGGCTGGATCGACTGGTCAGGAGTTCCGTCATGAGCGTTCAGTGGTTTCCCGGTCACATGCACGCCACGCAAAAGGCGTTGCGCGAGCGGCTCAAGACCACCGACGTGGTCATCGAGCTGCTCGATGCGCGGCTCCCGGGTTCGAGCGCCAACCCCCTGTTGGCCCAGCTCATCGGCGGCCGGCCCACCCTCAAGGTGCTCAACAAGGAGGACCTGGCCGACCCCGTGCGCACCGCGCAGTGGCTGGCGCACTACAACGCCCAGCCGCACACCCGTGCCATTGCGCTGCATGCCCACACGCCGGGGCCGGCGCGCACGCTGGTGGCGGAGTGCCGTCGTCTGGCGCCGCACCGGGGTGGCATGGTCAAACCGCTGCGGGTGTTGATCGCGGGCATCCCCAACGTGGGCAAATCCACGCTCATCAACACCTTGCTTGGCAAGCGCGCCGCCAAGGCGGCCGACGAGCCCGGCGTGACCAAGCAGGAGCAACGCGTCGTGCTGGCCGACGACGTGTACCTCTACGACACGCCGGGCATGCTGTGGCCCAAGATCATCGTGCCGGAAAGCGGCGACTGGCTGGCGGCCAGCGGGGCGGTCGGGCGCAACGCGTTCGACGAGGAGGAGGTGGCGCTGGCCCTGCTGCGCGCGCTGCAGGCCGACTACCCCGAGCGGCTGGAGGCGCGCTACCGCCTGGGCCTGACGCCGGCGGCCATCGCCACCTGCCCGGACCACGAACTGTTGGCCACCATCGGCCGCAAGCGCGGGGCGCTGTTGCCCGGAGGGCGCGTCGATCCGCACAAGGCTGGCGAGGTGCTGCTGGCCGACTTTCGCGCCGGTGCGCTGGGCCGCATCACGCTGGAGACGCCCGCGTCGTTTGCGGCCTGGCTGCACGCCGCCCAGGTGGCCGAGGCGCAACGGCAGGCGCAGCGCGCGGCGCGCCGGGCCGCACAGCCCCCGGGCGCGCAGGCCCCGGCGCCGGCGGCAGACGGTGCGCCCGGGGCAGGGCGCGGCGCGCGCCGCCGCGGCACTGGCGCTGCGGGGTGACGGGCTGCTACAGTGCGCCATCATGCCGTCTTTGCCGCTTTCCCCGCGCATCGGGCGCCGGGCACGCACGCAGCGCCCGCCTGAGCCTGCATCGGCCCCGGCCGATGGCCTGACGGCGCGCCAGCGCGAGGTGCTGGCGTTCATCGCGGCCAGCGTGCGCGAGCGCGGTGCGCCGCCGACGCGGGCCGAAATCGCGCAGGCGTTTGGGTTTCGCTCGCCCAACGCGGCCGAAGCGCACCTGCGCGCCCTGGCCCGCAAAGGGGTGGTGCAGCTGCTCGAGGGCAGCGCGCGCGGCATCCGGCTGCTGGCGCCAGCAGCCGCCGCCGCCGACGCCGCTGAGGCGTCGCCAGCCGAGCCGCCGCACGGGGAGCCCACGGCGGCGCTGTTGCAGCTGCCGCTCATCGGGCGGGTGGCCGCCGGCTCGCCGATTCTGGCGCAGGAGCATGTCGAGGCGGTCTACCCAGCCGATGCGCGCTGGTTCGCGCGCCGGCCCGACTACCTGCTGCGTGTGCGCGGCTGGTCCATGCGCGATGCTGGCATCCACGACGGCGATTTGCTGGCCGTGCAGGCCACGCGTGAGGCCCGCTCGGGGCAGATCGTGGTGGCGCGCTTGGGCGACGAGGTTACCGTCAAGCGGCTGCTGCGCGACGGCGCGCACTGGCGGCTGCAGGCGGCCAACCCGGCCGTTGCCGATATCCCCGTGCGCCCGGGCGACGGCTTTGCCATCGAAGGCGTGGTGGTGGGCCTGCTGCGCGACCGCGGCTGGGATTGAGGGCAGGCGCCACGCAGGCGCGCGCTGCCGGGGCGGTGCGGGCAGCGGGTCAATGGAAATCGCGGCTGGGCACCGCCAGCTCGCCCAGCCAGGCGCTGAGGTCTTGCACGTGCCCGGCGATCAGGTGGCACACGGCGTGTTCGCCCTCGCCTTGGCGCCGCCATTGGCCGCGTATGGCCAGCAGCCGGCCGTGCAGCAGCGCCGGCCCAAAACGCGCCTGCACGTGGCGCCACACGATCACGGGGATGGTGCCGGTTTCGTCTTCCAGCGTCAGAAAGAGCACGCCGCGGGCCGTGCCGGGTTTTTGCCGCGCCGTGACCAGCCCGCAGGTACCCACCAGGCGCCCGTTGGGTTGGCGGCGCAGCCGCTCGGCATGGAGCCAGCGCGGTGCGGGCAGTCGCGCGCGCAGCAGCGCCAGCGGGTGCGCACGCAGGCTCAGGCCCAGGCTGGCGTAGTCCTGCCACACCGCCTCGCCCAATGGGGCGGGGGGCGGCTGCCACCCGGGGGTCTCCGTGCCGTCGTCGGG
>NZ_VJOL01000062.1 GCF_007556705.1 Tepidimonas thermarum | reverse complement strand
GGTTTCCGCAATGCTCGCCGAACTCGACGACGAGTGGCTGACCGGCAAGGTCTATCTCAACTTCAACCTGTAACCCGGTTGTCATGACCACCCAACCGGAAATTTACAGAAAAGAGGTTGCACAATCGATATTTTGCCGGATCGGCCCTGGGGTATCCGGGCCGAACGCCAATAGCCGGGACGGAGGCGGGGCCAGCCGGCCCTCGACCTCGACAACCCCCGTGGGGGTGGCAAGCGCTGGCAGCGCCTGGCGGTCGTCCACCCGCCGCGCCACCCAGCCACGCTGCACCAGCAGCGCTGGCCCGCCCGCTTCCGGCTGCAGGGGCGTGACGACGACAAAGCCCGCGCGCCCGTTCATGGGCCGGTTGTCCAGAAACACCGTCGCTTCACCCACCCAGCGGCCGCGCAGGCGCACCGCGCGCCCGGCCATGGCCGGCAGCGCACCGCGCGCAGCGGCATCGGCGACACCCGCCCAGTCCAGTGGCGGCAACGCGGCCTGCTGCGCCTGCACCGCCAGCCACTCGCGCTTGGTGTGCGCCCGCCCCAGCTGCCACACCCCCAGCGCGGCGGTCAGCAGCACCGCCACCACGGTGGCCAGGGTCACAAGGACGAAGCGAACACGGCGCGCGCGCATCATCGGATAATGCCGCGCATGAAATACCTTGTCATCGCCGCGTTCATCGGAATCCTGGGCAGCCTCGCGGCGGCGCTGGTGGCGATGATGCGTGGCGACTCCAGCAGCGGCGACGCGCAGCGCGCGCGCCGCATGGCACGGGCGCTGACGATGCGCATCGGCCTGTCCATCGCGCTGTTTCTGTTCATCTTCCTAAGCTACTGGATGGGCTGGATCCAGCCGACCGGCTTGCCCAGCCGCTGAACAACAAGAAAGCGCCCCGCGGGCGCTTTCGGTGCCAGACCACGCGGCGCCCCGCGCGCGGGGCGCGCACGTTCACATCCAATACACCAGCACGTACAGGCCCAGCCAGACCACGTCCACGAAGTGCCAGTACCACGCCGCCCCTTCGAAGCCGAAGTGGCGCTGCGGCGTGAAATGGCCTTTTTGCAGGCGCAGCGTGATCACGAGCAGCATCAACATGCCCACGAACACGTGAAAGCCGTGGAAGCCCGTGAGCATGTAGAACGTGGAGCCGAAGATGCCCGAGCTGAGCTTGAGGTTCAGTTCGGTGTAGGCGTGGAAATATTCGTAGCCCTGCACACACAGGAAGGTCGCGCCCAGCAGCACGGTCAGCCACATGAACGCGATGGTCTTGGTGCGATCACCCGCCTGCAGCGCGTGGTGGGCGATGGTCAGTGTCAGGCCCGAGGTCAGCAGCAGCGCGGTGTTGATGGTCGGCAGCCAAAACGGCCCAACGGTCTGGAACGGCTCCACGATGCCCGCAGGCGACGCCGTCGCACCGGCCTGCACCGATGGCCATATGGCCTGGAAGTTCGGCCAAATCAGGCTGTTTTCCAGGTTGCCGAGGTTGGGCACCGAGTGGCTGCGCGCCCACCACAAGGCGGTGAAGAACGCGCCGAAGAACATCACCTCCGAGAAGATGAACCAGCTCATACTCCAGCGGTAGGAGATGTCGATCTTGCGACCGTAGAGGCCGCCTTCGCTCTCCGACACCGCATCGCGGAACCATTGGTAGAGCACCACCAGCCACCACGCCAGCCCAAAGACCAGCGAATATTTGCCCCATTCGACGCCGTTGATCCACTGGCCGGCGCCCAGGATGACGAAAAACAGCCCGAAGGCAGCCATGAACGGGTGCCGCGACAGGCCGGGCACGTAGTAGTACGGCGTGCTGCCGTGTGTGGTTGCGGACATGCTCACTCCTCAATGAAATCGAATCGGTCTCGGTCACTCACGTTCGTGCGGCCCATCCTCATGCGGACACCACCCAGCGCACGATCAGCATCAGCACGGCGATGAACACAAACGCCATCACCACACCGGTGGCCAGCACCGCGATGGGGTTGAGCTGCTGCACGTCGCGCTCGAAGTCGGCGCGGCGGCGCAGCCCCAAAAAGCTCCACAACACCGCCTTGACCGTGGGCCACAAGGCGACCGGGCGCTGATGGGCCGGTGGCGTCATGATGCCCCTCCCGGCTGGGCCAGCGAGGCGGTGGGCGCCGGCGGCGTGGGCGCCCCAACCTCGAAGAAGGTGTAGGACAGTGTGATGGTCTTGACGTCCTTGGGCAGTTTGGGGTCGATGACGAACGCCACCGGCCACTCCTTTTTCTCGCCCGGGGCCAGCGTGTACTGGTTGAAGCAGAAACACTCCAGCTTGTTGAAATGGTTGGCCGCCTGCCGGGGCGCGTAGCTCGGGATGGCCTGCGCCGCCATGGTGCGGTTTTGCACGTTCTGGAACTCGTACATCACCGTGGTGAGCTGGCCGGGGTGCACCTCCAGCGAGCGGACTTGCGGCTTGAAATGCCAGGGCCCGCGCACGTTGGTGTCGAACTCGACGGTGATGGTGCGGCTCCAGTCCACCTGGGTGTTGACGGGGTCGGCCCGGTTGCGGCCGGGAATCTGCTGCTCGCCCAGGGCCAGGATGTTGATCCCCGTGACCTCGCAGATCGCGCGGTAGATCGGCACCAGCGCATAGCCAAAGGCGAACATGCCCACGGCAATGACGACCAGCTTGCCGGTCATGCGCAGGTTGTCCAAGCGGCGCGACATGGCGGTACGGTCTGGACGTTGGTTCATAGCCCACGATGGCGGGCGGCCGTCAGGGCCCCAGCAACACCAGCTTGGCCACGAAACCCAGGGCAAAGGCCAGGGCCACCGAGGCCAGTATCCATCCCAGCCGGACGTTTTGGCGGCGTTGCTCGGGCGTCATCGCTCACAGCTCCAACGGTGCGGACACGTCAACCCACGATGCGCGTGGCGGTCGCGTCCAGCTTGGGCGGCGTCTCGAAGGTGTGGTGCGGCGCCGGCGAGGGCACTTCCCACTCCAGGCCTTCGGCCCCTTCCCACGGTTTTTGCGGCGCTTTTTGGCCTTGGCCGCGCATCATCGGCAGCACGACGAACAGGAAGAAATACACCTGCGCCAGACCGAAGGCAAACGCCCCCACCGACGCGATGGCGTTGAAGTCGGCAAACTGCATCGGGTAGTCGGCGTAGCGGCGCGGCATGCCCGCCAGGCCCAGGAAGTGCATGGGGAAGAAGGTGACGTTGAACGAAATCATCGACCACCAGAAGTGGATCTTGCCGCGGGTCTCGTCGTACATGACGCCGGTCCACTTCGGCCCCCAGTAGTAAAAGCCCGCAAACATGGCAAACAGCGAGCCGGCCACCAGCACGTAGTGGAAGTGCGCCACCACGTAGTAGGTGTCCTGGAAGTTGATGTCGATCGGCGCCATGGACAGCATCAGACCGGTGAAGCCGCCCATGGTGAACACGAAGATGAAGCCCACCGCCCACAGCATCGGGGTCTCGAAGGTCATCGAACCCTTCCACATCGTGGCGATCCAGTTGAAGATCTTCACCCCCGTGGGCACGGCGATCAGCATGGTCGCGTACATGAAGAAGAGCTGACCGGTCACCGGCATGCCGGTGGTGAACATGTGGTGCGCCCAGACGATGAACGACAGGATGGCGATCGAGGCGGTGGCGTACACCATCGAGGTGTAGCCAAACAGCTTCTTGCGGGCAAACGCCGGCACGACCTGGCTGATGATGCCAAAGGCCGGCAGGATCATGATGTAGACCTCGGGGTGGCCGAAGAACCAGAAGATGTGCTGGTACATCACCGGGTCACCGCCGCCCGCGGGGTTGAAGAAGCTGGTGCCAAAGTGGCGGTCGGTCAGCGTCATGGTGATGGCGCCCGCCAGCACCGGCATGACCGCGATCAGCAGGTAGGCCGTGATCAGCCAGGTCCACGCGAACATCGGCATCTTCATCAGCGTCATGCCGGGGGCGCGCATGTTCAGGATGGTCACGATGATGTTGATCGAGCCCATGATCGACGAGGCACCCAGGATGTGCATCGCGAAGATCGCGGCATCCATGGACGGGCCCATCTGCAGCGTCAGCGGCGCGTACAGGGTCCAGCCGGCCGCCGGGGCGCCACCGGGCATGAAGAACGACAGGACGATGATGATCGCCGCCGGCACCATCAGCCAAAAGCTGAAGTTGTTCATGCGGGCGAACGCCATGTCCGAGGCGCCGATTTGCAGCGGCAGCATCCAGTTCGCAAACCCCACGAAGGCCGGCATGATGGCGCCAAACACCATGATGATGCCGTGCATCGTGGTGAGCTGGTTGAACAGCTCGGGGTTGACGACCTGCAGACCGGGCTGGAACAGCTCGGCGCGGATGCCCAGGGCCAGCACGCCGCCGATCATCAGCATCGTAAAACTGAACAACAGGTACAGCGTCCCGATGTCCTTGTGGTTGGTGGCAAACACCCAGCGACGCCAGCCGGTCGGCGCATGGTGCTCATGATCGTGCGCGTGCACGTCGTGGTGATCCAGTACTGCACTCATGGCAATCTCCTCAAGGCTTCATACCCGCTCACTGGCGCGCCGCCAGCACTTCCTTCGGTTGCACGACTTGGCCGGTGCTGTTGCTCCAGCTGTTCTTGGCAAAGGTCATCACGGCTGCCAGCTCGACGTCCGAGAGCTGCTTCCAGGCGGGCATCTGCGCCGCCGCACCGTTGACGCCGTTGAGCATGACCTGAATCATCTTGCCGTGGTCGGCATCGGTGACGATGGCCGAGCCGTCCAGGGGCTTGATCGGACCCGCGCCCTTGCCGTTGGCCTGGTGGCAGGCGGCGCAGTTGGCGGCGTACACCTGTTCACCGCGCTTGACCAGCTCGGCCAGCGTCCACTCCTTGTTGGGGTCGTCGGCCAGCGCGGCCATGGCCTTTTTCTTCTCCTCGACCCACTTGGTGTAGTCCTCTTGCGACAGCACCTTGACGTGGATCGGCATGAAGGCGTGCTCCTTGCCGCACAGCTCGGCGCACTGGCCGTAGAAGTCACCGGTCTTTTCGGCACGGAACCAGGTGTCGCGCACGAAACCGGGGATGGCGTCTTGCTTGACACCGAAAGCCGGCACCATCCAGGCGTGGATGACGTCGTTGGCGGTGGTGATGATGCGCACCTTTTTGCCCACCGGCACGACCAGCGGGTTGTCGACCTTGAGCAGATAGTCGTCGGTGGGCGCGGGCTTGCCGCTGTCGGCCATCAGGCGGTGCGTGGGGTCCAGCGTGGAGAGGAACTGGATGCCCTCGCCCTCGCCCTTGAGGTACTCATAGCCCCACTTCCACTGCATCCCCACGACCTTGATCGTGAGGTCGCTGTTGCTCGTGTCCTTTTGCGCGACCAACACCTTGGTGGCGGGCAGTGCCATGCCAATGACGATGAGCAGCGGCACGATGGTCCAGCCCAGTTCGACCCAGATCGGCTCGGGCAGCTGCTGCGCCTGGTGACCCACCGACTTGCGGTGCTTGGCAATCGAGTAGAACATGATGCCGAACACGACGACGAAGATCGTCGCGCAGATGCCCAGCATGAACCAGTGCAGCCAGTGCTGCTCTTCGGCGATGCGCGTCGCAGGCGGGTGGAAGTTGAGCTGGTTGACCGCCGGCCCCCCGGGCAGGTCGTTGACCGCGGCGTGGACCGCATTCGAGATCCCGACACCGAGGCCCAGCAGGGCCGTGCCCACGGCGCTGCGGGCGCGCCCCCAGGCGCGGACCCCATGCCAGCGCCGCGATTGACCGGAATGCTTCATCGTGCTCACGTCGTTTGCCTCGAATATAAGCGTTGATTTATGTCAACACCGATTACACCAAATTTTTGCTAGCCTAACGGTTCGGGGTATCCCTAGCCCGCGGCACCACACCCGGCCGCCGCGACGATCGGGCACTCGGCGGTGGCGCGCGCGTTACGCGTCGACGGCCGCAGCCACCGGCAGTCCCAGCGCCAGGCGCAACTCACGCGCCACCTGACACCGGTGCTCCGGACGGGCATACCGGCCCACCCGGATGCAGGACGCGCCGGCGCGCAACTCCACCAGACCCCCCGCATCCCCGACGCGCAGCCATGGCCGCGGCAACTCATGCCGGGCCACGACGCCGCCTTGCTCGCACTCCACCACCAAACGCCGTGCATCGAGCACGAGGGTCTCGCGGTCGGTCGCGTGGCGCGCATACCAAAGAAACGCCCATCCCAGCGCAGCCGTCTCGAGCACCGCAAAGGGCAGCACCAGCCGCGCCCCCATGACCCAGAAGAACCCGGCGACCACCAGTGCCGCCACGCCCGCCAGCGCAAACGCCCACAGCAGTTGCTGCGGCGTCAGGACGCAGTTGCGCCGCAGCTGCCAGCGCAACCCGTGCGGACCTGGCTCGGCCAGCCGAAAGCGGGCATGCGACGCGTCTCGCTCTGGGGAGGCCACGGTTGTCTCCTGGATTGGGCACACCACCACACGAACCACCGGCAGACCCCTGGCCCACCGACGCGTTTGATCTATGTCAATTGTAGTGCGGTTTCAAGCGCCATGCGGCGGCGCGGGGCGATCGCCCGCCACCCCAGCGCGCAGCGTCTGCCGCAGCCGCTCCAGCGGCACGTTGGTCACCGGCGCCACCGGCAGGCGCGGCGCCGGTCGGAACGCATGCCCGTACACGATTTCCACCGTGACGCACAGCTGCCCCTCGGCGTTGCGGGGCAACCCGTCTTCCATGGCACGCAGCCAGCGCGCGCGCCACCCCCGCCCGCGCAGCGCGCCAAAGCGCCCGACGTGCCAGTTGCGCCCGCTCTCGCGCAGGTCGGCCAGCAGGCGCTCGGCGTTGGGGTAGGCCAGCGTGAGCCGCTCCATGTCCATGACCGGATCGGCAAACCCCAGTGCGACGAGCTGATCGCCCCAGTCATGCATATCGACATACGCGGGCGCCGGCGCCGGCCACCCCTGCGCGGCGTGGACCGCGCGCAGCTCCCGCCCGGTGTCCGGCCCCAAGCAGGAAAACATCAAAAAACCATCGACCGCCAGCCAGTCGTGCCAGCGCTGCAACAGCGCACGCGGCTGCGCCACGGTGTGCAGCGCCATGTTGGCCCAGATGAGGCCGACCGGCTCGGGCGGCGCTGCCGAGTCCTGCAACACCCCCGCCAGCGCCGACTCGGGCGCGGGCGCAGCCGCAGCGCGCGCCTTCCAGCGCCGCCACCACGGCAGCGGCGGCGCCTGCCAGCGCCGCTGGGCCGCCGCCGCGCCCTCACCGGCCAACCACACCCGCGCCTCGGGGTAGCGCCGCGCCACCGCGCGGTGCGCCCGTTCGCCACCCAGCAGCGGGGACCAGCTCACCCACGTTTGGGGCCGGGCCACGATCCAGTCCAACCGCTGTGCCATGCGCTCGCCCACGGTCTCGTGCAGCCACGGGCTGGCGGACGGCACGCGCGCATGCCAACGCTGCGCCGCCACCGGATCGAGGTCCGGGACGCGATCGTCGGGCACTGCGGGCGTGGACACGGCCATGGGGCGCGCAGTATAGTGAACGCCGCAACAGACAGCGATGCCCGCAGGGCGAGGGGGGACATGCGAGTGGCATGGGCAAGGCTGCGGCGGTGGCTACACGATCACTGTCCGGCGCTGTGCGAAGTGTGTGGACGCTGGCCGGATGGCCCTTTGTGCCCCGACTGTCGGCGCGACCTGGCACCGCTGCTGCCGCGCTGCCCGGGCTGCGCGCTGCCGCTGGCGCCGGGTTTGCAGCGCTGCCACACCTGTGAGCACCAGCCGCCCCCATGGGAAACCGTCGTGGCGCGGGTGGACTTCGCCCACCCGTGGGATGCCTGGATACGCGCGCTCAAATCGACCGGACAGCCAGGCCTGGCGGGGGCGCTGGCGCCCCTGTGGCTCGACGACCCGGCCGTCCCCCGGTTGCTCGAGCGCGCCGACCGCTGGCTGCCCATCCCGCTGGCACCGGCGCGCCTGGCCGATCGTGGCTACAACCAGAGCTGGGCGCTGATGCGGGCGTTGGCCGCACACACCCGCGTGCCGCCCGCGGACGCCGGCGTGCTGCAGCGCGCGGCCGATGCGCCCGTGTTGCACCACCTCGACCGTGCGGCGCGGCTGGCCCACGCCGAGCACCTGTTTCACGTGCCCGCCGGGGCCGCGGCGCGTGTGCAGGGCCGGCGCGTGCTCATCGTCGATGACGTCATGACCACCGGCGCCACGCTGCGCGCCGCCACCCGGGCGCTGCGCCAGGCGGGGGCGGCGGCGGTGGATGCGCTGGTGTTCGCCCGCACCCCACCCCCGGTGGAATAATGCGCACCCCATGTTTCACATCGTCCTGGTCGCGCCCGAGATTCCACCCAACACCGGCAACGTCATCCGGCTGTGCGCCAACACGGGCTGCACGCTGCACCTGGTGGAGCCGCTGGGCTTTTCGATGGAAGACCGGCTGCTGCGGCGCGCGGGCCTGGACTACCACGAATACGCGACGGTGCGCCGCCACGCCTCGTGGGCGGCTTTCCGTGCCGCCACACGCCCCGACCCGGCGCGCTGCTTTGCCTTCACCACCCAGGGCGCGCGCAGCGCGTATGCGGTCGCTTTCGCCCCCGGGGATTGGCTGGTGTTCGGCGCCGAGTCGCGCGGTCTGCCCGCCGACGTGTTGGCGGATTTCGCCGCCGAGCAGCGCCTGCGCCTGCCCATGCGGCCGGGGCAGCGCAGCCTCAACCTCTCCAACGCGGTGGCGGTCGCCGCCTTCGAGGCCTGGCGGCAGCAGGGTTTTGCGGGCGCGGCCTGACGGGCCCCGCCCTCACGCGTAGTAGCGCACCAGCAGCTCGGCCACACAAGCGGGCTTGGGCTGCCCCTCGATCTCCACCGTCGCCAGCCAGCACAGGTGCACGCCATCGGGCGCAATGCGCTCGAGCGATTGCAGCGCCAGCCGCGCGCGCACGCGGCTGCCCACGCGCACCGGGGCCGTAAAGCGCACGCGGTTGGTGCCGTAGTTGATGGCCATGCCCACGCCCAAGACGCGCACGGACTCGCCCAGCCACTTGGGCAGCAGCGACAGCGTCAAAAAACCGTGGGCAATGGGACCGCCAAACGGGCCCTGGGCGGCGCGCTCAGGATCGACATGGATCCATTGGTGGTCGTCGGTGGCATCGGCAAACTGCTGCACGCGCGCCTGGGTGATGGTCAACCAGTCGGTAACGGCGACCTCGGTGCCCACGGCAGCCGCCAGCGCGTCAAACGATTCGAAGGTTTTCATGGCCCCGCACTGTAGCGGCCCGGCGCCGCGGGCCGTGTCCGGCAGCGGACAGATGGTGCTGCCCCTTCACGGCGCGTCCAGCCATGCCAGCAGCGGCTGCCACTGCGCCAGCTCGCGCTCGACCTGCGCCGGCCGCACATCGAACAGCGTCAGCCCCTGCGCGGCCAGGTGGCGATAGAGCTGGGCCTCGCGCACACAGCCCACCACCGGCAGACCCAGCATGTCCAGGTAGGCCTGCAGCTGCCGCGCCGCCAGGGTGCGCTCGTCCACCCGCATGCCCACCAGGGCCACGCGCAAGCCGGCGTGGGCACGCTCGCGCACGACCTGCAAAAAATCGTGGGTGGCAAACATGTCGAACACGCTGGGCTGCAGCGGCACGAGCAGGCGGTCGGTGCGCCGCAGCACCTCGCGCAAACGCTGGCCGTGCAGGCCCGCCGGCGTGTCGAGCACGACGTGGGTGGTGCCGCGCGGGGCCTTGAGCACGTCGCTGCGGCTGGCATCCCAGCCGGCGATCGGCCGCGCCGCCGCCGGACGCAGGGCCAGCCAATGGGCACAGCTTTGCTGGCGGTCGACATCCCCCAGCATGACGGCGTGCCCGCAGCGGGCCCAATAGCCCGCGATGTGGGTGGCCAGCGTCGTTTTACCGACGCCCCCCTTGGGATTGGCGATCGCAAGCACGGGCATGGGCACGCTCCAAACAGGCCCTGCCATGGTAGTCCATGGGCGGCACAATGCGGTCATGTTCACCCCATCCCAAGCCGATGTGCGCCGCTTTTTTTGTGGCGCTTACGACAAGGGCCGCCAGGGCCAACCGCTGGAGCCCCTGGAGACGCTCGCCTACGAGTGGATCCAGCGCCACCCCGAGTACCACGCGGCGCTGTCCGACCTGGACGGCGCGCTGCGCGCCATGGCCACGGTGGATCCCACGCGCGACAACCCGTTTTTGCACCTGTCGATGCACCTGAGCATCAGCGAGCAGTGCTCGATCGACCAACCACCAGGCATCCGCCAGGCCGTGGAGCTGCTGGCCGCGCGGCGCGGGTCGCTGCACGCCGCGCACCACGAGGTGATGGAATGCCTGGGCCGCATGCTCTGGGAAAGCCAGGTCCACGGCCGCCCGCCAGACGGGCAGATGTACTTGGCCGAGGTGCGGCGGCGCGCCACCGCCGATTGAGCGATCGGCAACACCACCCCGGCGCTCCACCGCAGCGCTTGGGGGCACGCGCCACGCAGAAAGGCCCCGACGGGCTGCACCCATCGGGGCCTTTGGCACGGGGGACGCCGTGCCAGGGGGCAGCGTGGAGGGGAACGGTCACACACTGCCGGAAGCAACGGATTGCTTCCATCGCTTGTGCCAGGCCAAAGCGTCGCCGCCTTGGCGGGCATGTCGGACCGGACGGGCGCATTGCCATGGTGTACCGATCGCGACAGCCCCACTGTACGCCACACGTCCCTGCCGTGGGCTGAAATTTTTTGATGACGGCGCACGCTTTCATTACGAGCGCCCATCACGCCGGGCGGGGCATCGCCGGCGTGGTCCAGCCCGGCGTGAAGCAGCCCCATTTTCCGCGCACCAAGGCACCCGTGCGCTGGCGACCAAGCCCAACCGCGAAAGTTTTGGTTATAAAAAACGATTTCATAAGTATTGACTTGGCATGATGACAGCCCTACCATCGCGCCGTTTTTGATTGGTGATAACCCTAGGAAGGGCCGGCATCCGCCCGCTGCGGCGGGCGTGATCGTCCACCGTCCCCCGCGCCGACACCGGCAGCGGGCTGACCCGTGGACGCGGCGCTTCCGCAAGCCGCCAGCGCCGACACGGTGGCCGATTGCGCGCATCGCCGTGTCGCGGGGGCCGCCATGGCCTCCATGCCGGGCGCCGCCGCCAGTCGGGCAGCGGACGCGGCCACCCACCGCCACGGTGAACCGGTTGGGCGGCTTGTTGACCCACAGGAAAGGAGTGTGTGCATGGCGATATGCCTCGACACCCAAAAGAGCGCTCCGAAGCGCCCACCGCTCGGTATGACCGTGCGCAATGCCGCTGCGGTGGTGTGGCCGCTCGTGCTGCGGACCTGCAAGGCCGCGCGGCACGGCGTGACCGGGCTGGGCGTGGTGACGCTGGCCGCAGCGCTGCTGCTGGCCACGCAGCCGTCGCTGCGCGATGCGGTGGACCATGCGCTTGGCGCCTGGCTGCCCGACGCGGCCGCGCTGGACGACGAGGCCGTCGGCCCCACCACCCCCGCCGAACGCGTGGTGAGCACGGACGCGCAGGCCCTGCCGCAGGAGCAGGCGCGCGTGACCGAGTGGCTGGCGCGCAAATACCGGGTGGCGGCTGAGCCGCTCGGCGCGCTGGTGGCCGAAGCCTACCGGCTGGGGCCGCAGCTGCGGCTCGAACCCACGTTGCTGTTGGCGGTGATGGCCATCGAATCGCGCTTCAACCCCTTTGCGGCCAGCCCCTGGGGCGCGCACGGGCTGATGCAGGTGCACACCCGCGCGCACGAGGACAAATTCGAACCCCACGGCGGGCCGCTGGCGGCGTTCGACCCCCTGAGCAACCTGCGCGTGGGCGCCGAAATCCTGCACGACGCGGTGCGGCGCGCCGGCTCCATCCCCGGTGGCTTGCGCCTGTACGTTGGCGCGGTCACCACCGACGGGCGCGACTACATCGTCAAGGTGCTGGCCGAGCAAGAGCGGCTCAAGCGGGTCTCCGGCGGCCAGCGCGTGGCGTTTCAGGCCAGCGTGCCGCTGCCATTCGACATCGATGCCCTGCTTGCGCCGGCACTCGGCGGCAGCGACGCGCCCGCAGCCCCGGACGCCACTTCACCGC
>NZ_VJOL01000061.1 GCF_007556705.1 Tepidimonas thermarum | reverse complement strand
TAGATATTGAAGTGCATGACCGCCTCCGCAAACGAAATATAACACATTGATGTGTTATGCGACATGAGCGGCAATGTCAAGACTCTGCTCCGAGTTGGAACACTGAAAGTCGATAGCCCTAAAACGCATCAGAAAGCCCTCTGAGCGATTTTGCGCATGGGATGATGCTTCCCCATTGCCAACATCCAGATCGTCGATCCTGCGGCCTTCTGTGGCCTTCTGCGGTTCCTTCCTGGCCATCTAAAGCGCGGGGCCGCGCGCGGCGCGGCGTTTCGCTAGCGTCAGGCCAAAAAATAGGTTGCCAGTTGCCAGTTGCCGGTTGCCAGGAGACGTAAATGGGAGTTTCGATTCGGGCTTACGCCCAGCACAGAGGGGTCAGCCACGAAGCGGTCAGGAAGGCGATAGCCGCGGGCCGCATCACGCTCGAACCCGGCGGCACCATCGACCCCGCCAAGGCAGATGCGCAGTGGAATCAGCGCACCCGTGTGGCGCAGCCGCCCGTGTCGCAGGCGACAACCAAGGCGACAACCGCCAACGCCGCCGCGCAAGCTGCCGGCGAAGACGCGCTGTCGGCGAACTACCACAAGGCCCGCACCGTTCGCGAGGCCTACGCCGCCAGGCTGGCCAAGCTCGAATACGAGGAGCGGCAAGGCAAGCTCATCAACGCCGATGAGGTGAAGGTGACCGTCTTCAATCTTGCCCGGCGGCTGCGCGACCGCATGCAACAGATACCGCGCCAAGTCTCGGCGCAGATCGTCGCGGCGGTGGCGGCAAAGCCCGACCCGCGCGAGGTCGAAGACATCCTCGACCAAGCGATCCGCGAGGCGTTGATCGAAATCTCTTCGGAAGACGGCGGTGTGCGCGTTCCCGAATTCCGATGATCGATCCTGCGCCGCCTGCCGGCACCGGCCCACCCGCAATTCTGTCTGCAACGCTGCTGTGGAGTTATCCGCATGACCATCACCCCTGCGATGGCCAAGCACCTCGAGCACTGGCCCATCGAGCGACTCAAGCCCTACGCGCGCAATGCACGCACGCACTCGGACGAGCAGGTCGCCAAGCTTGCGGCCAGCATCGCCGAGTTCGGCTTTACCGCGCCGATCCTGGTCTCGGCCGACGGCGACATCCTCGCAGGCCACGGCCGGCTGGCGGCGGCCAAGCGGCTCGGGCTTGAGACCGTGCCGGTGGTCGTGCTCGACCACTTGAGCCCCACGCAGCGGCGCGCCTACATCCTGGCCGACAACCGTCTGGCCCTGGATGCGGGCTGGGACGAGGCGCTGCTGGCCGAGGAACTGGCCGCCTTGCAGGGCGAAGGCTTCGACCTGATGCTGACCGGTTTCAGTGACGAGGAGCTCGATGATCTGCTCGGCAAGGCCGATTCCGACGACGAAACAAATCCGCCAATTGGCGAAATTGCCGAAGACGCCGAAGACGCCGACGAGGACATCCCCGCGCCGCCGCGCATCGTCATCAGCCGCCCGGGCGACATCTGGCGCGTGGGTCAGCACCGGCTCATCTGCGCCGACTCATCCGACGCTGACGCCGTTGCGCGACTGATGGCGGGCGAGCGCGCCGCGCTGCTCTTCACCAGCCCGCCATATGCCAACCAGCGCAACTACACCACGGGTGGCATCGCCGACTGGGATGCGCTGATGCAAGGCGTCTTTGCGGCGGCCATGCGGATCATGGCTGCCGACGGCCAGATGCTGGTCAACCTGGGCCTGGTGCATCGCGATGGCGAGTGGCAGCCCTACTGGGACGGCTGGATCGAATGGATGCGCGCTCAAGGCTGGCGGCGCTTTGGCTGGTATGTGTGGGATCAGGGCGTGACGGTGCCGGGCGACTGGGCCGGGCGACTGGCCCCGCGCCACGAGTTCATCTTCCACTTCAATCGCGAGGCCCGAAAGCCCAACAAGATCGTGCCGTGCAAGACAGCGGGCACCTACAGTCACCTTGCGGCTCTCAACGGCGGTGGCGGCTTGCGAGACAAAGACGGCAATCCGAACGACTGGACGCACGCCGACCGTCCCATCCAAGACTTCCGCATCCCGGACTCGGTCATCACCGTCACCCGCCAGCGCGGGCCCATCGACCGCGAGCGCGAGATCGACCACCCGGCGGTGTTTCCCGTCGGGCTGCCCACGTTCGTGATGGAGGCCTACAGCGATGAGGGCGACATCGTCTTCGAGCCCTTCTCAGGCTCGGGCACCACGATTCTGGCTGGTGAAGCCTGCGGCCGCCGGGTCAGGGCCTCGGAGCTTGCCCCCGAATACGTCGATGTGGCGCTGATCCGCTGGATCAAGAACCACCCCGACCAGACGCCGGTGCTGCAGGCCTCCGGCCAGACCTGGGACGAGGTCAAGGCTGAGCGGGAGCCCGAGGGCGTGACTGCGACGGCCTAACTCAACGCCAACAAAGGCCTGTCGGGCGTCTTCAACGACCGCATGGCCGCTGGACAACCCCCCGTATCAACCCTGGGGATGCAATCGCAAATGAACTGGCTCGCCGACAAAATCGAGCGCTGGCCCATCGAGCGCCTGTTGCCCTACATCCGCAACCCGCGCACGCACTCGGATGAGCAGATTGCTCAGATTGCCGCATCGATTGCCGAATTTGGTTTCGTCAACCCGATCCTGGTGGGCGGCGACGGCATCATTGTGGCCGGTCACGGCCGGCTGGCGGCGGCGCGCAAGCTCAACCTCGCCGAGGTGCCGGTTGTGGTGCTGGACCACCTCACGCCGACGCAACGTCGCGCGCTCGTCATCGCCGACAACCGGATTGCCGAGAACGCCGGCTGGGATGAAGAACTGTTGCGCGTCGAGCTTGAGTCGCTGCGCGAGGAGGGCTTCGATCTGGACTTGCTCGGCTTCGATGACGCAGCGCTAGCCGATCTGCTGGCCGACGACGGGGCGACAGAGGGCAACACCGACGACGACGCCGCGCCCGAGGTGCAGGAGACGCCCGTCTCGCGGCCGGGCGACGTCTGGATCATGGGCCCGCACCGGCTGGTCTGCGGCGACGCCACCACCGCCGAGGCCTATGCGCGCCTGTTTCCGGACGGCGAGCGGGCGGACATGGTCTTTACCGACCCGCCCTACAACGTCGCCTACGCCGACGACACGCGCCCGATCCTCAACGACAAGCTTGGCGATCGGTTTGGGGACTTTCTGCGCGATGCCTTGCAGCTGTTCTTGCCGCACTGTGACGGGGCAGTCTACATCGCCATGTCCTCCAGCGAACTGGACACGCTGCAAGCGGCCTTCCGCGCCGCCGGGGGCCACTGGTCCACCTTCATCATCTGGGCGAAGAACGCCTTTACCCTTGGCCGGTCAGACTACCAGCGCCAATACGAGCCCATCCTCTACGGCTGGCGGGAAGGCGCAACGCGCTACTGGTGCGGCGATCGCGACCAGGGCGATGTCTGGCACATCGACAAGCCGCGCGTCAACGACCTGCACCCGACGATGAAGCCGGTGGAGCTGGTCGAGCGCGCGATTCGCAACTCCAGCCGGCCGGGTGATGTGGTGCTCGATCCCTTCGGCGGCTCGGGCACGACGCTGATCGCCGCCGAGAAGGCCGGGCGCGTGGCGCGGCTGATCGAGCTCGACCCGAAGTATGCGGACGTGATCGTGCGGCGCTGGCAGGACTGGACGGGCCAACAAGCCACCCGCGAGGCGGATGGCCTGGCCTTCGATCAGGCGGCGAGCGACTCGTCGGCGATCGCGCAGTGAATCACGAACCCGGTCAGATAAGGCAGCCCGCGCGGGATGTGCTGCCCCATCGCGACTCAGGCAAGCCGGTAGACGCGCTCGCCGCCCGGGGATCTCTCGGAGACGATCGTCAGGCCCAGTTTCTTCTTCAGCGCCCCGGCCAAGGTGCCGCGTACCGTGTGCGCCTGCCAGCCCGTGGCCTCGCAGATCTGCGCGATGGTGGCGCCCTCGGGGCGTTTCAACATCTCGATCACCAGGGCCTGCTTGCTGTGCTCGCGACCGCGCTTGGGGGCGGCATCGGGCTGGTCCTGTTGCCAGCTGGCCTCGGCGGCGGCGACTGCTGCTTCCAGTTCCGGGTCGACGGCCAGGGGCGGCGTGGCAACGCGGGTGGCCACCGTCGGCGGCAGGACATCTTCCGGCTGCGCCTCGCCCTTGATGATGGCGATGGCTGCCGGGGTCAGGCGCCACTGGCCGCCTTGCTGCTCGATCAACCCCCGCTGCGCGAGGCTGGCGATCATCTTGAGTTTGGCCCCGCCCTTGAGGTCGAGCAGCGGCTCGATCAGGCCGCCCGCATCGCAATGAGCGCGGGTGATGAGGTCAAGTTGGCGTTCGGTGATCGGGGTGGTTTGTGCGGACATGGTCGTGCTCCTTGTGGGTGATGTGAGGGTCAGGCGGCTTGCTGCTGGGCCGGTTGATCAGTGGCCTTGCTGGTGGCGTTTTGGCCTGCGGTCAGACCGGCTTGGTAGGCCGCCATCAAGGCGCTTTTGACGCCCCAAACGCTGACGTCGTGGAAGTCCAGGCTGTCGCTGTTGCGCGTGGCCAGGGTCTCGATGAAGAGATGGTCCAGGGCGATCCGGGCGAGCAGCTGGTCGAGTTGCTGCGCGGCTTTGGTGGCGGTGGCTTTGGTGGTGGTCTTGCGCATGGTGTTCTCCTTGGGGTGGGTTGCTGTGCTTGTAGTAACGCGCTGTTCGCCCGTGAAGCCAAGCGCTTTCCGCTTGGCTTGCCAGATTCAGCGCGGGCGCAACACGGCGATCCCGGCATGCGCGAGTTCGAGCGCGGCGGCGTGGAAGGCGGCCTCGGCAATCCAGGGCGCGGCGCGGGCGTCGTCCAGCAGGCGGTCGAGCACGGGGCGGGCCTGGGTGCGCATCGCGGCGCAGGCGGATTCGAGCTCGTCGCGGCTGGCGGCGGCCACCTCCTTGCGGTAAGTGCGCACCAGCACGGTCAGGGCGGCCTCGGCGAGTCGCTCGCCGAGGGCGTCAACTTTGTCGTATTTCATGGCGTTTTCCTGGTTGCGGCGGCTGGGTTGGCGTGATCAGTCTTCCCACAGGTACTCGATGTCAAGGCTGACCCAAATGCGCGCATCGCGCGCGGTGGCCATTTCGCGCACCGGCAGGCCGGTTTTGATGTTGGTGCCGGTCTTGCCGGTGAAGTCGTAGCGCTCGCCTTGGTGCCAGCGCACGCTTGTGGGGCCGTGTTCGTCGAACTCGACCCAGATCAGGCGCTTGCCGAGGGCGTTGCCGTTGGTGTCGGTGACCTGGGGTTGGCGGATGCGCAGGGTCATGGTGTGCTCTCCTTCTCGGTTGATCGCTGCGACAGCTGTATTAAGGCGCTGCTTGTCAGATAATCCAAGCGAATCCAGTTGATTTGTTCCTTGTGTGGATTGAACGCCGTTAGGCATCGCCTTTGGCGGTGTGTCGTGCCGCTAATTCAGCCCCCGGTTTTGTTGATGCGCATTCGTGGCAATCGATCGTGTGTTTCAATCCCCGGCATCCGACCTTGTGTTGTCATGGATTCGGGGTGTTGCGCCCGATCCCGTCCTCACCGTCGATGAGTGGGCCGACCGCCACCGGATGCTGACGTCGGTCACTTCGGCCGAGGCGGGGCGCTGGCGCACCGAGCGCACTCCCTATCTGCGGGAGGTGATGCAGGCGCTTTCGGCCGCCTCGCGCGTCGAGCGGGTGGTGTTGATTAAGGGGGCCCAGTTGGGCGGGACGGAAGCCGGCCTAAACTGGCTGGGCTACGTCATCCACCATGCGCCCGGCCCGATGCTGCTGGTGCAGCCGACCGTGGAAGGGGCCAAGCGGGTTTCCAAGCAGCGCATCGATGCGCTGATCGAGTCGTGCCCGGCTCTGTCCGAGCGGGTCAAAGACCCAAGAAGCCGGGATTCCGGCAACACCCAGCTGATGAAGGAGTTTCCGGGCGGCGTTGTGATCCTGACCGGGGCCAATTCGGCGGTGGGCCTGCGCTCGATGCCGGTGCGCTACCTGTTCTTGGACGAGGTGGACGGCTATCCGGGCGACGCCGACGGCGAGGGCGATCCGGTGGCGCTGGCGATGCAGCGCACGGTCACCTTCATCAACCGCAAGATTTACCTCTGCTCGACGCCGACGATCAAAGGCTTCTCGCGCATCGAGGCGGCTTATCTGGAGTCTGACCAGCGGGTTTATGAAGTGCCGTGCGATCACTGCGGCCAATACAGCCCGATCCTGTGGCGGGATATCCGCTGGCCTGAGGGCAGGTCGGAAGAAGCTGCCTGGCGCTGCCCGCACTGCGGCGGCCTCCACCCCGAGCACCGCAAGCCGGCGCTCTTGGCGGCCGGACGATGGACGCCGCGCGCCGCGGGCGATGGCAAGACGGCGGGGTTTCACCTCTCGAGCCTGTACAGCCCGTGGCTGACCTGGGCCGAGATCGCGCAGGAACACCAGGCGGTCAAGGACGATCCGGTGCGGCTCAAGGTTTGGGTCAACACCAAGCTGGCCGAGACCTGGGAAGACCGCGATGGAGAGAGCTTGGACGCCGAAGGCTTGATGGCGCGCCGCGAGGCGTATGGGCCGGCGGCACCTGCCTCTGTGGCGGTGCTGACCTGCGGCGTGGACGTACAAGACGACCGCATCGAGCTGGAGGTGGTCGGCTGGGGTCGGGACGAGGAGTCGTGGTCGATCGATTACAAAGTGCTGTGGGGCGACCCATCCGCGCCGCAACTGTGGGACGAGCTGGATGCTTATCTCAGCCAGCGCTTTGCGCACGAGACGCTGGCGCAGGGGCTTGCGATCGAGGCGGCCTGCATCGACACCGGCGGCCACCACACGCTCTCTGCCTACGCTTTCTGCCGCGGCAAAGAGCGGCGGCGCATCTGGGCGATCAAGGGCGGAGCCGGCAAGAAGCCCATCTGGCCCAAGCGCCCGAGCAAGGCCAACAAGGGCCGGGTCAGCTTGTTCACCATCGGGGTGGATGCGGCCAAGGAGGCGATCTATGCGCGGCTGAAAAAGGTCGGGCCCGGGCCGGGCGCGATGCACTTTCCGCTGGATCGGGATGCGGAGTACTTCGAGCAGCTGACGGCAGAGCGTATCCGCACCCGCTACGTCAAGGGTTTCCCGCAGCGTTTCTGGTGGAAGCCGGATGGTCGGCGCAACGAGGCGCTGGACTGCCGGGTGTACGCCTACGCGGCGCTGCATGGGCTGCTGTCGATGGGGCTCAACCTGAACCGGCGGGTGGAGGCGCTGCCACAGGCACCTGCGGTGCGCGCGCAGACGGTCGGGCAGGTGGTGGTAGCAACGCCAACGACGCCGAGTCCCCGGCGGCGCATGGCCATCTCTTCCAACTACATCTGATACCGCCAGCCTCTCGCTGGCTGGGAGTGCTGTCGATGACCCTGGAACAACTCAAGGCGCAGTATGAGGCGCTGCGCGCGGCGCGCTTCAATGGCGTGCTCACCGTGAAGGCCGGCGACAAGTGGCTGACCTACAAGTCGGACGCCGAACTGCAGGCGGCGTTGCAGGATTTGGAGCGCGAGATCGCCAACGCCGAAGGCCGCCGCCCGGCGCGGCGTATCCGCGTCTACGCGAGCAAGGGGTTGTGATGGGCGTGTGGCAACAGTGGCGTCAGCGGCTGGGGCGGCAGGTGTTGCGCGTCGGCGCGATGGTCGGCGGCTTCGAGGGCGGCTTGTCGTCGCGCCGCCTGAAGATGTTTCAGGCCAGCCGCGCGCACGTCAACACCCTGATCCAATCCGCCGGCGCGGACATGACCGCGCGCGCGCGCTACCTCATCCGCAACAACGGCTACGCGGCCAATGCGGTGGAGTCGTGGGCGAGCAATGCTGTGGGCACCGGCATCAAGCCATCGTCGGCCATCGCCGACGCGGCGATCAAAGACCAGGTGCAGCAGCTGTGGCTGCGCTGGACGGACGAGTCGGATGCCGAATGGCTGACCGACTTCTACGGCCAGCAGCGCCGTGCTGCGCGCGAGCTGTTTATCGCTGGCGAAGTGTTCTTCCGGCTACGGCAGCGCCGGCCCGAAGATGGCCTGAGCGTGCCGCTGCAGCTGCAGATGCTGCCATCCGAGATGCTGCCGCTGACCGACAACCGCGTGCTCGACAACGGCCACGTGGTGCGGCAGGGCATCGAGTTCGACCGCATCGGCCGTCGCGTGGCGTATCACTTCCTGCGCCGCCACCCTGGAGACATCACCGATCCAGGCTTGGCCGGCGAGACGGTGCGCGTGCCCGCTGAGATGGTGCTGCACATCATCGATCCGGTGGACGCCGGGCAGCTGCGCGGGGTCTCGCGCTTCGCGCCGGCTTTGGTCAAGCTCTTTTTGCTCGACCAGTACGACGACGCCGAGCTCGACCGCAAGAAGGTCGCGGCGATGTTCGTGGGCTTCGTGCGCCGGCCCGAGCGCGACTTTGACAACAGCGGCGAGCGCGACGCGCAAGACGAGCCGCTGTTGCCGCTGGAGCCGGGGCAGCTGCAAATCCTGGATGAGGGCGAAGACATCACTTTCTCCAACCCGGCCGACGTGGGCGGCAACTACGAGGCCTTCCAGTACCGCACCTTGCTGCAGGTGGCGGCGGCCCTCGGGTTGCCCTACGCCAACCTGTCGGCGGACATGCTCAAGGCCAACTACTCCAACACCCGAGCGGCGCTGCTGGAGTTTCGCCGGCGCATTGAAGCCTTCCAGCACTCGGTGCTGGTGTTTCAGATGTGCCGGGCGGTGTGGGCGCGCTGGATGGACGCGGCGGTGCTGTCTGGCGCGCTGACGCTGCCGGACTACGAGCGCCGGCGCGCCGAGTATCTGGCGTGCAACTGGCTGCCGCCGCGCTGGGACTGGGTCGATCCGCTCAAAGACATCCGCGCCGAGATCGAGGCCATCGAGGCGGGGCTCAAGTCACGCACGCAGGCGATTGCCGAGCGCGGCTATGACGCCTCGCAGATCGACGCCGAGATCGCCGCCGATCGGCAGCGCGAGCGCGACCTTGGACTGTGGTTTCAGCGCCGGGCCGCGCCAGTCCCTGTCGATCAACCCGAGTCTGACTGACTATGACCGATCTTCACCACCTGGCGTCCCGCCTGTACGGGACGCCGCTTCTGATCGCGCGCCCCAAGCTCGATGTGATCCTGGGCGTGATGGCGCGCAAGCTCGCCGGGCAGCCGCTGGCGATGCCGACGACCGAGTCGGCGCAGCCGAGACCACCCGCGCTGCAAATCGTCGACGGTATCGCCATCGTGCCGGTGCTGGGTACGCTGGTGCGGCGCTCGGCGTACCTGGACGCGGCCAGTGGCCTGATGAGCTACCACGCGATTCAGGCGATGGCCGAAGACGCCTTTGCCGACCCGCAGGTGCGCGCGGTGCTGCTGGAGGTGGACTCCAGCGGCGGCGAGGCGGGTGGCGTCTTTGACCTGGCGCTGCGTCTGCGTGCCTTGTCCAAAGCGTCCGGCAAGCCGCTGTGGGCCATCGCCGACGAGGCAGCGCTCTCAGCAGCCTACGCCATCGCGTCTGCCGCTGAGCAGCTGTGGCTGACCCGCACCGCCGAGGCGGGCTCCATCGGCGTGGTGGCGGTGCACGTAGATCAGTCGGGCGCGGACGCCCAGGCCGGGCTGTCGTACACCCTGCTGCACGCAGGCGAGCACAAGATCGACGGCCACCCGCACGCGCCGCTGCCAGCGTCGGTGGCGGGCGACATCCAAGCCGACATCGACCGCCTCTACGACCAGTTTGTCGAGCTGGTGGCAGCGCACCGGCGGCTCGATGCGCAGTCGGTGCGCGCCACGCAAGCGCGCATCTACCGAGGCCAAGCCGCCCTGCAGGCGGGGCTGGCCGACCGCATCGGCACGCTCGATGACGCGCTGGCTGCGCTGCAGCAGCGCCTGGCGCGGCGCGCGAGCGCCGATCGCTCTGCGCCCCGACTTTCCCACCCCAAGGAGATGACCATGCACGATGACGCCCACGATGTGCTGGCCGCCGAGGCCAGCGTTGACCCAAACGCTGCGGCCGCGCAGGCGGCTGCGCCCGATACAGCTGCGCTGGCTGCGCAGATCGAGCAGCGATTGCGCGCCGAATTGGCCGAACTGACCGAGATCGCCGCCCAGGCCAAGCGCCTTGGCGTGACGGTCGATCCAGCGCAGGCGCTGACCCAAGGCATCAAGCCCGATGCGCTGCGCCGCACGGTGCTGGAGCAGGCGGCCGCGCGCGATGCGGCCGCCGACATCGTCGCCGTCGCCCCCGCGTCGGCATCGCCCCCATCCGTCGCCGACAGCCCATTGGTCAAGGCGGCCAAAGCTTACGGAGGTAATCAATGAGCACTTTGACATCCAATCCGACGCTGGGCGACGTGCTCAAGCGCGAGTACGACCCGGACTACACCCGCGAGACCGTCACCGTCAAGGCCGGCAGCGCCTACCCCATCGGCGCGGTGCTTGGTCGTATCACTGCAACGGGCGTCTATACGCTCTCTCCTGCCGCCTCGACCACAGGCATCGAGGGTGCCGAGATCGCCTGCGCCGTGCTGCTGGAGCCGGTCGCTGAGAGCACGACGGACACCAAGGCCTTGGCCCTGGTGCGCGGCCCAGCCATCGTGGCCGATCAAGCCCTGGTCTTTGATGCGTCGGTGGACACCGATGCGCAGCGCGCCGCCAAGCGCGAGCAGCTGGCTGCCTACGGCATCGTGGTGCGTACAGCCGTTTGAGAGGAGATTTTCCATGACTGTGATCGTCAATCCGTTTGCTGGGAGCGGCTTTACCCTGGCCGAGATGACGGCGGCCATCCAGCAGCTGCCCAATCGCTACGGCCGCGTGGGCGAGCTGGGTTTGTTTGCGCCCGAGCCAATCTCGCAGCGCACCGTGGTCATCGAGTCGGTCGACGGCGAGCTTCGCTTGCTGCCGTCTGTGCAGCCCGGCGCGCCGGCTACTGTGGGCACGAGCGAGCAGCGCACGCTGCGTTCGTTTGTCGTACCGCACATCCCGCACAACGACGTCATCTTGCCGGCGGAGGTGCAAGGCGTGCGCGGCTTTGGTTTGGCCGCCGGCGAAGACCCGCTGGTGACCGTGATGACGCGCAAGCTCGCGCGCATGCGCGCCAAGCACGCGCAGACGCTGGAGTACATGCGCGTCAACGCGCTGCTGGGCGTGACCAAGGACGGCGCGGGCCAGACGATCTACGACTGGCACGCCGAGTTCGGCATCGCGCGCGCGCAGGTGGATTTCGCCTTTGGCGGCAACGAAGACATCATCACCCGCTGCACCCAGGTGGCGCGCCACATCGAAGAGCATCTCAAAGGCGAGACCATGAGCGGCATTCATGCGCTTGTGAGCCCCGAGTTCTTCGACGCCTTGGTCAAGCACAAGAGCGTCAAGGATGCCTACGCCTTCCACCAGGGCACGGCCGGCGCCAACCCGCTCAGAGACGATGTGCGCCGGGGCTTTCGCTTTGGCTCGATCGTCTTCGAGGAGTACTTCGGCACCGTGACGCTGGCCAATGGTCAGACCGAACGCCTGATCCCGGCGCGCGAGGGCGTGGCGTTCCCGCTCGGCACGCTGGACACCTTCCGCACCTACTTCGCGCCGGCCAACCTGATGGAAGCCGTGGGCACCTACGGTCAGGAGCTTTATGCGTACCAGGTGCCGCGGCAGGACGGCAGCGGCATCGACATCTACACCCAGTCCAACCCGCTGCCGATCGTCAAGCGCCCGGCCTTGACCGTGCGGCTCTTCTCCAGCACCGGATGGTGATGACGTCGTTTGCGCGCGCGCAGCGGCTGGTCGCCGACGCCGTGCGGTCGACATTTGCCGAGCCGGTGCTGCTGCACCGCGAAACCGGCGATCCGCAGCCGCTGCGCGGCATTTTCAGCGCCGCGCACGAGGCGGTGGATGTCAGCAGCGGGCAGCCGGTGTCGATGGTGCAGCCGCTGCTGGAGGTCTGGCAGGACGACTGCACGCCGCCGCCGGTCGAGGGCGATGCGGTGACGGTGCGCGGGCAGCGCTATCTGATCGTCGATGTGCGCCCGGACGGGTACGGCTTTTTGCGGCTGCTGCTGCATCTTGACGGGGCGTCGCCGTGAGCAAGCCACCACGCACTGTGATCCGCGAAGCGGTGGCGCAGCGCCTGGCAGCGCATTTGCCGGCGGTCGATGCGCGCATCACGCCGCAGCGCATCCACGTGCATCGCGCCACGCCGCTGGCATCTGGCCGCTTGCCGGCGATCCTCATCTACGCGCAGCAGGAGCGCATCGAAGAGCAGCCGCACGCTGATCCGGGCTTGCGCTACCGCAAGTTGGACGTGGCGGTCGACATCGTCGCCGGTGGCGCGACCGCTGCCGACGATGTGGACACGCTGGCGCAGGCGGTCGAAGCGATCCTCGATCAGGACGAGACGCTGGGCCGCCTGGTCGAAGGCACGCGGCTGTTGCGCATCGAGATCGACCAAGACGGATTGTGCAACCTCTTTTCTGTAAATTTCCGGTTGGGTGGTCATGACAACCGGGTTACAGGTTGAAGTTGAGATAGACCTTGCCGGTCAGCCACTCGTCGTCGAGTTCGGCGAGCATTGCGGAAA
>NZ_VJOL01000060.1 GCF_007556705.1 Tepidimonas thermarum | reverse complement strand
GTGGCCGCGACGCGGCAGGCGCTGGATTGGCCGTACCCGCCGTTCGAGATCCCGGCCGAGCTCTACGCCGCCTGGGACGCGCGCGCCCACGGCGCCGCCGCCGAGGCCGCCTGGCAGCGGCGCTTTGACGCCTACGCCGCCGCGCACCCGGCGCTGGCGGCGGCGTTCGAGCGCCGCATGCGCGGCGAACTCCAGCCTGCGCTGGCCGCGCAATTGCCAGCGCTGCTCGACGCTGCCGCAGCGCGCACCGACGCGGTGGCCACGCGCAAGGCCAGCCAGCTGGCGTTGGACGCGCTGGCACCCCTGGTGCCGGAGCTCTTTGGCGGCAGCGCCGACCTGACCGGCTCCAACCTGACCAATTTCAAGGGCTGTGTGATCGCCGGGCGCGACCGTTGGGGCAACCACCTCAGCTACGGTGTGCGCGAGTTTGGCATGGCCGCGATCATGAACGGCATCGCCCTGCACGGCGGCTACATCCCCTACGGCGGCACCTTCCTGACCTTTAGCGACTACAGCCGCAACGCCATCCGCATGGCCGCGCTCATGAAGCAGCGCGTCATCCACGTCTTCACGCACGACTCCATCGGCCTGGGCGAAGACGGCCCCACGCACCAAAGCGTCGAGCACGTGCCCAGCCTGCGCCTCATCCCGCACTTGGACGTGTGGCGCCCCGCTGATGCGCTGGAGACGTTGGTGGCCTGGGCCGCCGCGCTGCAGCGGCGCGACGGCCCCAGCGCGCTGTGCCTGTCGCGCCAAAACCTGCCGGTGGTCACGCAGCGTGCCCATGCCGATGGTGCGGCGCGCGGCGGCTACGTGCTGCGCGACATGGCGGGCGCGCGCGCGGTCATCCTGGCCACCGGATCGGAAGTCTCGATCGCGCTGCAGGCGCAGGCGCTGCTTGCCGACGCGGGCGTGCCCACGCGCGTGGTGTCCATGCCCAGCACCACCGTGTTCGACCGCCAAGACGCCGCTTACCAGGATGCCGTGTTGCCGCCGGACATGCCCGCGGTGGCGGTGGAAGCCGCGCACCCGGATTTCTGGCGCAAGTACGTCGGGCGGCGCGGGCGCGTCGTGGGCATCGACCGCTTTGGCGAGTCGGCCCCGGCGCCGGCCTTGTACGCCCACTTTGGCTTGACGGCGGCCCACGTGGCCGATGCGGTGCGGGCGGTGCTTGGCACAGGCGCGGAGTGCGCGGCATGAGCACCGGTTACCCCTTCGACCTCATCCTGTTCGACCTCGACGGCACCCTGGTCGAGACCGCGCCGGAGATTGCCGACGCCGTCAACGACACGCTGCAAGCCTGCGGATGGGCGCCCGTGGAGCAGCAGCAGGTGGACCGCTGGATCGGTCACGGCACGCGCGAGCTGCTGGTCCAGGCCCTGGCCCATCGCTGGGGCCAGCCGGCGGATGCGGTGCGCGCCGACCCACGGTTTGGCGCCATCGAAGCCACGTTTGGCACGCACTACCTGCGCCGCTGCGGCACGCGCAGCCGGCCCTATCCCGGCGTGCGCGAGACGCTGCAGGCGTTGCGCGCGCAAGGGGTGCACCTGGTCGTGCTTACCAACAAAGAGGCGCGCTACACCCACCCGGTGCTCGAGGCGCACGCGCTGACGGCACTGTTCGACCGCGTCATCAGCGGCGACACCTTGCCGGTCAAAAAGCCGAATCCGTTGGCCATCGAGGATTGCTTGCTGCGCTACGCCGTCCCGCGCGAGCGCTGCCTGCTGGTGGGCGATTCGTCGATCGACGTCGCCACCGCCCGCCACGCGGGCGTGGCGGTGTGGGCGGTGCCCTACGGCTACAACATGGGCGAGCCGATCGCCGCCTGCGGCCCGGACCGCGTGATCCCCGACCTGTCGGCGCTGGCCCCCGCCGTGCTGGGCACCGCCGCGGCCCCCTTTACCGTTTGACAGAGGAGATTGGTATGACACTGCGCATTGGCATCAACGGCTTCGGACGCATCGGCCGCATGGTTTTGCGTGCCGCCACCCAGGAGGCCGAGTTTCAAAACGTCGAAATCGTCGCCATCAACGACCTGCTCGAGCCCGACTACCTGGCCTACATGCTGCAGTACGACTCGGTGCACGGGCGCTTTCGCGGCCAGGTCGAGGTCGATGGCCAGCACCTGGTGGTCAACGGGCGGCGCATCCGCCTGACGGCCGAGAAAGACCCAGCCCAACTGCGCTGGGGGGACGTGGGGGTCGATGTCGTGGTCGAGTCCACCGGCCTGTTCCTGACCCAGGAGAGCTGCCAGAAGCACCTCGAGGCCGGTGCGCGCAAGGTCGTGCAGTCGGCCCCGTCCAAAGACACCACACCGATGTTCGTCTACGGGGTCAACCACACGCGCTACGCCGGCGAGCGCATCGTCTCCGCCGCGTCGTGCACCACCAACTGCCTGGCCCCGGTGGCCAAGGTGCTGCACGACCACTTTGGGATCGTGCGCGGCCTCATGACCACGGTGCACGCCGCCACCGCCACGCAAAAAACGGTGGACGGTCCCTCCAGCAAGGATTGGCGCGGCGGCCGCGGCATCCTGGAAAACATCATCCCCAGCTCGACCGGCGCGGCCAAGGCCGTTGGCGTGGTGCTGCCCGAACTCAACCACAAGCTCACCGGCATGGCGTTTCGGGTGCCGACGTCGGACGTGTCGGTGGTGGACTTGACCGTGGAGCTCAGCCGCGCCACCAGCTACGAGGCGATTTGCGCCGCCATGAAGGCCGCCAGCGAAGGCGAGCTGCGCGGTGTGCTGGGCTACACCGATGCCAAGGTGGTCTCGACGGACTTCCGCGGCTGCCCGATGCCGTCGATTTTCGATGCCGAGGCGGGCATCGCGCTGGATCCAACCTTCGTCAAGGTGGTGGCGTGGTACGACAATGAATATGGCTACACGTGCAACATGCTGCGTTTCGTGCAGCACGTGGGCCAGCATTGACCATCGCTTGAGGAATCCCAACCGTGGAATTTGTTCGTTTTTCCGACTTGTGCGAGCGTGGCGAGGTGCGCGGCAAGCGCGTCTTCATCCGCGCCGATCTCAACGTGCCGCTCGACGGCCAGGGGCACATCACCGAAGACACCCGCATTCGCGCCTCGGTCCCGGCCATCCGCATGGCGCTCGATGCCGGGGCGGCCGTCATGGTCACGTCGCACCTGGGCCGTCCCACCGAGGGGCAATGTCGGCCCGAGGACTCGCTGGCGCCGGTGGCGGCGCGCTTGGCCGAGCTGCTCGGCCAGCCCGTGCCGCTGATCGCCAACTGGGTCGATGGCGGCTTCGCGCTGGCGCCTGGGCAGGTGGTGCTGCTGGAAAACTGCCGCCTCAACGTCGGTGAGAAGAAAAACGACCCGGCGCTGGCGCGCCGCATGGCGGCACTGTGCGACATCTTCGTGCACGACGCGTTTGGCACCGCGCACCGCGCCGAAGCCAGCACCTACGGCATCGCCGAATACGCCCCCATCGCCTGCGCCGGCCCGCTGCTGGCGGCCGAAATCGACGCGCTCACGCGCGCGCTGGAGCAGCCCGCGCGCCCGCTGGTGGCCATCGTGGCCGGCTCCAAGGTCAGCACCAAGCTGACCATCCTGCAGTCGCTGAGCCAAAAGGTCGATGGCCTCATCGTGGGCGGCGGCATCGCCAACACCTTCATGCTGGCAGCGGGCCTGCCCATCGGCAAAAGCCTGGCCGAGCCGGACCTGGTGGGCGAGGCGCAGGCCGTCATGCAAGCCATGGCGGCGCGCGGCGCCCAGGTGCCGATCCCCGAGGATGTGGTGGTCGCCCCGCGCTTTGCCGCCGACGCCCCGGCCACCGTCAAGGACGCGCGCGACGTCGGGCCCGACGACATGATCCTCGACATCGGCCCGCGCACCGCGGCACGTCTGGCCGAGCGGCTGACGCAGGCCGGCACCATCGTGTGGAACGGGCCGCTGGGCGTGTTCGAGTTCGACGCCTTTGCCCACGGCACCGAAACGGTGGCGCGGGCCATCGCGCGCTCGAGCGCGTTTTCGATCGCCGGCGGCGGCGACACGCTGGCCGCCATCGCCAAGTACGGCATCGAGCAACAGGTGGGCTACATCTCCACCGGGGGTGGCGCATTCCTGGAGGTGCTCGAAGGCAAGACGCTGCCGGCCTTCGAGGTGCTGGCCCGTCGCGCCCGCGGGTGATGCCGCGGCCGGGTGGAGGCGCCCCAAACACGGCGCCACCGCCCGGCGCCCACCGCCGACCCTTCTCTCACTCGTCTCAGGAGCAATCCCATGGCACTCATCACCTTGCGCCAACTGCTGGACCATGCCGCGGAGCATGGCTACGGTCTGCCCGCCTTCAACGTCAACAACATGGAGCAGGTGCACGCCATCATGCAGGCGGCCGACGCGGTGGACAGCCCGGTCATCCTGCAGGGGTCGGCGGGCGCGCGCTCGTATGCGGGCGAGCCGTTCCTGCGCCACCTGATCGGCGCGGCCATCGAGATGTACCCGCACATCCCCATCTGCATGCACCAGGACCACGGTGCCTCGCCGGGTGTGTGCATGCGCTCCATTCAGTCGGGTTTTAGCTCGGTGATGATGGACGGCAGCTTGCTCGAAGACGGCAAGACCCCGGCCAGCTACGAGTACAACGTACGCGTCACGCGTCAGGTGGTGGACATCGCGCATGCCTGCGGCGTGTCCGTGGAAGGCGAGCTGGGTTGCCTGGGCAGCCTGGAAACCGGCAAGGCCGGCGAGGAGGATGGCCACGGCGCCGAGGGGGAGCTCGACCACTCGATGCTGCTGACCGACCCCGACGAGGCGGCCGACTTCGTGCAAAAGACGCAGGTGGACGCGCTGGCCATTGCGATCGGCACCAGCCATGGCGCCTACAAATTTACGCAAAAACCCACCGGCAAGGTGTTGCGCATCGACCGTGTCAAAGAGATCCACGCCCGCATTCCCAATGTGCACCTGGTGATGCACGGCAGCTCCAGCGTCCCCGAGGATTGGCTGGCCATCATCAACACCTACGGTGGCGACATGGGCACGACCTACGGCGTGCCCGTGGAGGAAATCGTCGAGGGCATCAAGCACGGCGTGCGCAAGGTCAACATCGACACCGACTTGCGCATGGCCTCGACGGGCGCGATCCGCAAGCACCTGGCCGAGGACCGCAAGAACTTCGATCCGCGCAAATTCCTCAAGGAGGCCACCAAGGCCATGAGCGGCATCTGCAAAGCGCGCTACGAGGCGTTTGGCAGCGCCGGCATGGCCAGCAAGATCGGCAAGGTCTACAGTCTGGAGGCGATGCAAAAGCGCTACGACCGCGGCGAGCTGGCCCCGCGCGTGGCCTGATGGCGTGAGCGCAGCACCTGGTTTTTTTCGGCGCGGAGGGAACACGGGGCGGTAAGCGGGGGACAATAGCCCCATGATCCCGATCAAGACCGAGTCGGCGTGGCGCGGCACGGCCGACTGCAAGAGCTGTGGCATCCGCGACATGGTGTTGTTTGCCGACCTCAACGAGGAAGACTTCAACCTCATCCACGCGCCGATCGACGACCTCGTCTACGGCGCGGGGCAAACGCTGTACCGCGAAGGGGAGTCTGCGTTTGGCGTCTTCACCCTGCGCCGCGGCCTGATCAAACTGGTGCGCTACACCCCCGACGGGCGCCAGCGCGTGCTGCGCGTGCTGCGCCCCGGCGACGTGGTCGGCCTGGAAGCGCTGGCCACCTGCCGCTACGACAGCGAGGCCACGGCGCTGACCGAGGCCGCGCTGTGCCGCATCCCGACCGACGTGATCCACCGGCTGGCGCAGAATTCGCCGCGCCTGCACTGGCGGCTGCTGCAGAAGTGGCAGCAAGCGCTCAAGGAGGCGGACGACTGGCTCGCCGCGCTCAATTTCGGCACCGCGCGCCAGCGCGTGGCCAGCTTCATCCTCAAGATGCGCCACGCCACCGACCCAGCGGTGGTGACCCTGTTCTCGCGCGAGGACATGGGGGCGATGATGGACCTCAAGCTCGAGACGGTCAGCCGCGAGATCAACGCCCTGGTGCGCGCCGGCGCCATCGAGCCGCTGGACCGCCTCGGCCGGCTCTATCGCATCGTGGACGACAAGTTGCTCGAATCCGTCGTGGCCAGCTGAGCGCGGCGCGGCCTGGCGCCGGCCGCGCGGCGTCACAACTCTTCGACGCGGCGCGGGGGGTAGGTGTCCCAGCCCTGGCAGCCGGGGCAGTGCCAAAAATACTGCCGCGATTCGAATCCGCACGCGGCGCAGCGGTAGCGCTTGAGCGGTTCGCCAGCACGCTCCAGCGCGCGCCGCACCAGCGCTTCCTCGTCGGCGCTGCCCAACGGCACGCCGGCCAGCCACAACGTCGCGGCCACCAGTGACGGCTCGGCGCGCAGGTGTTCCAGGTAGTGCCGGCGCCCGCGCTGGGCATCGGGTTCCAACGTCGCCAGCGCCTGTGTGACGTCCAGCGAGGGCTCGTGCTGGGCGGCCCACGCGGCCAGGGGCTGGCGCGCACGTTCCGCGCTGCCCACGCGCAGCGACCACTGCGCCAGGCTGTGCGCGATCAGCGGCACATGGGCCGGGCAGTGCGTGGCCAGGGCCTCCAGCGCCGCCAGCGCGCCCTCCAGCTCGCCCAACGACTCGCGCACCTCCGCCAGCGCGACCCAGGCACGCGCGGATTCGGGCACGTGGGCCACCAGCGATTCGAGCAACGCCAGCGCCTCGGCGGTGCGGCCCTGCTGGCGCAACGCCGCCGCCTGTTCACAGCGGTGGTGCGCCAGCCGCAGCCGAAAACTCCCGCGGTCGCTGCCTTCGAGCCGTTCGGCCATTTCGGCCGCGCGCGCCCAGTCGCGGGAGCGTTCGTAGATGCCCAGCAGGGCAATGCGCGCGTCGGTGTCGTAGCGCGTGCCCAGCAGCGCCGTGAACGCGGCCTCGGCGCGGTCCAGCAGCCCCGCTTTCAAAAAGTCGAAGGCCAGCGCGTGCTGGGCGCGCTCGCGCTCGCGCGCTGGCAGGTCGGCACGTGCGAGCAGGTGCTCGTGCACGCGCACCGCGCGGTCGTAGTCGCCGCGGCGGCGGAACAACCCGCCCAGCGCGAAGTGCAGCTCGGCGGCGTCGGGGTCGTGCCGGACCGCCTCGATGAACGCATCGATCGCCTGGTCCTGCTGTTCGTTGAGCAGGTGGTTGAGCCCGCGGAAATAGGCGCGCGGCACCTGGCGCCCCTCCAGCCGCCACTGGCGCAAATCGAAACGCGAAGCCAGCCAGCCCAGCGCAAACGCCAGCGGCAACGCCCACAGCAGCCAGGACAGGTCAAATGCCATGTGGGGGTTCGTCCGGTGCTGTGGGGGCGGGCTGCGCGGGGGCAGGGGGCTGCGGCGCGCGCGCCGCGCGACGCGCGCGCCACCACAGCGGCGCCATCACCGCCATGCCCAGCACCACGCCCGCGAACAGCACCAACAGCAGCACCAGCACCAGGGGGGCTTCCCACTGGGCGCCAAAGAGCCCGTGCACCCGTACCGGCGCCTGGTTGTTGAGCGCCAGCGCGAAGATGAGGATGAAGACGGCTGCCTTGAGCAGCCAGCCCAGCACCTTCATGGGCGCTCCCGGGCGGCGGCATCGACCGCCTCCCGCAGGGCCTTGCCGGGCTTGAAATGCGCCACCCGCTTGGGCGGCACGGACACCGTTTCGCCGGTGCGTGGGTTGCGTGCCGCACGGGCGGCGCGCTCGTGCACGGCAAAGCTGCCAAAGCCGCGGATTTCGATGCGCTGGCCGGCGACCAGGCTCTCGGTCATCGCTTCCAGCAAGATCTTGACGGCGGCCTGCGCGTCGGCCGCCGTGAGGTGGGGGTAGTGCTCGGCCAGGGCATCGAAGAGGTCGCTGCGGTTCATGCCGCGATTATGCCCAGCCGCGGCGGCACCCGGCAGCGCGGTTGTCCCCATCCATGCAAAACGCCCGGCGGGTCACGCCGGGCGTTGCTCGTTCGTCGCAAGCGTCCGGCGGGGCCGGACGGTGCATGCGGGATCAGTTGTTCTGACCGTCGAGCTTGGCGCGCAGCAGCGCGCCCAGGTTGGTGGTGCCGGCGTTGCCGGAGCTCTGGCTCAGGCTGGCCATCGCCTCTTGCTGGTCGGCGGCGTCCTTGGCCTTGATCGAGAGCTGGATGTTGCGGTTCTTGCGGTCCACGTTGACGATCACGGCCGTGACCTCGTCGCCCACCTTGAGCACGTTGCGCGCATCCTCGACGCGGTCACGCGAGATTTCGCTGGCGCGCAGGTAGCCGACGATGTCTTGACCCAGGTCGATCTCGGCGCCCTTGGCATCGACGCTCTTGACCGTGCCGGTGACGGTGGCACCCTTGTCGTGGATGGACACGAACGTCGTGAACGGATCGGCGTCCAGCTGCTTGATGCCCAGGCTGATGCGCTCGCGCTCGACGTCCACGCCCAGCACCACGGCCTCGACCTCTTGGCCCTTCTTGTAGTTGCGCACGGCCACCTCGCCGGGCTCGTTCCACGACAGGTCGGACAGGTGCACCAAGCCGTCGATGCCGGACTCCAGGCCGACGAAGACGCCGAAGTCGGTGATCGACTTGATCGGGCCCTTGACCTTGTCGCCACGCTTGTGGGTGTCGGCAAACTCCTGCCACGGGTTGGGCTTGCACTGCTTCATGCCCAGGCTGATGCGGCGCTTGTCCTCGTCGATGTCGAGCACCATGACCTCGACCTCATCGCCGATGGAGACGACCTTGTTCGGCGCCACGTTCTTGTTGGTCCAGTCCATTTCGGACACGTGCACCAGGCCCTCGATGCCGGGCTCGAGCTCGACGAAGGCGCCGTAGTCGGCGATGTTGGTGACCTTGCCAAACAGGCGCGTGCCGGCCGGGTAGCGGCGCGCCACGCCCAGCCACGGGTCATCGCCCATTTGCTTGAGGCCCAGCGAGACGCGCTGACGCTCGGCGTCGAACTTGAGCACCTTGGCGGTGACTTCCTGGCCGACTTGCACCACCTCGTTCGGGTGGCGCACGCGGCGCCAGGCCATGTCGGTGATGTGCAGCAGGCCGTCGATGCCGCCCAGGTCCACGAAGGCGCCGTATTCGGTGATGTTCTTGACCACGCCGGTGACGATCGCGCCTTCCTTGAGCGTCTCGAGCAGCTTGGCGCGCTCTTCGCCCATCGAGGCTTCGATCACCGCGCGACGGCTCAGCACCACGTTGTTGCGCTTGCGGTCGAGCTTGATGACCTTGAACTCCATGGTCTTGCCCTCGTAAGGCGTCAGATCCTTGACGGGGCGGGTGTCGACCAGCGAGCCCGGCAGGAACGCGCTGATGCCGTTGACCATGACTTTGAGGCCACCCTTGACCTTGACGGTGGTGGTGCCGGTGACGAATTCGCCCGATTCCAGCGCTTTTTCCAGCGCCATCCACGACGCCAGGCGCTTGGCCTTGTCACGCGAGAGGATGGTGTCGCCATAGCCGTTTTCGACGGCTTCGACGGCGACGGCGACGAAGTCACCGACTTGGACCTCGAGCTCCCCCTGGTCGTTCTTGAACTCGCTCAGCGGGATGTAGGCCTCGGACTTGAGCCCGGCGTTGACGACCACGTGGTTGTGGTCGATGCGCACCACCTCGGCGGTGATGACCTCGCCGGCGCGCATCTCGGCGCGCTTGAGCGACTCTTCGAACAGGGCGGCAAACGATTCAGACATGCAGTTTCCTGGGTGCCGCGGTCGTCCGGGACCGGCGGCGGTGGGTTGTATCACCCGAACGGGCGTCGGGCGGTGGGTTGATGAACCCACTGGCGTGCGAACCATCGGTTCGGCGGCGCCAGCGGGGCCTTTCAGTGCCGGGGTTCGGCGTGGGTCGGACGATCCCGATCGCCAAACGGCCGGCAGCGCTGCCACCACGCCAACACGGTGGCCACCGATGCGTCGATGGTCTGTGCCGAGTTGTCGAGCAGCTGCGCGTCCTGGGCCGGCTCTAGCGGCGCCACCGCCCGCGTGCGATCGCGCGCGTCGCGCGCCTCCAAGTCGGCCAAAAGACTATCTATACTAGCAGTTTCGCCGCGCGAAATCAACTGCTCATAGCGGCGCTGGGCGCGCGTGGCGGCGCTGGCGGTCAAAAAAACCTTGAGTGGCGCATCGGGAAAGATCACCGTGCCCATGTCGCGGCCATCGGCCACCAGCCCGGGCAGGCGCCGGAATCCCCGCTGCAGCGCCAGCAGGCCGGCACGCACGGCGGGCAGCGCCGACACGCGCGACGCCGCCATGCCCGCGGCCTCGCTGCGCACCGCGTCGGTCACATCGTCGTCGCCCAGCCAGATGCGCCCGTCGGCAAAGCGCACCGGCAGCTGCGCGGCCAGCGCGCCCACGCGCTCGGCGTGCGCCGGGTCGGCCAGCGCCGCCTCGTCGGTGGCCAGGCCGGCACGCTCGGCCGCCAGGCCGACCACGCGGTACAGCGCCCCCGAATCCAGCACGTGGTAGCCCAGACGCGCGGCCACCGCCGCTGCCAGCGTGCCTTTGCCCGAAGCCGTTGGCCCGTCGATGCAAATGACGGGTATGTCCGCCGGCTCTGCCTCGACCACCGACCAAAGCGTCTCGAAGTAATCAGGGAAGGTTTTGCCCACGCACTGCGGGTCCAGGATGCGCACCGGCAGCCGCGCCGGGTTGAAGGCGGCGAGCGACCCGCACATGGCCATGCGGTGGTCGTCGTAGGTGCGCAACGCGGCGGCGCGCCAGCCGCTGCCATCCGCCCCAAGAGGGTGCACACGCAGCCAGTCCGGCCCTTCTTCGACACGGGCGCCAAGCTGGCGCAACTCCGTGGCCATGGCGGCGATGCGGTCGGTCTCTTTGACGCGCCAGCTGCCGATGTGGCGCAGGGTGGTTGGGCCGTTGGCGTAGAGCGCCATGACGGCCAGGGTCATGGCGGCGTCGGGGATGGCGTTGCAATCCAGGTCGAGCGCGCGCAGCGGCCAGGCGCCGCGCCACACGTGCAAGCGGTTGGGTTCACCCTCCACCCGCGCGCCCATCGCCCGCGCCGCGTCCACAAAGGCGATGTCGCCCTGGATGGAATCCAGCCCCACGCCTTCGATGGTCACGGGTTGGTCCGTGGCGGCGAGGGCGCCCAGCGCGATGAAATAGCTCGCCGAAGACGCGTCGCCCTCGACGTGGATGGTGCCCGGCGTCGCATAGCGCGCCCCGGCGGGGATGGTAAAGCGCGCCCAACCGTCGCGCTGCACCTGCACGCCAAAGCGCGCCAGCAGCCGCAGGGTGATGTCGATGTACGGCTTGGAGATGAGCTCGCCCACCACTTCGATGGTGATCGGGCGCTCCTGTGCGGCCAACGGCAGCGCCAGCAGCAACGCGGTCAGAAATTGGCTCGAGACGTCGCCGCGCACGCGGATCGGGGCGTCCAGCCGCAACGGCGTCGGCTGAGGGCTGCCCACCGCCAGCGGCGGGTAGCCGGGTTGGCCCAGTTCCTCGATGGTGCCACCCAGTTGGCGCAAGGCATCGACCAGGTCGCCAATCGGGCGCTCGTGCATGCGCGGCACGCCCGAGAGCTCGAAGCGCCCGCCCTGCAGCGCCGCCAGCACCGTCAGCGCCGCCGTCAACGGCCGCATGGCCGTGCCCGCGTTGCCCAGGAACAGGCGTGCCTCCCGCGCCGCCAGCCGTCCCCCCAGCCCGCGCACGCGCACCGTGGTCGGCCCCAAGCGCTCGAGCCCGCAGCCCAGCGCGGCGAGCGCGTCCAGCATCACCCGCGTGTCGTCGGAGTCGAGCAGGTCTTCGATGCGCGTGACCCCGTCGCACAGCGCCGCCAGCAGCAGCACGCGGTTGGAAATGCTCTTGGAGCCCGGCAGGCGCACGCGGCCGCCGGCGCGCCTCAGCGGGGGGATGTCGAGGAAAGCGGTGCGGTACATGGGTTCTGGGGTGACGGGGCGGCGCTGTAAGCACCGGCGGCCCATTGGGTGCGGACGCGGCTGGCGTCGGCGATCAACTCGCGCAGGCCGGCGCTGTCGCCGGCGTCAAGCGCGGCCTCAAAGGTATCCAGCGCCGCGCGGAACTGCTGCGCCTGGGCGCGCACCTGCGCGGCGTTGGCCAGCAGGATGTCGCGCCAGACCTCCGGGTCGCTGGCGGCGATGCGCGTGAAATCGCGAAATCCCGGGCCGGCCAGCGCCAAAAATTCAGCAGCCTGCGGCTGCTGCGCCAGCGCGCGCATCGCGGCAAACGCCAGCAGATGGGGCAGGTGGCTGACGGCGGCGTAGGCCGCGTCGTGCGCCTCGGGTGCCATCAGGCGCACGCGCGCCTGCAGCGCCTGCCACAGCGCGCGCGCGCGTTCGGTGTACGCGGGGTCGGTGTCGGCGGTCGGGGTCAGGATCACTTGGCAGCCGCGGTACAAGTCGGCGCTCGCGTGCTCCACCCCGGCGCGCTCCTTGCCCGCGATGGGGTGGGCCGGCACGAAGTGGCCGATGCGCTCGCCCAGGGCGGCGCGGGCGGCTGCCACCACGTCGCCCTTGGTCGAGCCCACGTCCATCACCAGCGTGTCCGGGCCGATGAGGGGTTGGATGGCGCGCAGCGTCTGCCCGGTGGCCGCGACGGGCACCGACACCAGCACCAGGTCGGCGCCGGAGGCCGCCAGCAGCGCCGACGGGGCCTCCACGTCGATCACCCCCAGGGCCCGGGCGCGCGCCAGCGTGTGCGGCGAACGCGCATAGCCCACCACGCGCTGCACCAGCCCGGCGGCTTTGAGCGCCAGCGCAAACGACCCGCCCATCAAACCGCAGCCGATGACGGCCAGCTGCTCGAAGGGGACCAGCGGTGGCAACGGGGCACCGGTGGCCGTGTCGTGTTCGGGGGAGGGCGCCATCATCTCCTCACTCCGAGATGGGGTAGGCGCCCAGCATCTTGTAAAACGCGCACAAGCCCTGCAATTCGCTCAAGGCCGCCGCCACGTGGGGCTGCGACGGGTGGCCGGCGATGTCGATGTAGAAGTAGTACTCCCACTGGCCGGACTTGGCCGGGCGCGACTCGAAGCGCGTCATCGACACGCCATGCGCTTTGAGGGGCTTGAGCAGATCGTGCACGGCACCCGGCCGGTTGGGTACCGACACCACGATGCTGGTGCAGTCGCGCCCGCTGGCCGCAGGCATCGCCATGGTCTGCGGCAGGCAGATGACGGCAAAGCGGGTGCGGTTGTAGGCCTCGTCCTGGATCGCATGGGCCACGATGTGCAGCGCGTACTGCGCCGCCGCGCGCTCGCTGGCAAGCGCGGCCCAGGCGGGGTTGGTTGCGGCCAGCCGCGCGCCCTCGGCGTTGCTGGCCACGGCGCGCCGCTCGGCGTGTGGCAGGTGGGTGGACAGCCAGCCCTGGCACTGCGCCAGCGCCTGCGGGTGCGCCATCACCACCTCGATACCGTCCAGGCTGGGCACTTGGCGCAGCAGGTTGTGGCGCACCAGCAGGCTGATTTCGCCCACGATGTGCACGGGCGAGCGCAGGAACAGGTCCAGCGAGCGGGCCACCACGCCCTCGGTGGAGTTTTCCACGCCGACGACGCCGAACTGCGCCGTGCCCGCCGCGGTGGCGTGAAAGACCTCATCGAAGCTGGGGCAGTGGATCCATTCGGCCGCGCTGCCGAAGTATTCGATGGCGGCCTGTTCGCAAAACGTGCCTTCGGGGCCGAGCACCGCGACGCGCATGGGCGCCTCCAACGCCAGGCAGGCGGACATGATTTCGCGCCAGATGGCGGCGACATGGCGGTTGTGCAGCGGCCCGGGGTTGGCGGCCTCGATGTTGGCGATCACCTGCGCCACGCGGTCCGGCCGGAAAAAGGGCGAGCCCTCGGCCCGTTTGACCTCGCCGACCTGCTGGGCGATGCGCGCCCGCTCGTTGAGCAGCCGCAGCAGTTGCTGGTCGATGGCGTCGATTTGTTGGCGCAGCGCCAGCAGGGCGGGGCTGGCCTGTGGATTGGCGGGCGGCTGGGCAGCCGGCGGGCGCGGCTCGCGCGGGCGCCCAATCGTCAACATGTTCCCGCTGGCCGAGGGCGAGAAGATCAATGTCGTGCTGCCGTTGACGGGCGAGTTCCGCAGCTTTCCGGCCGACCACTATGTGT
>NZ_VJOL01000006.1 GCF_007556705.1 Tepidimonas thermarum | reverse complement strand
AGCAAGATCGCATAAGCGGCTTCCAAGGGGTTGGTTTCGACTCGTATTGCCATGAGGGTTACACCCCTTTCTCGAAGTCATGGCGTCAGACCCACCCTCGCGCTGTCTGCTGGGCGGGGAGCGTAGGCGCGTAGCGCCGGAGATCCCCGCCCAGCAGACAACCGGCAAAATGGAATTTACAGAAAGAACGATACACAACTGGCCCCGTGGGCAAAGCTCAACAACGCAGCGGCAAACGCCAGCGGCCAGGTAAACAGTTCGTTGACGCTGGCCTTGGTGCCGGGCAGCGCCGCGGCGCGGCGGGCGACGGGGCCGCGGATGACCAGCCACACCACGACCGCCACCACCAGCCCGCCCAGGATGGCCTGCCAGAACGCGATCTTGAGCACGTTGTTGAGCCCCTTGAGCAGCAAATAGGCACCAAACGCCCAGGCCATCGCGGCGATGAACAGCGGCACATAGCGAGCGGCTGCTGTGGCCATGTCCGCCTGGTAGGTGATCAGGCGCTTGGTCAGGTACAACACCGCGGCCGCCACCGCCCCTCCGAGCAACGGCGAAAAGATCCAGCTCGCCACGATCGCGCCGATCGTGCCCCAGTTGATCACCGCCCAGCCGCCCGCGGCGATGCCAGCCCCCGCCACCGCGCCGATGATCGAGTGGGTGGTCGAGACGGGCGCACCCAGCACCGTGGCCAGATTGAGCCAAAGCGCCCCGGCCAACAGGGCGGCCAACATCAACCAGGTGAAGCGCTGCGGCTGCGCAAACGCGCGCATTTCGATGATGCCGCCCTTGATGGTACCCACCACGTCCGCCCCGGCCACGATGGCGCCCAGCGCCTCGAAGATGGCCGCCAACACAATGGCGCTGCCCAGGCTCAGCGCACCGGCGCCAACCGGAGGGCCCATGTTGTTGGCCACGTCGTTGGCCCCGATGTTCATCGCCATGTAGGCGCCCACCGCGGCTGCGATGACCAAAAACCACAACGACTGGGCGGACAGCCCCGGTATCGCCTTGACGATCACGGCGGCATACACGCCTGCCGCGATCAACCCCGCCACCGCGGCGGCGACTTTGAGTGCTTGCTGCAACTGTGCGCGACCCGACCGGGTCACGGGCGCCAAAATGACTGTCATACGGATATGTCACGAAATCGTCAAAATTTCGTGAGCATACACCGACTCACGCCACCCCCAACGGGTGGCGGCGATCAGCGTCGATCCGGGTCGATCACGCCGTCAGGCGCAAAAAGTGCTCGCGGTAATGCAACAGCTCGTCGATCGACTCGTGCACATCGGCCAGCGCGGTGTGCCGCTGCTGCTTTTTGAAAGCGCCGTACACCTCGGGCCGCCAGCGCCGCGCCAACTCTTTTAGCGTGCTGACATCGAGGTTGCGGTAGTGGAAGTACGCCTCGAGCTGCGGCATGTACTTGACCAAAAAGCGCCGATCCTGCCCCACGCTGTTGCCGCACATGGGCGACGCCCCCTTGGGCACGTAGCGGCCGATGAACGCAAGCAGCTGCTGCTCGGCGTCGGCCTCGGTGACAGCGCTGGCGCGCACCTTGTCGATCAGGCCGCTGCGACCGTGCGTGCCCTTGTTCCAGGCGTCCATGGCGTCGAGCACGGCATCGCTTTGGTGGATGACGAGCACCGGCCCTTCGATGCGCGGATGCAGGTGGGGCCCGGTGACCACCACGGCCACCTCGAGCAGGCGCTCGCGCTCGGGGTCCAGGCCCGACATTTCGCAGTCGATCCAGACCAGGTTCTGGTCGCTCTTGGGCAGGGTCAGGGCTTCGGCAGACAGCGGTTCGGGCAAGGTGTTGGGCGTCGTCATGCCCGCTATTGTCGCCCAGGCGCGCCCGCCGCGGCCGGCACACGGGGGCGACATTGGCTAGACTGCAGGCATGGATGCCCCCCTGCCTCTGCACCTGGTTTGGACCTGGACATTCGTCGCCCTGGTGCTGGCCGCCTTGCTGTTGCGCGGCTGGCTGTACGCGCGCCAGGTCCGCCACGTCGCACGTCACCGCAACCGCGTGCCCGACGCCTTCGCGCAACACGTCAGCGCAGACCAGCATGCCAAGGCGGCCGCCTACACCATCGACAAAACGCGCCTGGCGCTGTTCGAGACGGTCTGGGGCAGCGCGCTGCTGATCGGCTGGACGCTGTTGGGCGGGCTGGACGCGCTGAACCAGATGCTGCTGGCGTGGCTGGGCGAAGGACTGGTGCAGCAGGTGGCGCTGGTGGGGGCGTTTTTCCTCATCGGCGCCGTGCTGGAGCTGCCCCTGGCGTGGTGGCGCACGTTTCGCGTCGAAGCGGCGCACGGCTTCAACCACACCACGCCCGCGCTGTGGGTCGCCGACGGACTCAAAGGGACACTGGTGGCCGCAGCGCTGGGCCTGCCGCTGGCGGCGCTGGTGCTGTGGCTGTACGAGGCGGTCGGCCCCTGGTGGTGGCTGTGGGCCTGGGCGGCGTGGATGGCGTTCAACACCACGTTGCTGCTGCTCTACCCGCGCGTGATCGCGCCGCTGTTCAACCGCTTCGAGCCGCTGGCCGACGCCAGCCTGCGCGCGCGCGTCGAGGCCTTGCTGGCGCGCTGCGGCTTTCGCGCCGCCGGGGTGTACGTGATGGACGGCAGCCGGCGCAGCGCCCACGCCAATGCGTATTTCACCGGCTTTGGCCCGGCCAAGCGCGTGGTGCTGTTCGACACGCTGCTGCAGCGCCTGGACGCACCGGAGGTGGACGCCGTGCTGGCCCATGAGCTGGGCCACGCGCACCACCGCCATGTGCTCAAGCGGCTGCTGTGGCTGGCTGCGGGCAGCGCGGCGGCGCTGGCGGTCTTGGGCTGGCTGTCGCAGCAGTTGTGGTTCTACTTCGGGCTGGGGGTAACGCCCAGCCTGACCGGTAGCAACGGCGCGCTGGCCCTGCTGCTGTTTGGCATGGTGCTGCCGCTGCTGGGCATCTTCGTGGCCCCGCTGGCCAGCGCCCTGTCGCGGCGTGACGAATACCAGGCCGACCGCTATGCGGCGCGGCACGCCGGCGCCGCCGCCTTGACCAGCGCCTTGCTGCGCCTGTACCGCGACAACGCCGCCACGCTCACCCCCGATCCGCTGTTCGTGCGCTTTTTCTACTCCCACCCACCGGCCGCCGATCGGCTGGCCCAGCTGGCCCGGCTGCACCCGCCGCACAGCGATGGCACCGCGGGAGCGGCCACATGACGCGGCCGCCCCAGCCCGCCACGGCGGCGCCCAACGCGCAAGAGGGACGGGTGGTGGCCAGCTACGGCCGCCACGTCCTGGTGGAAGCGCCCGACGGCGCGCGCACGCGCTGCCACCCGCGCGGCAAACGGCAGCAGGCCGTGGTGGGCGACCAGGTGCACTGGTCCATCACCGGCGACGAAGGGGTCATCGAAGCGGTGCTGCCGCGCCGCAACGTGCTCTTTCGCCAGGACGAACAGCGCACCAAGGTGTTTGCCGCCAACCTGGACCAGGTCCTGGTGCTGCTGGCGGCCGAGCCGGCGTTTGCCGAGCCCCAGCTCGGCCGCGCCCTGATCGCGGCGCGCGAGGCTGGCATCGAGCCGCTCATCGCCCTCAACAAGCGCGACGTGCAACCCGCCTTCGACATCGCCTGGGAACGGCTGGCGCCCTACCGCGCGATGGGCGAGCGCGTGCTGCCGCTGCACCTGCACGGCAGCGACGGCACCGCGCGCGCGGAATGCGAGGCCCTAAGGGCCCACTTGCGCGGGCGGGTGACGCTGGTCATCGGCCCCTCGGGCGTGGGCAAAAGCACCCTGGTCAACCTCCTGGTGCCCCACGCGCAGGCGGACACCCAGGCCATCTCGCGCGCGCTGGGCACGGGGCGGCACACCACCACCCGCACCACGTGGTACTGGCTCGACGACGGCGCCGGCGGCGCCCTGATCGATTCACCCGGCTTTCACGAGTTTGGGCTGCACCACATCGCGCCGCAGACACTGGCGCGCTGGATGCCCGATTTCGCACCCTACCTGGGGCAATGCCGTTTTCACAACTGCACGCACCGGCGCGAGCCGGGATGCGCCATCCAGGCCGCGCTGGCGCCGCACGGCCCGATTGCACCCCAGCGCTGGCGGTTTTACGTCGATCTCTACGAGGAGCTGGACGCGGCGCGCGCGCCCTGATACGGGTCAGAAGATGCGCGCCAGCAGCGCCAACGCCAGCACCAGCAGCCACAGCACCACGCTGCGCCACACCAGCCCCACCGCGCTGGCCAGATGCGCGAGCTGGGGCGCGGGCAGGTCGCGGCTCCACCCGTCGTCGGGGGGCGCTACGGTGCCGAGGCGCACCTGCAACGCCCCTTCCGCCACCGCGATCAGCAGCGTATCGCTGGGCTCGGACCAGGGGCGGCGCTGCTGCCGCCAGCGCTCCAGCGCATCCTCGAAATGCCCCACCACCGCAAACCCCAGTGCCGTCATGCGCGCGGGCCCCGCGTCGATCCAACACCAGGCGCGCCGCGCCAGTTGCGCCACCGCGTCGCTGACGGGCGCGCCCTCATGGCCGGCGCCACCCCAGGCCTGCGCCAGCCACGCCGCCACCCGGTACAGCACCGCCCCGGCCGGCCCCAGCCCCAACGCGGACAGGGCCACAAACCACACCAGCACGCCAAACACATGGCGGTGCGACGCCCCGATCCCCTGCGCGATCACGCGGCGCAACAACGCCTCGCGCGGCCAGTCGGCCACATCGACGCCCTGCCACTGCGCCAGCAGCTCGCGCGCACGGGCCTCGTCACCCGACTCGAGCGCGGCCCGTATCGCGGTGAAGTGGTGGCTGAACTGCCGAAACCCCAGCGTTGCGTAGAGCACCAACACCGTCCACGCAAAGGCCAACAGGCCGCTGGCACGCGCCAACAGACCGTGCACCAGCGCCACGGCCAGCACCGGCGCGCCCAGCGCCACGCCCCACACCAGCCAGCCGTGCAGCGCATGGCCCGCGTCCAACTGCCGCTGCACCCAGCCGGCCCAGCCCGCCATCGGCGCCAGCCACGGCGTCGGCGTCCCGGCTCGCCGCGCCTGGTCGAGCACGAAAGCGATCAGAACCGCGAAAAATGTCATGGGGCGATCATAGCCGCGCCGTCGCCGCCAGCAAAAACCGGTACAGATTGCGCAACATGCCGGCGGTCGCCCCCCAGATGAAGCGCTCCCCCGCCGCATCGGCATACGGCATCGACAGCCAGCGTCGGCGCACCCCCTGCCAGACCACTTCGTGATGCCGGTGGTGCCGGGGGTCCATCAGAAAATCCAGCGGCACCTCGAAGGCCTCGGCCACCTCGTGCGGATTGGGTCGCCACGGGCCCGCAGGTGCCACCAGGGCCACCACGGGCGTGATCTCGAAACCCGAACCGGTGGCGTACACCGGCAGCGTGCCCAGCGGCTCCACCCACTCCGGGGCGACACCGACCTCCTCGGCCGCCTCGCGCAGCGCACAGCGCACAGGGTCGCCTGCGTCGTGGTCATCCACCTTGCCACCGGGGAAGGCCACCTGCCCCGCGTGGGTGGGCAGGTGCGCCGTGCGCTGCGTCAACAGCACCGTCGGGCGCTCGCGCCACACCAGCGGCACCAACACCGCAGCGGCCTTGGGCGGCCCGTCCACCCAGCGCGGCTCGGCGCGTATCTCCGGCGTCCACAGCGGCGGCTGGGCAAACCATTGCCGCAGCGCGTGCGGCTGCAGCGCCTCCACCGGCACGCGCGGCAAAGCGTCGTCCCGGGCCACGACGGGCACTTGGCGGGGATCGAAAACGGGGGTCTTCACGGTCGTCTCCCGAAGGGCGCATTGTGCCGCGCACGCCGCCAGCGCGCCGCACCCGCCGCACCCGCCGTTACCGGCAGGACGCCGGCGCACCGCCGCGCGCCCATGCCTTTTTTGCATCACCGCATGGCAAGGCGGCTTTGGACAAGCCTCCCGGCGCGCCCTATGCTGCACGCCATGTTCCACCACGTTATGCACGACATGGCCTCTTCCCACGCCACCGACAGCCTTGCCACCGCCCACGCCCTGCCGTCCTACCTGGACCCGCAGCACCTGGGGCCGTGGGGAATATTTTTGCAACAGGTCGATCGCGTCACGCCGTACCTGGGCAACCTGGCGCGCTGGGTCGAAACCCTCAAACGCCCCAAACGCATCCTCGTCGTGGACGTGCCCATCCACATGGACGACGGCACGGTGGCGCACTTCGAGGGCTATCGGGTGCAGCACAACACCTCGCGCGGCCCCGGCAAAGGGGGGGTGCGCTTCCACCAGGACGTCACGCTGTCGGAGGTGATGGCGCTCGCGGCCTGGATGTCGATCAAAAACGCCGCCGTCAACGTGCCGTTTGGCGGTGCCAAGGGCGGCGTGCGCGTCGACCCCAAACGGCTGTCCATGGGGGAACTGGAGCGCGTCACCCGCCGTTACACGAGCGAAATCGGCCTCATCATCGGCCCCACCAAGGACATCCCCGCGCCCGATGTCAACACCAACGAGCGCGTGATGGCCTGGATGATGGACACCTATTCCATGAACGTGGGCGAAACCGCCACCGGCGTGGTCACAGGCAAGCCCATCAGCCTGGGGGGCTCGCTGGGCCGTCACGAGGCCACCGGCCGCGGGGTCTTCACGGTGGGGGCCGAGGCGGCGCGGCGCATCGGCCTGGAGATTGCCGGAGCGCGCGTGGCGGTGCAGGGGTTTGGCAACGTGGGCGGCATCGCCGCCAAACTGTTTGCCGAGGCGGGCGCCCGCGTCGTCGCGGTGCAAGACCACGCCGGCTGCGTCTACCGTGAGGCGGGCCTGGACATCCCGGCCTTGCTGGCACACGCCAAGCAGCACGGCAGCGTGGCGGGCTTTGCCGCCGCCGAAGCCATCGAGCGCGACCGCTTCTGGGATACGCCCTGCGACATCTTGATCCCAGCGGCGCTGGAGCAGCAGATCACCGCGGCCAATGCGCACCGCATCGGTGCGCGCCTGATCGTCGAGGGTGCCAACGGCCCCACGACCCCGGACGCCGACGACATTTTGCGCGACCGCGGCGTGCTGGTCGTCCCCGACGTGGTGGCCAACGCGGGCGGCGTGACGGTGAGCTATTTCGAGTGGGTGCAGGACTTCTCCAGCTTTTTCTGGAGCGAGGAGGAGATCAACCAGCGGCTCACGGCCATCATGCGCGGCGCCTTGGACGCCGTGTGGCAGGTGGCCGACGACAAAGGTGTGAGCTTGCGCACCGCCACCTTCATCGTGGCGTGCGAGCGCATCCTGCGCGCGCGCGACCTACGCGGCCTCTACCCCTGATGGCAGCGGGCGGCAAGCGCGCCGCGGCGCCTTGCCGTCACTGCAGCGGCTCTTTGAGCGCGGGCCAGTCCGGCAGCGGCACGACCGCGACGCCCTCTTCCAACAGCGCCACCGCCTCGTCCGGCGTGGCCACACCGCGGATGCTGCGCTGCGGCGCGCGTCCCTCGTGGATGGCGCGCGCCTCGGCCGCAAAGCGCTCGCCCACGTCTTCGCTGTTGTGCACGAGGGCGCGCAGCGCCTGCAACCAGCGCGCCTGCTGCGGTGCGCCGTCCGGGGCGTCGGGACTGGGCGGCGCCAGCTCGCGCGGGGGGTCGGCACGCCGGGTCTGGACGTGCGGCGCGCTCAGGCGCTTTTCGACGCGCTGCTCACCGCACACGGGGCAGGTCAACAGCCCCCGCTCGCGCTGCGCCTGGTAGTCATCCTCGGAGGCAAACCAGCCCTCGAAGACATGCCCCTGCGCACACCCCAGATCGAGCACTTTCACAGCCGCGCCTCCGCTGGCGCGTCGTCGTGGCGCCACTGCGCCGCCGACCGCCACGGCAGCGTCCATTGGCCCGTGTGCACCTGCTGCCACCACAGCAGCGCTGCAAGCGTCTTGCCGTCGGTGACCTCACCGCGCCGCACGGCCTGAAGCAGCTCGGCCGGCGCCACCGCCAGCACATCGAGAAATTCGCCCGCGTCCAACTGGCGCGGCCCCTGGCGCAGCCCGCGCGCAAACCAGATCTCGATGGCTTCATCGGCATACCCGATGGCCGGGTGCAGGACGCCGGCACGCGCCCACTCCTGGGCCTCGTAGCCCGTTTCTTCGCGCAGCTCGCGCTCGGCGCAAAGGAACGCCGGCTCCTGGACATCGCGCTTGCCGGCGGGGAATTCGATCATCGCGCGCCGCACCGGGTAGCGGTACTGGCGTTCCACCACCAGCCGCCCATCGGGCAGCAGCGGCACCACCATCACCGCGCCGGGGTGGTGGATGTATTCGCGCGTGGCCGCCCCGCCATCCGGCAGGGTCACCCGGTCACAGCGCACCGACAAAAACCGACCCTGCCACACGGTCGCGGTGTCCTGGCAGTGTTCGGTCAAATGGGCCGGGTGCCGCTCGGGCACGAGCGCGGTGACGGACACGGCGGGCCTCCAGACGCTTATCGGCGCGCCAAATAACGGAACACGAAGCCCGGGAAGGCAAACGTGAGGAACATCGACGCCGTGATGGCGTAGAACTCCCAGCCCTGGGGATAGATTTGCCCCAGGTGTTGCTCCAGCCCCAGCGCCGCAGCCCCAATGAGCAGGTACAGCACCACCAACTCGGCCAGCCGCCCCCACAGCGGCTTGGCGCCGCCGCGCGCCGGCCACAGCGCCAGCCAGCGCTCGTTCACGAAAGGCAGGTTGGCCCCGAGCAGGGCCAGCGCGATCACCAGGGCAACGGCCGTATCCAACGTCATGGCGTGAGTGTAGGCCGACTCACAAAACCGCGCGCACCGATTGGATACACAGCGCCATCAAACCGCCGGGCAGCACGCCCAGCACCAGCACCAGCGCGCCGTTGACCGACAGCACGGCCCGCACGGCCGGCGGCGCCTCGATCGGGGCGGTTTGCGCGGGCGGGTCGAAATACATCACCTTGACGACGCGGATGTAGTAGAACGCCCCCACCAGCGACGCCAACACGGCAAACACGGCCAAGCCCACGTAGAGCCCCTGCCCCACCGCCAGCAGCGCTTGGAGCACCGCCAGCTTGGCATAAAACCCCACCAGCGGCGGCACGCCCGCCAGCGAAAACATGCACGCTGCTAGCACGCCCGCGTAGAGCGGGCTGCGCTGGTTGAGCCCCGCCAGGTCGGCAATCTCCTCCGACTCGAAACCCGCGCGCGTCAGCAGCAGCATCACGCCAAACGTCGCCAGCGTGGTCAGCACATAGGTCACCACGTAGAACATGGCCGCGCCGTAGGCGTCGCCCATGCCGCTGCGGTCGCCCCCGACCACCCCGCCGACCAGCGCCAGCAGCATGAAGCCCATTTGCGCGATCGTAGAAAACGCCAGCATGCGTTTGAGATTGCGCTGCGCCACCGCCGCCAGGTTACCCACCACGAGCGACGCCACCGCCAGCGCGGCCAGCATTTGCTGCCAGTCCGCCGCCACCGCCGGCAAACCTTCGGCCAGCAGGCGCACCACGATGGCAAACGCGGCCAACTTGGGCGCGCCACCGATGAGCAGGGTGATCGCCGTGGGCGCGCCGTGGTAGATGTCGGGCACCCACATGTGAAACGGCACGACCCCCAGCTTGAACGCCAAGCCCGCAACCACGAACACCACGCCCAGGGTCAGCACCAGCGGCTGCGACACGCCCGCCTGGACCGCTTGCGCCACCTCGGCAATGCCCAGGCTGCCGGTCGCGCCGTAGATCAGCGACAACCCGTAGAGCAGAAAACCGCTGGCCAGCGCGCCCAGCACGAAGTACTTCATCGCCGCTTCGGTCGCGCGCACCTCGTCACGGCGCAACGCCACCAGCGCATAACTCGACAGTGTCAACAGCTCCAGGCCCAGATACAGCACCAGGAAGTGGTGGCCACTGATCATGATGAACATGCCCAGCAGCGCAAACATCGACAGCGTGAAGAGCTCGCCGCCGCGCAGCATGTCGCGCGCGCCGGCGTAGGGGCGTGCATACACCAGGGTCACCATCAGCGCCACCGTCGCGAAGCACTTGAGCCAAGCGCCCATGGGGTCGCTGACGATCATGCCGCCAAAGCCGACCAGGGTTTCCCCGCTCAACGCCAGGTAACCCTCCAAACCCGCCACGACGGCCAGCGTGAGCTGCGTCAGGCGAAAGGTCGCATCGCGCAGCGGGGTGTCGACGAACAGATCGAAAAGGGCGATCACGCACGCCATGGCGAGCAACAGCAGCTCGGGGGTGGCGGTGGCCCAGCTGACAGCATCAATCATGAGATGAACGCTTTCTCGAAAAGGGGGTCAACCCGTCAACGCAACTTGGACTGCGCCACGTGCTGCAACAGCTGCTGCACGGCCGGATCCATCACGTCCGTAAACGGCTTGGGGTGGATGCCGAAGTACAGCACCATGATCGCCAGCAGCGCCAGCATCAAAAATTCGCGCGCGTTGATGTCCTGCAGTGCCTTGACGTGCTCGTGCGCCGGCGCGCCCAGGTAGACGCGCTTGAACATCCACAGCGAGTAGGCCGCGCCCAGGATCAGCGAGGTCGCCGCCAACAAACCGATCCAGAAGTTGGCCTTGACGGCCGCCAGGATCACCATCCACTCGCCCACGAAGCCCGCCGTGCCGGGCAGGCCCGCGTTGGCCATCACGAACAGCAGCGCAAACGCGCCAAACGCCGGCATGGTGTTGAGCACGCCACCGTAATCCTTGATCTCGCGCGAGTGCACGCGGTCGTAGAGCACACCGATGCACAGGAACATCGCCGCCGAGACAAAGCCGTGGGCGATCATTTGCACCAGCGCCCCGGACAGGCCCAGATCGTTGAAGACGAACATGCCCAGCGTCACAAAGCCCATGTGGGCCACCGACGAGTAGGCCACCAGCTTTTTCATGTCCTGCTGGACCATCGCCACCAGGCCCACGTAGATCACCGCCACCAACGACAGGCCGATCACCAGCGGTGCCCACTGGTGCGCCGCGTCCGGCGTGATGGGCAGGGAAAAGCGCAGGAAACCGTAGGCCCCCAGCTTGAGCATGATGGCCGCCAGCACCGCCGAGCCACCCGTTGGCGCTTCCACGTGCACATCGGGCAACCAGGTGTGCACCGGCCACATCGGCACCTTGACGGCAAAAGCCGCAAAGAAGGCAAAGAACAGCGCGGTTTGCACGCCGGCCGCCAGCGGCAGCCGCTGCCAGGTCGCCAGGTCAAAGCTGCCGCCCGACGCGTTGTACAGGTACACCAGGGCCACCAACATCAGCAGCGAGCCCAGCAGCGTGTAGAGGAAGAACTTGAACGCCGCGTAGATCTTGTTCGGACCGCCCCAGATGCCGATGATGATGTACATCGGGATCAGGGTCGCCTCGAAAAAGATGTAGAACAGCATCGCGTCGAGCGCGGCGAAGACGCCAATCATCAGCCCCGACAGGATCAGGAACGCACCCATGTACTGGTTGACGCGCTCGGTGATCACCTCCCAGCCGGCGATGACGACGATCACCGTGATGAAGGCGGTCAGCAGCACCAGCCACAGCGAAATGCCGTCCACCCCCAGGTGGTAGTGGACGTTGAAGCGCTCGATCCACACCGCCTTTTCGACGAACTGCATCGCCGCCGAGCCGACTTCAAACCCGGTGTAGAGCGGCACGGTCACCGCCAACCCCAACAGCGCGCCGATGAGCGCCAACCAGCGCACCAGCGGTGCCTGCTCATCGCGCCCCAGGGCGAGCAGCACGACGCCAAAAAAGATCGGCGTCCCAATCGCAAGGCTCAACAAACCCATGCTGTCGTTCTCCTTATTTGGCGAGCCAGACGAAATAGGTCATGAAAGCCAGGACGCCAAGAATCATCACGAAGGCGTAGTGGTAGAGGTAGCCGGTTTGCACACGGCGCACCAGTCCCGCGACCGCGCCGACGACCTTCCAGCTCAGGTTGACGATCCCGGCCTCGATCACGCCGCGGTCGCCGCCCTTCCACAGCCCCATCCCGATGCCGCGCGCCGCCGGGGCGATGAGGCGCTCGTTGATCCAGTCCATGTAGTACTTGTTCTCGAGCACCACCACCAGCGGCCGCAGCGCCTGCGCGATGCGCGGGGGCACATCGGGACGCACCAGGTAGAGGTACCAGGCCGAGACCGCGCCGGCGATCGCCAGGTACAGCGGCGGCGTGCTCAGGGCGTGCAGCGCCATCGCCAGCGGGCCGTGGAAAGCCTCGGCAAACCGCGCCATCGCCGGGTGCTTGTCGGCGTGGACCTCGATCGAGGCGGCCAGGAAGTCACCGAAGAGCATGGGCTGGATGGTCAGGAAACCGATCACCACCGAGGGCACTGCCAACAGCAGCAGCGGCGCGGTCACCACCCACGGCGACTCGTGCGGCTTGGCGTCGTCGTGCTCGTCGTGGCCGCCGTGGTGCCCGTGGTGGGCATCCGGATTCTGGTCGTAGCGCTCCTGGCCGTGGAAGACCAGGAAGTACACGCGGAACGAATAGAACGCGGTCACGAACACGCCGGCCAGCACCGCGAAATGGGCAAACCCAGCGGCCGGCAGGTTGCTGAAGTGCACCGCCTCGATGATCGCGTCCTTGGAGTAAAAGCCCGAAAACAGCGGTGTGCCCACCAACGCCAGCGTGCCGAGCAGGAAGGTGATCCAGGTGATCGGCATGTACTTGCGCACGCCGCCCATGTAGCGGATGTCCTGGTTGTGGTGCATGCCGATGATCACCGAGCCCGCCGCCAGGAACAGCAGCGCCTTGAAAAACGCGTGCGTCATCAGGTGGAACACCGCCACCGAGTACGCCGACGCACCCAGCGCCACCGTCATGTAACCCAGCTGCGACAGGGTCGAATACGCCACCACGCGCTTGATGTCGTTCTGGATGATGCCCAGGAACCCCATGAACAGCGCCGTGATCGCGCCGATCACCAGAATAAAGTTGAGCGCCGCGTCCGACAGCTCGTAGATAGGCGACATGCGCGCGACCATGAAGATGCCGGCGGTCACCATGGTGGCGGCGTGGATCAGCGCCGAGATGGGCGTGGGGCCTTCCATCGAGTCCGGCAGCCACACGTGCAGCGGGAACTGCGCGCTCTTGCCCATCGCGCCGATGAACAGGCAAATGCCAATCACGGTGACCAGCATGGCGTCCTGCCCGAACACGTACCAGGGGAACTCGATCGTCGCCAGCTTGGGCGCCTGGTCGAAGATTTCGTTGTAGTTGAGCGTGCCGGTGTACGCTGCCAGCAGGCCGATGCCCAGGATGAAGCCGAAGTCACCAACCCGGTTGACCAAAAACGCCTTCATGTTGGCGAAAATGGCCGACGGCTTGTTGAACCAAAAGCCGATCAGCAGATAGGACACCAGACCCACCGCCTCCCAGCCAAAGAAGAGCTGCAGCAGGTTGTTGCTCATGACCAGCATGAGCATCGAGAAGGTGAACAGCGAGATGTAGGCAAAAAACCGGTTGTAGCCCGGGTCGTCCTCCATGTAGCCGATGGTGTAGATGTGCACCATCAGCGACACGAAGGTGACCACGCACATCATCATCGCGGTCAGGCCATCGACCAGGAAGCCGACCTCCATCTTGAGGCCGCCGATGACCATCCACTCGTAAATCGTTTGTTCGAAATACGCACCGTCGAGCGCGACGCGCTTGAGCGTGATGGCCGACAGGATGAAGGACACCAACACGCCCAGTATGGTCAAGCTGTGCGACCAGCGCCGGCCGATCCAGTTGCCGCCAAACTTCGTACCCAGGATGCCGGCCGCCGCCGACCCGATCAACGGGGCCAGCGGAACCGCCAGCAGCATGCTTGCAGAGAGTGTCGTCATGGTGAAGGTCGCGTGGAATGCGGTGGGCGCCTCACCCCTTGAGGGTGTTGAGCGTCTCGACGTCGATCGACGACTTGTTGCGGAACAGCAGCACGAGGATCGCCAGGCCAATGGCCGACTCCGCCGCTGCCACGGTCAGGATGAAGAACACGAAGATCTGCCCGTGCAGGTCGCCCAGGTAGTGCGCAAAGGCGACGAAGTTGAGGTTGACCGCCAGCAGCATCAGCTCGATGGCCATCAGCAGCACGATCAGGTTCTTGCGGTTGAGGAAGATGCCCACCACCGACAGCGCGAACAGGATCGCGCCGACGGAGAGGAAATGCCCCACGCCCAAGGCGCCCAGGGTGTTCATGCTTGCTCCTCCTTGTTGGTCGCCTCGGGTGCAGCCGCCTTCGCGGGCGGCATGCTTAGCACCTGCAGCCGGTCGCGGGCCTTGACGCGCACTTGCAGCCCCGGGTCGATGGTCTTGGTGTCCTTGCGCCCGCGCAGGGTCAGGGCGATGGCCGCCACCATCGCCACCAGCAGGATGACCGCCGCCACCTGGATCGGATAGAGGTAATCTTGGTACAGCAGCCGGCCCAGTTCATAGGTGTTGCGGTGATCCGGCGCGTGCATCGCCCCCGTGACCGCGGGGCTGGCCGTCGCGGTCGGGAAGCCCGCCCACAGCACCGCCATCAATTCGGCGCTGACCAGCGCGCCCAGCACCAGCGCCAGCGGCAGGTGCTTCCAAAAACCGACGCGCAGGGCATCGACGTTGATGTCGAGCATCATCACGACGAACAGGAACAGCACCATCACCGCGCCCAGGTACACCAGCACCAGCGCGATGCCCAGAAACTCCGCCTTGAGCAGCAGCCACAGCGCAGCCGCGTGCGAAAAGGCCAGCATCAGATACAGCACCGCGTGCACCGGGTTGCGCGCCGTGATGACGCGAAACCCGGCGAACAGCAGCACCGCCGCGAAGAAGTAAAAGAAACCGGAGACGAAGTCCATGATGTGCTCGTGCGCTGGCGGGGATCAGCGGTACTTGGCGTCAGCCGCCTTGGCCGCCGCGATTTCTTTCTCGTAGCGATCGCCCACGGCCAGCAACATCTCTTTGGTGAAGTAGAGGTCGCCGCGCTTTTCGCCGTGGTATTCGAAGATGTGGGTCTCGACGATGGCATCGACCGGGCAGGCCTCTTCGCAAAAACCGCAGAAGATGCACTTGGTCAGGTCGATGTCGTAGCGCGTGGTGCGACGCGTGCCATCCTCGCGCTGCGCCGACTCGATCGTGATCGCCATCGCGGGGCATACCGCCTCGCACAGTTTGCAGGCGATGCAGCGCTCTTCACCGTTGGGGTAGCGGCGCTGCGCGTGCAGGCCGCGAAAGCGCGGCGACAGGGGCGTCTTTTCCTCGGGGAACTGCACCGTCACCTTGCGCCGCAGCGCATAGCGGCCGGTCAGGGCCATGCCCTTGAACAGCTCGACGAGCAAAAAGCTCTTGAAAAAATCTTTGAGCGAAAATGGAGCGACAGCGGTAGCGGACATCGAGCGGCCCTCCTTCACTTCCAGGGATTCCACGGCGTCTGCATCAGCGCGCCCACCAGCAACAGCCAGATGAGCGTCACCGGGATGAAGATCTTCCAGCCCAGGCGCATGATCTGGTCGTAGCGGAAGCGCGGGAAGGTGGCACGGATCCAGATGAACATCGAGACGACCACGGTGGTCTTGAGGCCCAGCCAAACCCACCCCGGTATGGCGTTGAAGACGGCGCTGTCGATCGGCGGCAGCCAGCCACCCAGGAACATCAACACCGCCAGGATCGACACCAGCCACATGCTGGCGTACTCCGCCAGGAAGAAGATGGCAAAACCCATGCCCGAGTACTCGACCATGTGGCCGGCGACGATTTCCGCCTCGCCTTCGACGACGTCGAACGGGTGGCGGTTGGTCTCGGCCACGGCCGAAATCAGGTACACCATGAAAATCGGCAGCAGGGGCAGCCAGTTCCAGGACAGGAAGTTGAGCCCCGCGTCGGCGGCCACCCCGCGCGCTTGCGACGCCACGATGTCGGCCAGGTTGAGGCTGCCCGCCGTCATGACAACGACCAGGAAGCAAAAGCCGATCGCGATTTCGTAGCTGACCATCTGCGCCGACGCGCGCAGCGCCCCCAGGAAGGCATACTTCGAGTTGGAGGCCCACCCGGCGATGATCACGCCGTAGACCTCGATCGAGGTGATGGCCAGGATGACCAGCAGGCCCGCGTTGACGTTGGCCAGCACCACGTCGGGCCCGAACGGCACGGCCACCCACGCCGCCAGCGCCGGCATGATGGCCATGATCGGCCCCAGGCGGAACAGCCCGCCGTTGGCCGCGGTCGGCCGAATCAGCTCCTTGGTCAGCAGCTTGACCGCATCGGCAATCGGCTGCAGCAAGCCAAACGGCCCCACGCGGTTCGGGCCCAGGCGCACCTGCATGAAGCCCAGCAACCGCCGCTCCCACCACGTCAGGTAGGCCACCAGCAGCATCAGCGGCGCCAGCAGCACGACGATTTTGAGCAGGATCCAGATCACCGGCCAGCCGGCCTGGGTCCACCACGCCGCCGTGCTCAGTTGCATGCCCCCTTGGTAGATGGCGTCGATCATGCGCACACTCCTTCAGCGGCGGCGCGCCCGGCGCGGCCGTCCGCGGTCGCTTGCAACGCGGGCGCACGCCGCACCAGCGCGTCGAGCTGGTAAATCGCGGCCACGCACGGTTCGCCGGCGGCCGGCGTGAGGTCGATGCGCGGCAGCGCAACGCGGTTGTCGAGGCGATCGGCCGGCACGAAGGCCCCGGATGCCACCCCCGGCAGCGCCTGCGCCAGCACCTCCTGCGACGAGGTCTGCTCAAAACCCGGCAGACCCAACAGATTGCCCAGCACGCGCAGCACCTTCCAGCCGGGGCGGGTTTCGCCCAGCGGCTTGACCACCGCCTGGAAGCTCTGCAACCGCCCCTCGGCGTTGACGAACGAACCAGAGGTTTCGGTAAACGGCGCGATGGGCAGCAGCACGTCGCTGAGCTCCAGGTTGGTCTGGAACGAGCTCAGCGTCACGACCATATCGGCCTGCGCGAGCGCCGCACCGCTGGCCGCGGTGTCGGCACCGGGCTCGACCCCCAGCAGGATGGCCGCTTTGAGGCCACCGGCCAGCATCGCGGCCGCGCTTTGGCCGCCCTCGCCCGGCACCAGGCCCACGAGCTGCGCGCCTACGGTGTTGGCCGCTTCGGTCAGGTAGCCCCAGCGGGCGCCGGTTTGCTCGGCGATCCACTGCGCCAGGGCCAACAACGACGCCGCGCGCGCGTGGTGCGCCGCGCCATTGCCCAGCAACACCGCCTTGCGCTCGCCGCCGAGCAGCGATGCGGCCATGGCGCGCGCCGCCTCGTCGACCACCACGCCTTGGACGCCGTCGGGCAAGGCCACGCCGCGCGCCTCGGCCACGGCCGCCGCAACGGCGGCCAGCGCCGCCGCCCAATCGGACGCCGGCGCCGTGAGCACGCGGTGCAGCGGCAGCGCCCAGTCGGGCGTGCGCGCCACCAGCGCCGACACCTGCGCCCCCTTGCGGGCGGCCTGCCGGATGCGCTGCGCAAACAGCGGGTGGTCCTTGCGCAGGTTGGACCCCACGACCAGCACCCGGTCCAGGGTCGAGAGCTCGGCAATCGGCATCCCCAGCCAGCGCGCACGACCGGCGGGTGCCGCGTGGTCGAACGCCGCCGCACGCAGGCGGTGGTCGCGGTTGGGGCTGCCCAAACCGTCCATGAGCGCGCGCGCCAGGGCCAGCTCCTCGACCGTCGCGTGCGGGCTGGCCAGCAGGCCGATCGCGCCCGCGCCGTGCTGCTGCTGCACATCCTGCAAGCCATGGGCCACGTACTCGAGCGCGGTCTTCCAGTCCACCGCACGCCATTGCCCGCCCTGCTTGATCATGGGCTGCGTCAGGCGGTCAGGGCCGTTGAGCGCTTCGTAGCTGAAGCGGTCGCGGTCGGCAATCCAGCACTCGTTGACGGCCTCGTTTTCGAGCGGCACCACGCGCAGCACGCGGTCGCCCTTGACCTGCACCACCAGGTTGGCGCCCGTCGAGTCGTGCGGGCTGATGCTCTTGCGCCGGGACAACTCCCAGGTGCGCGCGGCGTAGCGGAACGGCTTGCTGGTCAGCGCGCCCACCGGGCACAGATCGATCATGTTGCCCGAGAGCTCCGAGTCCACCGTGCGGCCGACGAAGGTTTCGATCTCCGAGTGCTCACCGCGGTGGCTCATACCGAGTTCCATGACGCCGGCGATCTCCTGCCCAAAGCGCACACAGCGCGTGCAGTGGATGCAGCGGCTCATTTCCTCCATCGAAATGAGCGGCCCGACGTTCTTGTGGAAGACGACGCGCTTTTCTTCCTCGTAGCGCGAGCGCGTGCCGCCATAGCCCACCGCCAGATCCTGCAGCTGGCATTCGCCGCCCTGGTCGCAAATGGGGCAGTCCAGCGGGTGGTTGATGAGCAAAAACTCCATCACCGCCTTTTGCGCCTTGATGGCTTTTTCGCTCTTGGTGCGCACCACCATGCCCATGGTCACGGGCGTGGCGCAGGCCGGCATCGGCTTGGGCGCCTTTTCGACGTCGACCAGGCACATGCGGCAGTTGGCCGCGATGGACAGCTTCTTGTGGTAGCAGAAGTGCGGAATGTAGACCCCCGCCTTTTCGGCCGCATGCATGACCATGCTGCCGGGCGGAACCTCCACCTTCTTGCCGTCGAGTTCGATTTCAACCATGGAGGCGCTCACTTCAGACGTAGGCGGGGACCATGCAGGTCTTGTGTTCGATGTGGTAGGCGAACTCGTGCCGGAAATGCTTGATCATCCCGCGCACCGGCATCGCGGCCGCGTCGCCCAGCGCGCAGATGGTGCGACCCATGATGTTTTCGGCGACGTTGTCCAGCAGATCCAGGTCGCTGGGGCGGCCCTGGCCATTTTCGATGCGGTCCACCACGCGCCACAACCAGCCCGTGCCCTCACGGCACGGCGTGCACTGGCCACACGATTCGTGCATGTAAAAGTAGCTCAGCCGCTGCAGCGACTTGACCATGCAGCGCGTCTCGTCCATGACGATCACCGCGCCCGAGCCCAGCATCGAACCCGCCTTGGCGATGCTGTCGTAGTCCATGGTCAGGTCCATCATGATCTCGGCCGGCAGCACCGGCGCCGAGGAGCCGCCCGGAATGACCGCCTTGAGCCGCCGCCCGCCGCGCACGCCACCGGCAAGCTCCAACAGCTTGGCAAACGGGGTGCCCAGGGGGATTTCGTAGTTGCCCGGGCGCTCGACGTCGCCGCTGACGGAAAAAATCTTGGTGCCACCGTTGTTGGGCTTGCCAACCTCCAGGTAAGCCTGGCCGCCGTGGCGGATGATCCAGGGCACGGCGGCAAAGGTCTCGGTGTTGTTGATGGTGGTGGGCTTGCCGTAGAGGCCAAAGCTGGCCGGGAACGGCGGCTTGAAGCGCGGCTGGCCTTTTTTGCCTTCGAGCGACTCCAGCAGCGCGGTCTCCTCGCCACAGATATAGGCGCCAAAGCCATGGTGGGCATGCAACTGGAAGCCAAAGCCGCTGCCCAGGATGTCGTCGCCCAGGTAGCCGGCGGCACGGGCCTCTTCCAGCGCCGCCTCGAAGCGCTCGTAGACCTGGAAGATCTCGCCGTGGATGTAGTTGTAGCCCACCGAAATCCCCATGGCGTAAGCCGCAATCGCCATGCCTTCGATGACGATGTGCGGGTTGTACATGAGGATGTCGCGGTCCTTGCAGGTGCCCGGCTCGCCTTCGTCCGAGTTGCAGACCAGGTACTTCTGGCCCGGGAACTGCCGCGGCATGAAGCTCCACTTGAGCCCGGTCGGAAAGCCCGCACCGCCGCGCCCGCGCAACGCGCTGGTCTTGACCTCGGCGATCACCTCTTCGGGCGTCATGCCCGGGCCGCCGTCCTTGCCCAGGACGCGGCGCAACGCCTGGTAGCCGCCCCGCGCCTCGTAGTCCTTCAGGCGCCAGTTGGTGCCATCCAGGCCGGCGTAGATTTGCGGTCCGATGTGGCGGCCGTGGAAGCAGGTTTGCACCCCCGTGGCCTGAAACGGTTGCAGGAGCTGGTTGAGGTTCATGCCTGCCCCTCCGCGGCGGTGGCGCGCAAGCCATCGATGAGCTGGTCGAGCCGCTCGGTCGTCATGAAGCTGCACATGTGGCGGTCGTTGACGAGCATCACCGGCGCGTCGGCGCAAGCGCCCAGGCACTCGCACGGCTGCAGCGTGAACAGCCCGTCCGCGCTGGTCTCGCCGGGTTGAACGCCGAGCTTCTCGGCCAGGTATTGCAGCGCCTTGGCCCCATCGCGCAGCTGGCACGGCAAATTGGTGCAGACGTTGAGCTTGAAGCGCCCCACCGGCTGCTGGTTGTACATGTTGTAGAAGGTCGTGACCTCGTGCACGGCGATCGGCGCCATGCCCAGGTAGTCCGCCACGGCCAGCTCGGCCGCCGGGCTGACCCAGCCCTGCTCCTGCTGGATGATGGCCAGGCAGGCCATGACGGCCGACTGCCGCTGATCCGCCGGGTACTTGGCCACCTCGCGCGCGAACCGGGCCCGGGTCGCCTCGGACAACACCATCGGCTCGACGGTGCGGGTTTCGGTGCTCATCGGTCGATTTCTCCAAACACGATGTCCATGGTGCCGATGATGGCCACGGCGTCGGCCAGCATGTGGCCGCGCGCCATTTCGTCGAGACAGGACAGATGGGCGAAGCCCGGCGCCCGGATCTTGAGCCGGTAGGGCTTGTTGGCGCCGTCACTGACGATGTAGATGCCAAACTCGCCCTTGGGATGCTCGACGGCGGCATAGACCTCGCCCTCGGGCACGTGGAAACCCTCGGTGAAGAGCTTGAAGTGGTGGATCAGCTCTTCCATGTTGGCCTTCATGGCCTCGCGCTTGGGCGGCGCGACCTTGGTGTTGTCGGTGATCACCGGCCCCGGGTTGGCGCGCAGCCAGTCCACGCACTGCTTGATGATGCGGTTGGATTGGCGCATCTCTTCCATGCGCACCAGGTAGCGGTCGTAGGTGTCGCCGGTCTTGCCCACCGGGATGTCGAAGTCGAGCCGGTCGTAGACCTCGTAGGGCTGCTTCTTGCGCAAATCCCACGGCACACCGGAGCCGCGCAGCATGGGGCCGGTCATGCCCATGGCCAGGGCTTTCTCCGGCGGCACCACGCCGATGCCGACGGTGCGCTGCTTCCAGATGCGGTTGTCGGTCAGCAGCGTGTGGTACTCGTCCAGGTATTTGGGGAAGCGCTGCGTGAAATCGTCGATGAAATCGAGCAGCGACCCCTGCCGGTTGCGGTTGAGCTCCTCGAGCGCGCGCGCGTTGCGGATCTTGCTGACCTTGTATTGCGGCATGGTGTCCGGCAGGTCGCGGTACACGCCGCCGGGGCGGAAATAGGCCGCGTGCATGCGCGCGCCCGACACCGCCTCGTACATGTCGAACAGGTCCTCCCGCTCGCGAAAGCAGTACAGCAGGATGGTGGAGCTGCCGCAGTCGTTGCCGTGCGAGCCCAGCCACATCAGGTGGTTGAGCAGCCGCGTGATCTCGGCGAACATGACGCGGATGTACTGTGCGCGGATCGGCACCTCGATGCCCAGCAGCTTTTCGATCGCGAGGCAGTACGCGTGCTCGTTGCACATCATCGAGACGTAGTCCAGCCGGTCCATGTAGGGCAGCGACTGGATGTAGGTCTTGTGCTCGGCGAGCTTTTCGGTGGCACGGTGCAGCAGGCCGATGTGCGGGTCGGCACGCTGCACGACCTCGCCGTCGAGCTCGAGCACCAGCCGCAGCACGCCGTGCGCGGCCGGGTGCTGCGGACCGAAGTTCAGGGTGTAGTTCTTGATGTCAGCCATGACGGATCAACCCTCGGGGCGGGCGGGCCCCTCAGTGCAGCCCCCCGTACGCGTCCTCGCGGATGATGCGAGGTGTGATCTCACGCGGCTCGATCGTGACCGGCTCGTAGATGACACGCCGGCGCTCGGGGTCATAGCGCATCTCGACATGCCCGGACAGCGGAAAATCCTTGCGGAACGGGTGGCCGATGAAGCCGTAGTCGGTGAGGATGCGGCGCAAGTCCGCATGCCCCTCGAAGACGATGCCAAACAGGTCGAACGCCTCGCGCTCGTACCAGTTGGCCGAGGGCCACACACCGGTCACCGAATCGATGACCGGGAAATCGTCATCCGGGCAAAACGTGCGCACCCGCACGCGCTGGTTGAGGCTGACCGACAGCAGGTGCGACACGACGGCAAAGCGCGGCCCTTCCCACCCCCCGTCGCGGTAGGTCGAATAATCCACCCCGCACAGGTCGATGAGCTGCTCGAAGCGGCACCCCGGTGCGTCGCGCAGGGTCTGCATCGCCTCGCGGTACTGCGCGGCGGCCACCTCCACGGTCACTTCGTCGCGCGCCACGGTGATGCGCCGGGCGCGCTCGCCCAACGCGGCCGCCACGGCGTCTCGCACCGCCTCGGCCATGGGTCGAACCGCCGTCGTGGCCAGCGCCGCCCAATCAGCGGCTTGCGTCGTCGCGGTCATCGATGCTCCTCCTCAGACACCCAAGCGGTTGCGCCCGTCAGACCCGGGCGATGGTTTGGGTGCGACGAATCTTGTGCTGCAGCTGGATGATCCCGTACAGCAGCGCCTCGGCCGTCGGCGGACAGCCCGGCACGTACACGTCAACGGGAACGATGCGGTCACAGCCCCGCACCACCGAGTAGCTGTAGTGGTAGTAGCCACCGCCGTTGGCGCACGAGCCCATGCTCAGCACCCAGCGCGGCTCGGCCATCTGGTCGTAGACCTTGCGCAGCGCCGGGGCCATCTTGTTGCACAGCGTGCCCGCCACGATCATCAGGTCGGACTGGCGAGGGCTGGCGCGAAACACCTCGGCCCCAAAGCGGGCAATGTCGTAGCGCGCCGTGGCGGCGTGCATCATCTCGACCGCGCAGCACGCCAGACCAAAGGTCATGGGCCACAGCGAGCCGGTTTTGGCCCAGTTCACCACCGCGTCGTAGCTGGTGGTGAAAAACCCTTCTTTGAACACACCCTCGATCATCTGCCGCTCCCAGGTACTGCTTGCCGTGCCGCGCGCAACGCCGGGTCACTCCCAGTCGAGTGCACCCTTTTTCCACTCGTACACGAAGCCCACGACCAGAATGGCCAGGAACATCACGCCCGCCCAGAAGCCGGTCGCGCCAATGTCCGCAAAGGCCACCGCCCAGGGGATCAGAAACGCGATTTCCAGGTCGAACAGAATGAAGAGGATGGCCACGAGGTAGTAGCGCACATCGAATTTCATGCGCGCGTCCTCGAAGGCCTCGAAGCCGCATTCGTAGGGGGAATTTTTTTCCGGATCGGGGCGATTGGGCCCGAGAAGATAGCCAAATACCTGTGGGAGTACCCCAACAGCCAAACCCACGAGAATGAACAGGAAGACGGGCAGATACTGCTCCAGGCTCATGGGCTTCTCCGGAAAAAAGCGCCCTGAAGGCGCTTTGTCAGTGTCTGGTTTGGTGCCGACGGCGAGACTCGAACTCGCACAGCTTTCGCCACTACCCCCTCAAGATAGCGTGTCTACCAATTCCACCACGTCGGCATGGGGGCATCGTCGGGTGCTGGATCTGGCTGTACCTCACCAGCGTCAATCGGTCACGTCCGACGATGTCCGGCATTGTACCCGAAAACCCCCTTTTCCGGGTTCGCCGGGCCGCAGTCGCGGCCCCGGGCTCATTGCCCCGGAATCTGGGCGGCGCCGCCCGCGGGGGCCGGCGCCGCCGGCACGGCCGGCGCTGCTGCATCGGGCGTGACGGGCACCACCGGGACGCTCTCGAGCACGCTGCCCGATCCACTGGCCTGCGGGCGCTGGTAGCCCAAAAACGCCAGCGCCAGCGTCGTGGCCAAGAACACGGTGGCCAGCACCGCGGTGCTGCGCGACAGGAAGTTGGCCCCGCCCGACGCGCCAAACAGGCTGGCCGATGCGCCCCCACCAAAGGCGGCACCGGCGTCGGCGCCTTTGCCGTGCTGCATGAGCACCAACCCGATCATGGCCAGCGCCGACAGCACCTGCACCACGGTCAACAATGTGAACACAACATTCATGATGGGAACCTCAGTTTCGATACGTTTCGCACCGCCGCGCGCCCGTCAGGCCGCCGCCGCGATGATGGAAAGAAAATCGCCCGCCTTGAGCGAGGCACTGCCGATCAGCCCGCCATCGATGTCCGGCTGGGCCAGCAGCGCCGCCGCGTTGGCCGCGTTCATGCTGCCACCGTAGAGGATGCGCACACGGCGCTCACCCGGTGCGGCCGCGCGCAGTTGCGCACGCAGCACCGCGTGCACCGCCTGCGCCTGCTCGGGCGTGGCGGTGCGGCCGGTGCCAATGGCCCAGACCGGCTCGTAGGCGACCACGATCTCGGTGACGCAATGCCCGACGGCGTGGATGACCGCGGCCAGTTGGCGCTTGACGACCAGCTCGGTGTCGCCGTGCTCGCGCTGCGCCTCGGTCTCGCCCACACAGACGATGGGCGTGATGCCCGCGGCCAGCGCGCGCTGCGCCTTGCGCGCCACGATCTCGTCGGTCTCGCCGTGGTATTGGCGACGCTCGGAATGACCCACGATCACGTAGCGACAGCCAAAGTCGCGCAGCATGGCAGCGCTGACCTCGCCGGTGTAGGCGCCGCGCTCGTGCGCGGACACGTCCTGTGCACCCCACGCCACCGGGGTGGCGTGCAGCAGCGCCTGCACCTGCGCCAGGTACGGCGCGGGCACGCATACCGCCACGTCCGCGCCCGGCGCGGGCGGCAAGCCGGCCGTGATGGCGCTCAGCAGCGCCTCGTTGTCGGCCAGGCTGCCGTGCATTTTCCAGTTGCCTGCAATCAGTTTGCGCATCGCATCCTTCCCGTCATGGGGCCGACCGTGTCCAGTCGAGCACGATCTTGCCAATGTGCTGGTTGCTCTCCATCAGCGCATGCGCCTGCGCCGCCTGCGCCGCCGGGAACACCCGGTAAACCACCGGGCGTATGGCGCCACGCTCGATCAGCGGCCAGATGTGCTGGCGCAGCTCGCGCGCAATCGCCGCCTTGAAGGCCACCGAGCGCGGCCGCAGCGTCGAGCCCGTCAGCGTCAGGCGCCGCCGCAACACCTTGCCCGCGTCGAACGACGCCTGGGTACCGCCCTGCACCGCGATGATCACCAACCGGCCGTCTTCGGCCAGGCAGTCGATTTCGCGCTCGACATAGGGGCCAGCCACCATGTCCAGGATCACGTCCACGCCGCGGCCGCCGGTCAGGCGCGCCACCTCGGCCACGAAATCCTGATGGCGGTACTCGATCGCGTGGTCCGCGCCCAGCCGCACACAGGCGGCGGCCTTTTCCGCTGAGCCGACGGTCACGAGCACACGCGCGCCCATGGCACGCGCCATCTGGATCGCCGTCACACCAATGCCGCTGGCGCCCCCCTGCACGAGCAGGGTCTCGCCGGCCTGCAAGCGGCCACGGTCGAAGACGTTGCTCCAAACCGTAAAGAAGGTTTCCGGAATGCCCGCGGCCTCGACATCGCTCCACCCGCGCGGCACCGGCAGGCACTGGCCCACCGGGGCGACGCAGTATTCGGCGTAGCCGCCGCCGGCCACCAGCGCGCACACGCGGTCACCAATGCGCAGGCCAGCCTCTTCCATGGCCTCGACGTCACCGCTGTCGATGACGCCAGCCACCTCCAGCCCAGGCAGGTCCGACACCCCCGGTGGCGGGGCGTATAGGCCGCGGCGCTGCAGCACGTCGGGGCGGTTGACCCCCGAGGCGCTGACGCGGATGCGCACTTCGCCCTCGCCCGCATCGGGAAGCGGGCGCTGCACCAGGCGCAGCACCTCCGGCGCGCCGTACGCCGAAATTTCGATGGCCTGCATGAACGCGGTCATGACACCCCTCCGGAGCGGACGGCCTGGCAACGCCTCACGGCTGCTGCGGCTGCGCGGTCGCGTCGTTGCGATCGAGCAGCGCCTTCATCGACAGCTTGATGCGCCCCTTGTCGTCGGTTTCGAGCACCTTGACCTTGACGATTTGCCCCTCTTGCAGCACGTCCGACACCTTCTCGATGCGCTGGTGCGCGATCTGGCTGATGTGCAGCAGACCGTCCTTGCCGGGCAGGATGTTGACCAAGGCGCCAAAGTCCAGGATCTTGGTCACCGGGCCTTCGTAGACCTGGCCCACTTCGACCTCGGCGGTGATTTCCTCGATGCGGCGGCGCGCCTCGGCGGCGCGGTCGGCGTCGGTGGAGGCGATGGTGATCGTGCCGTCTTCCGCGATGTCGATGGTGGTGCCGGTCTCTTCGGTCAGGGCGCGAATGGTGGCGCCGCCCTTGCCGATCACGTCGCGGATCTTCTCCGGGTTGATCTTCATGGTGTACAGGCGCGGCGCGTAGGCGGAAATGTCTTCGCGCGCCCCGGCGATGGCCGCCTGCATTTTGTCCAGGATGTGCAGCCGCGCTTCCTTGGCCTGCGCCAGCGCCACCTGCATGATCTCCTTGGTGATGCCCTGGATCTTGATGTCCATCTGCAGCGCGGTCACGCCCTGCGTGGTGCCGGCGACCTTGAAGTCCATGTCGCCCAGGTGGTCCTCATCCCCGAGGATGTCGGTCAGCACGGCAAACTGGTTGCCCTCCTTGATCAGGCCCATGGCGATGCCGGCCACGTGCGCCTTCATCGGCACGCCCGCGTCCATCAGCGCCAGACAGCCGCCGCAGACGGTGGCCATGGAGGACGACCCGTTGGACTCGGTCACCTCCGACACGACGCGGATGGTGTAGGGGAACTCGTCCTTGCTGGGCAGGCAGGCCACCAGCGCGCGCTTGGCGAGCCGGCCGTGGCCGATTTCGCGCCGCTTGGGCGCGCCCACACGCCCCGTCTCGCCGGTGGCAAACGGCGGCATGTTGTAGTGGAGCATGAAGCGGTCTTGGTATTCGCCCGAGAGCGCATCGATGATTTGCGCGTCGCGCTCCGTGCCCAGGGTGGCGATGACCAGCGCCTGCGTCTCACCACGCGTGAACAGGGCCGAGCCGTGGGTGCGCGGCAGCACCCCGGTGCGGATTTCGATCGGGCGCACGGTGCGGGTGTCGCGGCCGTCGATGCGCGGCTCGCCCGCCAGGATCTGCTGGCGCACGATGCGCGCCTCGATGTCGAACAGCAGGCCATCGACCTTGACCTCGTCGAACGCTATGCCCTGCTCGGTCAAGCCGGCTTTGACGGCGGCGTAGGCGGCACGGCAGGCCTGGGTGCGCGCCTGCTTGTTGCGGATTTGGTAGGCAGCGCGCAGGGGCGCTTCGCCCAGCTCGGTGACCTTGGCAATCAGCGCCTCGTCGCGCGGCGGCGGCTGCCAGTCCCACGCCGGCTTGCCGGCCACGCGCACCAGGTCGTTGATCGCCGCGATCGCGATCTTGCCCTGCTCATGGCCAAACACCACCGCGCCCAGCATCACCTCTTCAGAGAGCTGGTCGGCTTCGGACTCCACCATCAGCACCGCCGCTTCGGTGCCCGCGACCACCAGGTCCAGGCGCGAATTCGCCTTTTCGGTCGGCCCCGGGTTGAGCACGTATTCGCCATTGACGTAGCCGACGCGGGCGGCACCGATCGGGCCGTTGAACGGGATACCGCTGATGGCCAGCGCGGCGCTGGAGGCGATCATCGCCGGGATGTCCGCATCGACGTCCGGGTTGAGCGACAGCGTGTGGATGACGACCTGCACCTCGTTGAAAAAGCCGTCCGGAAACAGCGGGCGAATCGGGCGGTCGATCAGGCGGCTGGTGAGCGTCTCGTACTCGCTCGGGCGCCCTTCACGCTTGAAGAAGCTGCCCGGGATCTTGCCGGCCGCGTAAGCCTTCTCGACGTAGTCCACGGTCAGCGGGAAGAAGTCCTGGCCCGGCTTGGCCTCGGGGCGGGCGACGACGGTGGCCAACACGACGGTACCGTCCATGTCGAGCAGAACGGCCCCCGTGGCCTGGCGGGCGATTTCGCCGGTTTCCATCGTGACCGTGTGGCGGCCCCACTGGAACGTCTTGGTGTGTTTCTGAAACAGGCTCATGTGCAGCTCCTCAAAGAAAAGGCCGCCAGCGCAGAACACGATGCCATTCCAGCGCCGCGCCGCCGAGGCACGCCACGGCGTTGGAATGACACAGCTTCGCTCTGGGCCGGTGGGGCCGAAAGATCCGCGGCCGCGCCGCAGCCGCGGGTCGAAAATGCGATGATGCAACAAAAAACGCCCGGGGCCGGCAGCCGACCCGGGGCGCTGGGGAGGGAGGGATGACGGGCATCCACCCGATGCGTATGGCGGCCGGCGTTTACTTGCGCAGGCCGAGCTTTTGAATCAGCGCGACGTAGCGGTCGGCGTCCTTGGCCTTCAGGTAGTCGAGCAGCTTGCGACGGCGGCTGACCAGCTTGAGCAGGCCACGGCGACCGTGGTGGTCCTTGGCGTGCGTCTTGAAGTGCGGGGTCAGCTCGTTGATGCGGGCGGTCAGCAGCGCCACCTGCACCTCGGGGCTACCGGTGTCGTTGGGACCCCGGGCGTTGTCGGCGATGACTTTGGCTTTGACGTCAGACGAAATCATGGGTTACCTCGATGGGACATGCGACCTGCCGCAGGTGCGCGCCGGATGGCTCGAAGCCCCATGCGCGTTGCCGCAGCAGACGTGACATTGACCGATGACGGCCAACGCGCCATTGTAGCAGGGGCCGCGCTGGCGCCGCACGGGCGCCAGCCCAACGGCTCAAGGCCGCACCATGCGACAGGTGTGCGGCTGCTCGGCCGCCGCAGCCTCTAGCCGTTGCAGCACCCGAAAACCATACCCCGAGCCTTCGACATCGAACGGCACCCCGGGCGCCCCCTGGCGGTCCATGACCGCCACCATCAACGGCTGCTGGGCCTGGTGGTCGTCGGCGCGCATGCGCAGACGCTGTCCTGCCAGCGTGACATCGGCATGTTCCAGCGCCAGCGCGATGCGCTGCGCCGCCGGCAGCGCCGTCGCGCCCGCGGGTGCGCTGCGTCCCGCGGCCTCCACCGCCTGCGCCAGCGCCTCCACCATCAGCTGCATGCGCAGGTGCACGTAGTCGTCCGCCGGATTCGGGAAGCGCTGGCGAAACGCCTCGTAAAAGCGCCGCGACTCGGCGCCCGGCGCATTCGGGAACCAATCCGCCACCGCAACCACCTTGCCGATGCCCGCGTCGCCGATCGCGGCCGGCGCCCCCAGCGCGTTGCCGTAGAAGGTGTAGAACTTGCCCTCAAACCCCACGTCGCGGGCGGCACGCACCAGCAGCGTCAGGTCGTTGCCCCAGTTGCCGGTGATCACGGCCTGGGCGCCGCTGGCCTTGATCTTGGTCGCGTACGGCAAAAAATCTTTGATGCGCGCCATCGGGTGCAGCTCGTCGCCCACGATGCGGATGTCCGGGCGCTGCTGCGCGAGTTGACGCCGCGCCTCGCGCAGCACGGCCTGGCCGAAGCTGTAGTCCTGCCCGATCAGGTAGACGCTGCGCACGTCGGTGTCGGCCTTGAGCACGCTCATCAGCGCCGCCATGCGCATGTCGGCGTGCGCGTCGAAGCGAAAGTGCCAAAAGCTGCAGCGCTCGTTGGTCAAAATGGGATCGACGGCCGAGTAGTTGAGAAACAGCACCTGGCGCTGCGGCTCGCGTTCGTTGTGGCGGTTGATGGCCTCGATCAGCGCGGCGGCCACCGCCGACGAATTGCCCTGGGCGACGAGCGTGATGCCATCGTCGAGCGCCGACTGCAGGGCGGACAAGGCCTCCTGGGGTTGGCCTTTGCTGTCGTAGCGCACGATCTGCAGCGGCCGGCGCACGCCCGGCGCGACCTCGATGCCGCCGCGGGCGTTGACACGCTCGGATGCCCACACCAGGTTGCGAAAGACCGCCTCGCCCGCGTTGCCCATGGGGCCGGAGAGGGTCTCGATCAATGCCACACGGATGGGTGCGGAACGGCCCGCGGCGCCCTGCGCCGCCACGCCGCGGCCCCATGCCGACAGCAGCAGGGCTGCGCTGCCCAGCAGCCAGCGCCGCCGCCCAGTGTTCGATGGTGATGGTGTCATGGTTCGGTTTCCTCGATGACGGGGGACGTCCCGGCCAGACGGCACAGACAACGCCGCGGCCGGACGAAGCGCGCATTCTAGCTGGAAAACCGATCTGATAATTCATAATTATTGAGTCGGCCCGCGGCAACCGCACCGGCGCCGCATCACCCCGTTCCCGTCGCGTCGAGCGCCACCGCCTCCAGCGGCCAGCGCGGCAGCACATCGAAGGCCAAGCCGTCGCCGCCGGGCGGCCACGCCCCCACCTGCCAGCGCATGGCCGCCGCCAGGGCGATCATGGCGCCGTTGTCGGTGCACAGCGCCGGCTCCGGGTAATGCACCCGCCAGCCGTGGCGCACGCAGGCCTGGTCGAGCCGCTGGCGCAGGGCCCGGTTGGCCCCCACGCCACCGGCCACCACCAACCGCCGCAGGCCCGTGGCCCGCAGCGCCGCCACCGCTTTGTGCACCAACACGTCGACGATGGCAGCCTGCGTCGAGGCCGCCAAATCGGCCTGGCGCGCCGCCAGCCCTGCCCCCAGCTTGCGCGCCTGCGTCAACACCGCCGTCTTCAGGCCCGCAAACGAAAAATCCAAGTCCCCGCTGTGCAACAGGGGCCGCGGCAGGGCAAAGGCGGTCGCATCGCCCTGCTCCGCCAGGCGCGCCAGCGCCGGCCCGCCCGGGTAGCCCAGCCCCAACACCTTGGCCGATTTGTCAAACGCCTCGCCCGCGGCGTCGTCGATCGTCTCGCCCAGCAGCGTGTAGCGCCCCACGCCCTCGACACGCATGAGCTGCGTGTGCCCGCCGGAGACCAGCAACGCGACGAACGGAAATGCGGGCGGGTCCGCGCTCAGGAAGGGCGACAGCACATGCCCCTCCAGGTGGTGCACACCCAGCGTCGGCACGCCCAGCGCCGCCGACATCGCACACGCCACGCCGGCGCCGACGAGCAACGCCCCCGCCAGCCCCGGCCCGCGGGTGTAGGCGATGCCATCGATGTCCGACAACGTCAGGCCGGCCTGCGCCAGCGCCGCCTCGGTCAGCGGCAGCACGCGCCGAATGTGGTCGCGGCTGGCCAACTCGGGCACCACCCCGCCATAGTCCTGGTGCATGGCCACCTGGCTGTGCAACGCAGCGCCCAGCAGGCGCGGCACACCGTGCGGCGCCGCCTCCACGACGGCGACGCCGGTTTCGTCACACGAGGATTCGATGCCCAGTACGCGCATCCCGCAAGTGTACGGGCGCACGGCCACCCCTCGGTACCACGGGGCCGTGGCCATCCTGTACCGACCGACCCGCGCTGTGGGAATCACGACCCCAAACGCCTACAATGGGATCGAACCGTTGGAAGCCTCATCGTGCACGCCAGTCCCCCTCCCGCCTGGGTTGCCCTCCTCGGCGCCTCCGCCGGCGGTTTGGACCCGCTGCGCGAGTTCGTGGCTGCCATGCCCCGTGACGAGCGCCTGGCCTGCGTCGTCGCGCAACACCTGGCCAGCGCGGAAGCGTCCACGCTGGCGCGGCTGCTGCAGCACGTCACGAACGTGCCGGTGCAGGAGGCGCAGGACGGCGTTCGGCTGCGCGGCGGCATCGTGTACGTGACGCCGCCCGGCCACCACGTCGAGCTCGAGGGCCATCGGCTGCGCCTGCACCCCAGTGCGCCCCATCGAGGCCCCGCACCGTCGCTGGACCGGCTGTTTGCCAGCGCCGCGCGCACCCTGGGACGGCACGCGGTGGCCATCGTGCTGTCCGGCACCGGCCAGGACGGCGCCGTGGGTGCGCGCGTGCTGCGCGAGGCGGGCGGCGCCGTGTGGGCCGAAACGCCCACCGAGGCGCCGTTCGCCTCGATGCCACAGACCATCGTCGAACGCGGCTTGGCCGACCATGTCGATACCGCCGCCGGACTGGGGCGCCGCCTCGGCATGCTGTTGCAGGAGCCGCCGGCGCCGACGCGCACTGGCCCGCACACATCGATGGCGGATGAGCGCGAAGCCATGGCGGCGCTGCTGACGCGGCTGAGCAGAGCCACCGGGCTGGACCTGAGCCAATACCAGGAGACCACGCTGCGGCGCCAGTTCGAGCGCGTGATGCGCCAGCGCAACCTGGACGGCCTGCAGCAGTTGCTGGCCGCCACGGAGCGCGATCCGCAACTGCTGCACAACCTCATGCAATCGGTCACGATTGGCGTGACCGAATGGCTGCGCGACCCGAGCGCCTTTGGCGCCCTGCGCGTGGCGCTGCGCGAGCAGATACAGCGCCGCGCGGCCAGCGGTGCCACGTCGCTGCGGCTGTGGTCGGTGGGCTGCTCCACGGGCGAGGAAGCCTACGGCTTGGCCATGCTGAGCGCCGAACTGCTCGACGAGCTGGGCCTGAGCTGGGACTGGACGGTGCTGGGCACCGACGTCAACGGCGCCGCGCTCGACCAGGCGCGCAGCGGCATCTTCGACGAGGACAGCGCCCGCGCGCTGCCGGCGCCGTGGCGGCAGCGGCATTTCACCCGTATCGGGCACACGCTGCGCATCCAGCAGGAGCTGCGGCGCCATGTGGTGTTCGCCCGACACGACGTCGTGCAGGACCTGCCCTTCCTGCGCATGGACCTGGTGGCCTGCCGCAATGTGCTGATCTACCTCAAGGCCAGCGCCAAGGACGAGGTGCTGCGCCGTCTGCACCGCGCCCTGCTGCCCGACGGCCTGCTCATGCTCGGGCGCTCGGAGTCGCTCACGCCGCGCACGCGCAGTCTGTTCGCGTCCCTGGCGACCCACGAGCACCTGTGGCGCAAGCGCGCCGACGTGGGCGAGCCCACGCTCAACCTCAAACGCCGCTTCGTACCGCGCGCGGGGGCCCATGTGGGCGACACCGTTCCAACGGTGCAGCTGCGCAGCGTGGACCGGCTCGAGGGCGACTTGCGCGAGCGGTTGCTGCAGCACCTGATCGAGCGCCATGCGCCGCCCACCGTGTTGCTGGACCGTGACGGCCACCCGCTGCACGTGGTCGGGTCGATGGAGGGGCTGATGCGCTGGCCCGCCGGCTCCACCGTGGCGCTGACCTTGCCCAATTTGGTCGAGCCGGCCTGGCGGCGCGATGTGCAACTGGTGTTGCACCGCTTGCTGCAAGGCGAGGAAAGCGCGCTGCGACTGCCGCTGCCGCAGGTACGCGGCTTGCCGGCGTATGTGCTGCAGGCGGCGCGTTTCGAGCATGGCGGCGAGCCGTACGCGATCGTCAGCTTTGCGCGTGCGGCGCCCGCAGCGCCGGAGGCGACGTCGAGCGTGGCCTGCACGACCGAGGCATCGGCGCTGGCGCAGGAGCGGCTGGAAAGCCTGGTCGATGCGTTGGAACACAGCCAGCAACAGTTGCAGCAGCTCAACGAGCAATTGAGCGTCACCAGCGAAGAACTCGAAGCCGCCAACGAGGAGCTGGAAGCCTCCAACGAAGAACTCGAAGCGTCCAACGAGGAACTGCGCACCCTCAACGAGGAACTCGACCGCTCGCTGCGCGAGCAGCAACAGCTCAACGAGCTCCTGCATGCGGTGCAGGAAAGCGCCGGCACGGCGTTGCTGGTGCTGGACCAGGAGCGGCGGCTGCTGCGCTTCAACCAGCTGGCGGCGGACTTGATCGGCCTGCGCGAAACCCAGCTGGGCATGCCGTGGAGCTTCGATACGCGGCACTTTGCCTGGCCACCGGGGCTGATCGCGCACGTGGTGGGCGGCCACAGCGGTGCGTGGCAGGGCGGCGTCGAACGGGCCAATGCCCGGCTGTGGGTGCAGTTGGTGCCCTGGCAGACCCACGACCAGCGCACCGGCTACGTGGTGGCGCTGACCGATCTGACCGCGTTGCGCCAAGCCGAGCAGGCGCGGCTGGCGTTGCAGGAGCGCCTGAGCCTGCTCACCGATGCGCTGCACGAGGGCGTGGTGCTGCTGGACGTGGTGCGGGGACGCATCGACTACGCCTCGCCGCGGCTCGATGAGTGGCTGCCAGCGCCCGCCACCGAGACGGGCCGGGACGACCTGGCATGGCTGTTGGCGGCGATCGCCCCGCAGGACCAGGGCCGCGTCCAAGCCACCTGGCACGATGAGCGCAACCCCCAGTGGACCCAGCGCTACCGCCTGCGCGGGCCCGATGGCCAATGGCGCGACGTGCAAGAGCGCGGCGCACGCGTGGCCACCGCGCACGATGGCCGGCGCCTCGTTGCGGCGTCGCTGCTGGACGTCACCGACCGCGTGCAGCTCGAGCAGCGCGAGCGCATCGCCCACAGCCGCCTGCAAGCGGTTTGGGACAACCCCAGCATTGGTATTGCGATCTGCCTGCCCGATGGCACGGTGCAGGAGTGCAACGCGGCGCTGGCCGCGCGCCTGGCCGTCGCCGCCGAGGACCTGCGCGGCAGCCATTGGGCCGACTGGATCCACCCCGACGACCGCGGCAGCGTGCAGCAGCAGCTGCGCGCGCTGACCCTGGCGCGGCCCAACGCGCCGCTGGAACACCGGCTGCTGGCGCGCGACGGTTCGGTACGTTGGGCGCGCCAGCATGCCTCGCTGGCCAGCCACCCCGAGCCGCTGGGCGACATGGTGGTGCTGTTGCTGGAAAACATCGACGAGGCCAAGGCGCGCGAGCAGACCATCTTCCGGCAGGCCAACTTCGATGCCCTCACCGGTCTGCCCAACCGCGCGCTCTACCGCGACCGGCTGGAACAGGCGCTGTTGCGCGGCCAGCGCCAGCTGCGCCCCCTCTACGTGATGTTTTGCGACCTGGACGGCTTCAAGGATGTCAACGACGTCCACGGGCACGAGGTCGGCGACGAGGTGCTGGTCGAGATCGCCGGACGCATCCGCCGCGCCCTGCGCCCCAACGACACGGTGGCGCGCTTTGGCGGCGACGAGTTCGTGCTGCTGCTCGACGGCGTCGACTCCCCGCTGGTGGTCGAGCGCATCGCCGACAGCGTCCTGCAGGCCATCCGGCAGCCCATCAACCTGCACGGCAACGTGTTGCGCCTGAGCGCCAGCATCGGCGTGGCCAGTTTTCCCAACGACGGCGAAACGACCGAAGAGCTGCTGCGCATGGCCGACACCGCGATGTACGCCGCCAAAAACAGCGGCCGCGATCGCCTGCGGTTTTATTCGCCGCAGATGGAAAGCCGCGCGCGCCACCTCGCCGAAGTCAAGGCCGGCCTCGAGCAGGCGCTGGCGCAGGGCGCGTTCGAGCTGCACTTCCAGCCCATCGTGGCGCTGCCGCAGCAGCGCGTGCGCGGTGCCGAGGTGCTGCTGCGCTGGCGCCATCCCACGCGCGGGCTGGTCTCGCCGGTGGAGTTCATCGACGTCGCCGAGGCCAGCGGCCAGATCCGGCGCATCGGCGGCTGGGTGTTGCGCGAAGGCGCGCGGCTGGCCATGGAAGCCGCGCGGCGCTGGGGACCGGCGTTTCGGCTGGCGATCAACGTCTCGGCCGCGCAGTTTGGCGACGCCAGCCTGCGCGACTGGCTCGAGGAACACCGCGCCGCCCTGCCGCACTTGATCATCGAAGTGACCGAATCGGTCTGGATGGCCGACAGCCCCTCGACGCTGGCGTGGCTGCAGCGCGTGCGCGAGGGTGGCGGCCACGTGGCGCTGGATGACTTTGGCACCGGCTACTCGAGCCTGGCTTATCTGCTGCGCACGCCCGTGGATGAGCTCAAGGTGGACAAGCGCTTTACCGACCACGTGGGCACCGGCGGGCCGAGCGAGCGCGTCGTGACCGCGGTGCTGGAGCTGGCCGCCGCGCTGCACGCGCGCGTGGTGGTCGAAGGGGTGGAGACGGACGGGCAGCTGGCGTTCCTCACGCCCCATGCGCCGCTGGACGTGCAGGGTTTTCGCTACAGCCGGCCACTGCCGTGGGACGCTTTTGCCGCCTGGGTGGATGCTCAGGGGGTGTTGGCCGCACCCTAAACGCGACCGATAGCCCGCCGACCGAACGCCGACCGACCTCAAACACGGCGCCCCAAACACAAACGCCACCCGCAATGGGTGGCGTGTGCGATGCGTTGGCGGAGCGGACGGGGCTCGAACCCGCGACCCCCGGCGTGACAGGCCGGTATTCTAACCAACTGAACTACCGCTCCAATGTGGCGACCCTACGGGGATTCGAACCCCGGTACTCACCGTGAAAGGGTGATGTCCTAGGCCTCTAGACGATAGGGTCGTCGCTGAGCTATCGGTTGGCGGAGCGGACGGGGCTCGAACCCGCGACCCCCGGCGTGACAGGCCGGTATTCTAACCAACTGAACTACCGCTCCAATGTGGCGACCCTACGGGGATTCGAACCCCGGTACTCACCGTGAAAGGGTGATGTCCTAGGCCTCTAGACGATAGGGTCTGATTCGTGGTGGAGGTAAGCGGGATCGAACCGCTGACCTCTTGCATGCCATGCAAGCGCTCTCCCAGCTGAGCTATACCCCCACGGGCCTCGACAGCGGTTGCTTGGATATCGTTGCCGATCGCGTTGTGCGCTGTCGAGACCTGCATTATAGACACAAATCGGGGCCGTTTCCGTCACGGGGTGGAAAAATCCGCCCCAACCGCCGCCGGCACCCCGTCAATCGTCAGGCGGGCGACAAGCGCGCCAGCACATCCTCGCGGCGGTGCAGCGCCAGCACCGCATCCACCGAAGGCGTCTGCGGCGTGCCCATGACCAGCACGCGCACCGGCATGGCCAACTGCGGCATTTTCAGCCCATGCGCCGCCAGCGTGGCCTTGATGGCCGCGGCGATCCCCGCGGGTGTCCACGCCGCGTCGGCCAGGCGCTGGCGCAGCTCCGCCAGCGCTGGGCGTACCGCGTCGGTGACGTGTTGCGCCAGGTCCTCGTCGCGCGGCGTGGGTGCCTGGTAGTAGGGCTGCGCCCAGTCGGCGAGCGCCACCGTGGTGTCGCAGCGGTCTTTGAACAGGCCGCAGATCGCGGGCAGCCGCTCGTCGGCGTGCAGGCCGCGCCGCGCCAGTTGTTCGGCCACCAGTGGCGCCAGCCGCTCGTCCGGCGTCATCTTGAGGTGCTGGGCGTTGACCCAGCGCAGCTTGGCCTCGTCGAACTGCGCGGCGCTGCGCCCCAGGTGCTCGAGGTCGAACCACTGCAGGAACTGCGCGCGCGTGAAGATTTCGTCGTCGCCGTGGCTCCAGCCCAGCCGCGCCAGGTAGTTGATCATCGCCTCGGGCAAAAAGCCAGCGTCACGGTACCAGGTCACAGGCTTGGCACCGTGGCGCTTGCTCATCTTTTCGCCCTGCTCGTTGAGCACGGTGGGCAGGTGGGCGTAGACCGGCGGCTCGTACCCGAGGGCACGGATGATGTTGATCTGCCGCGGCGTGTTGTTGACATGGTCGTCGCCGCGGATGACGTGCGTGATGCGCATGTCGATGTCGTCGACCACGACGCAGAAGTTGTAGGTCGGCACGCCGATCTCGCCGACCGGCGCCTGGCGCGCGATGACGAGGTCGTCCAACTCGTCGTTGCGGATCTCGATGCGGCCCTTGACCTTGTCATCCCAGACGACGCTGCCTGACAGCGGGTTTTTGAAGCGGATCACCGGCAGCACGCCGCTGGGCGGCGTTGGCAGCACCTTGCCCGGCTCGGGGCGCCAGGTGCCGTCGTAGCGCGGCTTGAGCTTGGCGGCCATTTGCCGCTCGCGCAGGGCGTCGAGCTCTTCCGGCGTCATGTAGCAGTGATAGGCCAGCCCCGCCTGCAGCATCTGCGCGATCACCTCGCGGTAGCGGTCCATGCGCTGCATTTGGTAGTACGGGCCTTCATCGGGGGTCAGGCCGAGCCAGTCCATCGCCTCCAGGATCACGCGCACCGCCTCCTCGGTGGAGCGCTCCTGGTCGGTGTCTTCGATGCGCAGGATGAAATCGCCACCGTGGGCGCGCGCAAACGCCCATGGGTACAGCGCCGAGCGGATATTGCCCAGGTGGATGAAGCCCGTCGGCGACGGGGCAAAGCGGGTGCGAACGCGTGCGGTCATGGCGATAGGGGAAAAACGGCGCGGGCGTCAGCGGATGGCGTCCAGGCCGCGCGCCAGGTCGGCGGTGATGTCGTCGAAATGCTCCAGGCCAACGGAGATGCGGATCAGCCCCTGCGTGATGCCGGCGGCTTGCCGCTGCGCCTCGGTCAGGCGGCCGTGCGAGGTGCTCGCGGGGTGCGAGCACAGGGTTTTGGTGTCGCCCAGGTTGGTGGACAGCGACAGCACGCGCAGCGCGTCCAGCACCGCGAAGGCGCGTTCGCGCCCGGTCTGGACGTCGTCGGCGCGCACCTCGAAGGCGACGATGGCACCACCGCAGCCGCGTTGCTGGCGCATGGCCAGGGCGTGCTGCGGATGGTGAGGCAAACCGGGGTAATGCACGCGCGCCACCGCCGGGTGCGCCAGCAGCCAGTGCGCCAGCCGCAGCGCCGTGGCGCTTTGGGCCTGCAGGCGCAGATGCAGCGTCTCCAGCCCCTTGAGCACCACCCAGGCGTTGAAGGGCGCCAGCGTCATGCCGGCGCTGCGCAGCACCGGCAAAAACTTCTCCTCCACCAGCGCGCGGCGGGCGCACAACGCCCCCGCCATCACGCGCCCCTGCCCGTCCAAAAATTTGGTCCCCGAATGGACGACGATATCGGCGCCCCATTCGACCGGCCGCTGCAGCGCCGGCGTGGCAAAGCAGTTGTCCACCGCCAGCAGGGCACCAGCGGCATGGGCAATGTCGGCCAGGGCGGCGATGTCGCACACCTCGGTCAGCGGGTTGGTGGGGGTTTCGGCCAGCAGCAGCCGCGTCTGCGGCCGCACCGCCGCGCGCCAAGCATCGACATCGGCCTGTGGCACGAACGTGGACGCCACGCCAAACTTGGCCAAATCGCTGCCGATGAGCTTGATGGTGGCGCCAAACATCGACTGCGAGCACACCACGTGGTCACCCGCCTGCAGCAGCCCCAGGCACAGCATCAGGATCGCGGACATGCCCGAGGCGGTGGCGATCGCCGCCTCGGTGCCTTCGAGCGCCGCCAGCCGCTGCTCGAAACTCGCCGTGGTGGGGTTGCCGTAGCGCGCGTAGGTGTAGCCATCCTCGTCGCCGGCAAAACGCGCCGCCGCGGCCTGTGCACTGGGCTGCACGAAGCCGCTGGTCAAAAACAGCGCCTCGGCGTTCTCGCCGTAGGGTGTGCGCGGCGTGGCCACGCGCACCGCGGCCGTTTCGGGATGCCAGGGCGCCGCGCCCCGCGGGTCGCTCATCCTCAGCTCTCCTGGGCGTTGGGCAGGGTCAGCCGCGTGGTGGCGCCGTCGTCATCCTCCGCGGCGCTGGCCTGGCGCGGCGCGTTCATGGCCACTACCGACTCGGGCGTGACATCGCCCGTGATGTACACCCCGTCGAAGCACGACGCCTCGAACCCCTGCAAGCCGGGGTTGAGCGCCGCCACCGCGCGCTTCATCGCCTCCACGTCCTGGTAGATGAGCGCATCGCAGCCGATGAGCGCGCGCACCTGCTCGACCGTGCGGCCATGCGCCACCAGCTCCTCCTGCGTCGGCATGTCGATGCCGTACACGTTGGGGTAGCGCACCGGCGGCGCGGCGCTGGCCAGGTACACCTTGCGCGCACCCGCTTCGCGCGCCATCTGCACGATTTCACGGCTGGTGGTGCCGCGCACGATCGAATCGTCCACCAGCAGCACGTTGCGCCCGGCGAATTCGCTGGCGATGACGTTGAGCTTTTGGCGCACGGACTTCTTGCGCACCGCCTGCCCGGGCATGATGAACGTGCGACCGACATAGCGGTTTTTGACGAACCCCTCGCGATACGGGCGGCCGATCAGGCGCGCGACTTCCATCGCCGCGGGACGGCTGGACTCGGGGATGGGGATGACGGCGTCGATCTCGTTGGGCGGTACGGTGGAGACGACGCGCGTGGCCAGCGTCTGCCCCATGTTGAGCCGTGCCTGGTAAACCGAAATGCCGTCGATGACCGAATCGGGCCGCGCCAGGTAGACGAATTCGAACATGCACGGGTGGTGGCGCGGCGCCTCGGCACACTGGCGGGCGTGGATGTGCCCATCGAGCGTGACGAAAATCGCCTCACCCGGCGCCACGTCGCGCTCGAAGCGGTGGCCCGTGCCTTCGAGGGCCACCGACTCGCTGGCCGCCATCACGGTGCCATCGGCGCCGCGGCCGATGCACAGCGGCCGGATGCCAAACGGATCGCGAAACACCAACATGCCGTGGCCGGCAATCAGCGCCACCACCGCGTAGCTGCCACGCACGCGCCGGTGCACCGCGGCCACAGCGCCAAAAATGCCCTCGAGCTGCAGCGCGCCACCCTGCGAGGCGCGTCCGAGCTCGTGCGCCAGGACGTTGAGCAGCACCTCGGAGTCGCTCTCGGTGTTGATGTGGCGGTGGTCGGTCTGCACCAGCTCGCGCCGCAGCGCCTGCGCGTTGGTGAGGTTGCCGTTGTGCGCCATCACCACGCCAAACGGCGCGTTGACGTAAAACGGCTGCGCCTCCTCCTCGCTGGCCGCGTTGCCCGCCGTGGGATAGCGCACCTGCCCCAGGCCGCTCGTGCCCGGCAGGGCACGCATGTTGCGCGTGCGAAAGACGTCGCGCACCATGCCCTTGGCCTTGTGCATGAAAAATTTGTGCCCCAGCTGGGTCAGGATGCCAGCCGCATCCTGCCCGCGGTGCTGCAACAGCAGCAGCGCGTCATAAATCAGCTGATTGACCGGCTGGGCGCTGACCACGCCGACGATGCCACACATAGCCTTGCCCCTCGAATCACGGAAAATAGGCCGCCACGGCGGGCGGCGCCAGGCCTTTGACGACCTGCAGCCCCTGGCCCAGCCAGCGCGGCCCCACGGCCTCGCGCCACGCCGCGCTGTCCGCCCACGGCGTGAGCCGTATCAGCAGCGCCGCCGCCAGCAGCAGCACGACGCCGCGCACCAAACCAAACAACCCGCCCAGGGCGCGATCCACCGGCCGCAACCCCACGAGCTGCGCCCCCCGTTGCGCCAGCCACGCCACCCAGCCCGCCACGAAGGCGGTGAGCACGAACAGCACGGCAAACCCCGCGGCATAGCGCAGCGGCGCCGCCGCGTGCGCCAGCGGCAAACTGTCGGCCGCCTGCAGCGCCCAGCGCTGCGCCACCACAAACGCCACGATCCAGCCCAGCACGGACAACACCTCGTACAGCAGGCCGCGCCACAAACCGATGACGACCGATGCGCCCAGCACCACGAGCAAGACGATGTCGACGGTGGCCATGGCTCACAGCGTCAGCACCGCCGCGGGCAAACCCAACGCCTTGACCTTTTCCGCCACCTTCTCGGCTTCGGCACGGGTGTCGAACGGACCGACCCGCACCCGGATGCGCTTGCCTTCGGGCGTTTCGGCCACATGGGTGTAGGTCTTGAGGCCCGCGCGCTCGAGGCGGCGCCGCACCTCCTGCGCGCGCGCCGCATCGGCAAACGCCCCCACCTGCACGACCACGCGTGTCTTGGCCGCGGCGGCGGTGTCGGCATCCGCCCGCGCTGCGGCCGGCGCGGGCGTGCTGGCGGCGGCCGACGGCGGGGCGGCCGGTGTTGGGCTGGCGGGGGCAGGCGCCGCCGGCGCCTGGGGTGGCGCGGATGGGGGTGCTGGGGGCGCCACGGGTGCCGGGGTAGCAGGCGTGGTGGCGTCCGGCGCCTTGCGATCATGGCCCGGCTCTGGCGGCGCCGCCTGGGCGCTCTGGGCTGGCGCCGGCGCGCCCCCCTGGCGCTCGCCCGTGCGGCCCTCACCTGCCGCGCGGCCGGGCACGCTCAACGGCTCGACGGCGTGGCGCGCCGGGATCTCGATGACGATATCGACGGGTATCGGGCGCGGCTGCGACTCGAACAGCATCGGCAGCGCGATGATGGCGATGCCCACGAGCACCGCCGCGCCGATGAGCCGCTGGCGGGCACGGCGGCGCAGCATCTCGATCGACGGGGGCTGCTGCCGCCCCCCTGGGGTCGAAGCGGGCGTTGCGCCGGAACCGGAGCGGAGTTGGAACATGCGTCAGGCCTGCAGGTGCTTGGCGCCCCGGCGCGGCAACCCGTGTTGCAGCACGCCGCCCACCGTGTAGAAGGATCCGAAAACCACGATTCTACCAGCGGGGTCCGCCGCCCCCAGGGCCGCCTGCAACGCCGCAACCGGGTCGGGGTACGTCCGCGCGGCCACGTCGGCACGCCGCGTGCCGCCCTGCCACAGCGCCTGCAAATCGGTGGCGCGCGCGGCGCGCGCGGTGGGCAGGTCGCAAAAGTGCCAAGCGTCGATCAGGGGATCCAGTCGCTCGAGCATGGGCCGCACGTCCTTGTCGGCCATGGCGCCAAAGACCGCCTGGGTCTGCGGGTAAAACCCCATGGCGTCGAGGTTTTCGGCCAGCGCCGCCACGGCATGGGGGTTGTGCGCCACGTCCAGCACCAGCACCGGCTCGCCCGGGACGATCTGAAAGCGCCCCGGCCACTCCACCAGGGCCAGCCCCTGGCGCACCGCCTGCGCCGCGACCGGCAAGCGCGCGTGCAGCGCCTCCAGCACCGCCAGCACGCCCGACGCGTTGACCAGCTGGTTGACGCCCCGCAGCGCCGGGTACGCCAACCCGCCGTAGCGGCGCGCGCGGCCCTGCCAGGCCCACTGCTGCCGGTCGCCGCTGTGCCGAAAATCGCGCCCGGCCAGCCACAGGTCCGCGTCGATCTCGCGCGCGCGCTCGAGCACGCTGCGCGGCGGCAGCGGGTCGCTGACGATCAGCGGTCGCCCGGTGCGGGCCACGCCGGCCTTTTCGTAGCCAATCGCCTCGCGGTCCGGGCCCAGGTACTCCATGTGATCCAGGTCGATGCTGGTGATGACGGCGCAGTCCGCATCCCACAGGTTGACCGCATCCAGGCGCCCGCCCATGCCCACTTCCAGGATCAGCACATCGGGCCGCTGCGCCAGCAACGCATGCACGCACGCCAGTGTGGTGAACTCGAAGTAGCTCAGCGCCACCGCCTCCCCCGCGGTGCGCGCCGCCTCCACCGCCGCAAACGCCGGCACCAGATCGGCCGCCGCCAACGGCACCCCATCGCGCCGCGCTCGTTCTTCGAAATGCACCAAATGCGGCGAGGTGTAGAGCGCGGTGCGGTAGCCCGCGGCGCGGTAGATGGCCTCCAGCATCGCGCAGGTGGAGCCCTTGCCGTTGGTGCCGGCCACGGTGATGACGGGACAGGCGGGCCGCAGCGCCTCGCCCAGCCGCTCGGCGACGGCGCGCACCCGCTCCAGCCCCAGGGTGATGCGCTGCCCGTGCAGGCGCTCCAGATGGGCCAGCCAGTGCGCCAGCGGCGCGGTCGCATCGGGGGGCAGCGCGGGATCCAGGGTGGCAGCGGTCATCGGGTCAGCCATGTCGGGGAAAGCCCGCATTGTGCCAAGGCCACCCGGGGCCGGCCAACCGCGCCGACCACGCCCATTGCACGCGCGCGCCGCGCACGGCCCGCCGCCGCCCCGTTGCGCTACGATGGCGATCATGATCCGCGTCTATGGCATCCCCAACTGCGAAACCGTCAAGAAAGCCCGCGCCTGGCTGCAGGCGCAGGATGTGCCGCACACCTTTCACGACTTCAAAAAACAGGGCCTGCCCACCGATCGGCTGGACGCGTGGCTGGCCGCGCTGGGCTGGGAGGCGCTGCTCAACCGGCGCGGCACCACATGGCGCCAGCTCGACGACGCCACCCGCGCCGGCGTGACCGATGCGGCCAGCGCGCGGGCGCTGATGCTGGCCAAGCCCAGCGTCATCCGGCGGCCGGTGGTGGAATGGGGCGACGCGGTGACCGTGGGCTTCGACCCCGAGGACTGGCAGCGCCGCCTGTGACGCACCGGCGCGCGCGCCACCGCCCCACGCCCACCCGATGCCGGTCGCGGCCGGCGTCGGAAACGCAGCGCCTACAATCGGCGCACCATGAATGCGATCACCGACACCTTCAGCGGCGCGGCCGTGAGCACGCGCGCCAACGTCTATTTCGACGGCAAGTGTGTGAGCCACAGCCTGACGCTGCCCGACGGCACGCGCAAGTCGGTCGGGGTCATCCTGCCGGCCACGCTCACCTTCAACACCGGCGCGCCGGAGATCATGGAAGGCGTCGCCGGCCATTGCGAGGTGCTGCTGCCTGGCGAGCAGGTCTGGCGCCGCTACGGCCCCGGTGAGCGGTTTGCCGTGCCCGGCAACGCGAGCTTCCAGATCCGCGTCGATGGCGAGCCCTACCACTACATCTGCCACTTCGGCTGACGCCCTCCCCCACCCGCAACGATCCAAGGCCATGTCCACCATCCTGCAAAGCCTGCCCGTCGGCCAAAAGGTCGGCATCGCGTTTTCCGGCGGCCTCGACACCAGCGCCGCGCTGCTGTGGATGCGCCAAAAGGGCGCCATCCCCTACGCTTACACCGCCAACCTGGGCCAGCCGGACGAATCCGACTACGACGCCATCCCCCAGCGCGCGCTGGCCTACGGGGCCGAAAAGGCGCGCCTGGTGGACTGCCGCCCGCAACTCGCCTCCGAGGGGCTGGCCGCGCTGCAGTGCGGGGCATTTCACATCAGCACCGCGGGGCTGACCTACTTCAACACCACCCCCATCGGCCGCGCGGTCACGGGCACCATGCTGGTGGCGGCGATGAAGGAGGACGACGTCCACATCTGGGGCGACGGCTCGACCTACAAGGGCAACGACATCGAGCGCTTCTACCGCTACGGCCTGATCACCAACCCCGCGCTGCAAATCTACAAGCCGTGGCTGGACCAGGCCTTCATCGACGAGCTGGGCGGCCGCAAGGAAATGTCGGAGTTTCTGATCCGCAACGGCTTCGACTACAAGATGTCGGTGGAAAAGGCCTACAGCACCGACAGCAACATGCTGGGCGCCACGCACGAGGCCAAGGACCTCGAGCACCTCAACGCCGGCATCCGCATTGTCAACCCCATCATGGGCGTGGCGTTCTGGAAGCCGGAGGTGGACATCCCCGCCGAGGAGGTGACCGTGCGCTTCGAGGAAGGCCGCCCGGTCGCGCTCAATGGGCGCGAGTACCCCGACCTGGTCGAGCTGTTCCTGGAAGCCAACCGCATCGGCGGCCGCCACGGCCTGGGCATGAGCGACCAGATCGAAAACCGCATCATCGAGGCCAAGAGCCGCGGCATTTACGAGGCGCCCGGCATGGCGCTGCTGTTCATCGCCTACGAGCGGCTGGTCACCGGCATCCACAACGAAGACACGATCGAGCAGTACCGTGAAAACGGCCGCAAGCTCGGCCGGCTGCTCTACCAGGGCCGCTGGTTCGATCCGCAGGCCATCATGCTGCGCGAGGCGGCGCAACGCTGGGTGGCGCGCGCCATCACCGGCGACGTGACGCTGGAGCTGCGCCGCGGCAACGACTACTCGATCCTCAACACCGAAAGCCCCAACCTGACCTACCACCCCGAGCGGCTGACCATGGAAAAGGGCGCCTCGGTGTTCACCCCGCGCGACCGCATCGGGCAGCTGACCATGCGCAACCTGGACATCACCGACACGCGCGACAAGCTCTCCATCTACACCCAGGCCGGGCTGCTGGCCATCGGCAAAGACGGGGATTTGCTCAAGCTCGGCGGCTGACGCGCCGCCCGCCGGGCCTGCGGCGCCCGCGGGCACCCACCGCTTACGCCCCTTCGCGCGCCCAGCGCACGATGCGCGCCGCCAGGCGCTCGGTCGTGCCGGGCGAGCGCACATCGCCAGCGAGCACGTGCTGCTCGGGGTCGGCGCTGTCCTCGACCCGCTCCAGCCGCTTGAGCGGGCTGCCCAGCCGCGCGAACACGGCCTCGGTCTGGGCCGGATCGACGGTGCGGTCGCGCGGGCTGTAGAGCACCAGCACGGGCGTGCGCACCGCCGCCCAATCGCCCGTGCGCACGCGCTGCACCAACGCCATCATCGGCAACAGGGCCTGCACCGGGTACACGCGCGTCCAGGCGGCGTTGATGCGCGGATCTTCGCTGGGCGCCCCCACGGTCCCGCCCGTGATGGCCTGCGCCAGCTGCGCGCCCCAGGGGCCATGGAGCAGCTCGGTGCGCTTGTCCGCCGGCCCAAAGTTGGGGGAGATCCACACCTGCCGCGCCACCGGCACACCGGCCGCGTCCGGCCGCAACGCCAGCCACGCCCCCAGTGTGCCACCGGTGGAGGTGCCGATGACGAGCACGCGCTCGCCGATCGCGTGGCCGATGCGCACCGCCTCGACGGCATCGGCCAACCAGTCCTGCGGGGTGACGGACGCCAGCGCCTGCGCGGGCAGCCCATGGCCCGTCAACCGGGTGTGAAACAGGTTGGCCCCAAGGGCCTGTGCGACCCGCTCGGCCAGGGGATAGGTCTCGGCCCGGGTGGCGGTAAAGCCGTGCAGGTACACCACCGCCCAAGGGGTGCGCGTGCCCGCCGCCCCGTGCCAGACGATGCCCTTGGCCGCCCCTGGCCGCAGATCGGGGTGCGCGGCCTCCTGCGCCGCCAGCCAACCGTCCAGCGCTGTCAACGCGGCTGGCGGCTGCGCGCGCGCAGCGGGTGCGTCCGGGCCGTAGGCATAGCGGGGGCCGGCCAGCCACAGCGCCGCCAGCGCGGCAAGCACGACCAACAGACCTGCCAGCGCGCGCCGCACGCGCCCCCGCTGGCGCGCGCACCCGGCTGCGCCGACCAACGATGAGGATACGAAGGACATCGAAAACTCCGGTGACGACCCACTCATGATAGGCGCCTTGCAACACCGCGTTTTCTCCCCCGCGACTGTAACCGGCCGTAACAAGCCTCTCTCATTGCAAGAACCGCTTGGCATCGACGGGGCGGGCTCCAACAATGCGGGCAACCGCAGCAACGCCGGTTGGCCGTTCACCAGGAGTACCACCGTGTGGCTACAAGCCCCTTTTGACCCCGCCGTCATCGACCAAATCAACCGTATGCAGGCGGGGGTGGTTCCATCGCCCGTGCACCCGCTGACCTGCCCCAACGCCAAGGATGGTCGGCACAGCTTTGCCGGCGGTTACCTGGGTGTGTTGGTGGCGCAGCGCGAGGGCCTGGTCTGCCCCACGTGTGGCCACACCCAGGGCTGGCTGGCGCGCACGGCCCTGGCCAGCGCGCAGCGCGACGGCGCCCCGTCCATGGGCCAGCCCTCACAGCGCATGGAAAAAGCCCGCCAGCGCGCGCTTGACGACTTTGCCCGCCTGGTGCGCGCAGGCCATACCCGTGCCCAGGCCATGGTCGATGCGCTGCAGGCAACGCCCGATGGGCGCGGCGCACGCGCCACGCTCAGTGCCGAGCAGACCCCGGCCAACGCCGCCGTCCTGCCCGAGCCGCTGGCGGCCTGAGCCGCCCGGCGCTGCTGCGCTGCCCTGCGCCCGCCCGCCATCCCGCGGCGGGCGCGTTCAGACCACCACCGGCTCCGGCTCCAGCCGGATGCCGAAGCGCTCGTAGACGCTGGTTTGGATCAGGCGCGCCAGCGTCATGACCTCGCCGCCGGTGCAGGGGTGTTCGGCATCACCCCGGTTGACCAGCACCAGGGCCTGCTTGTCGTACACGCCGGCGTGGCCCACGGTCTTGCCTTTCCAGCCACACGCCTCGATGAGCCAGCCCGCCGCCAGCTTGACGCTGCCGTCGGGCATGGGGTAGTGCACCACCTTGGGGTCGCGGCCGATGATGTCGGCGCACTGCTCCGGTGTGACCGTGGGGTTTTTGAAAAAGCTCCCCGCATTGCCGATGACGGCCGGATCGGGGAGCTTGGCGCGCCGGATGGCGCACACCCAGTCGAACACCTGGCGCGGCGTGGGTTGCGTGATCCCGGTTTCCGCCACCTTGCGCGCCAAATCCTGGTAGCCCAGTTCCGCCCGCCAGTGGCGCGGCAACCAAAAGCGCACCCGGGTGATCAACGCCCGGCCCTTGAGACCCATGCCGCGCGCGCCGGCGCGCGCGTGTTTGAACACCGAGTCGCGGTAGCCAAAGGCGCAGTGCGCGTGTTGCAGGGTCAGCCGCTCGCCCGTCTCCAAATCGATGGCGTCCAGCGAATGGAAGCGGTCCTGCAGCTCCACGCCGTAAGCACCGATGTTTTGCACCGGCGCCGCCCCAACCGTGCCGGGGATGAGCGCGAGGTTTTCCAGCCCCGGCCAGCCCTGCGCCAGCGTCCAATCGACGAAGGCGTGCCAGTTCTCGCCCGCCCCGGCCTCCACCAGCCAGCCGCGCGCGTCCTCGCGCAGCAGGCGCCGCCCCGGGATCTCCACCTTGAGCACGAGTTGGCGCAGGTCGCCCGTGAGCACGATGTTGCTGCCGCCGCCGAGGATGAACGTCTCCTGTGGCCGCCAGTCGGGATGGCGCACCAGGGCGAGCACGTCGTCCTCGCTGCGGATGCGCGCCAGCCGGTGCGCGCGCGCCGCGATGCCGAAGGTGTTGAGGCGCTGCAATGGCACGTGGTTCTCGACTACCATGCACGGATTGTCGCAAACCATAGATGGACCCAAGGAATACCGCATGCCTTCGTTCGATACCGTGCTCGAACCCAACTGGGTCGAAGTGAAAAACGCTGTGGAGCAGACGCAGCGCGAAATCGGCACCCGCTTCGACTTCAAGGGCTCGTCCGCCGCGGTGGCGTTCGCCGATCACGACATCACCGCCTACGCGGACAGCGACTTTCAGCTCCAGCAGGTGGAAGACATCCTGCGCAACAAGCTCACCAAACGCAACGTGGACGTGCGTTTTCTCGACCCGGGCAAGGTGGAAAAAATCAGCGGCGACAAGGTCAAGCGCGTGTTGCGGGTGCGCAGCGGCATCGCCGGCGAAGACGCCAAAAAGATCCAGCAACTCATCAAGGGCAGCAAGCTCAAGCTGCAAGCCGCGATCCAGGGCGATGCGGTGCGCGTCAGTGGTGCCAAGCGCGATGACCTGCAGGCGGCCATCGCCCTCATCCGCCAGCAGATGGCGCAACTGCCGCTGAGCTTCAACAATTTCCGCGATTGAACGGTGCGCCGCCGCCCGCGGCCGGATGATCCCCATGGTCACGCCCCCACCCCCCGCGCCAGCCGATGGGCCGACACACGACTGGATGCTGCGCTGGACGACGCTGGAGACACAACTGGCGGCGCTGCTGGCGGCACCCCTGCGCCACCCCGACTGCCTGCCGCGCCTGCAACGGCTGCTGGCCGACGCCCAGGCGTTGCTGGAGCAGGATGAGGACGCCTCGCTGTACTGGCTGTTTCAGCTGGCAGCTTCCACGCCGGTGGGCTACAGCACCTCGCACGCGCTGGCGTGTTGGGCCATGTGCCGCTTGCTGGCCCCCGCGGTGGGCCTGGCCGGTGAGGAGGCGGCCGCGCTGGAGCGCGCCGCGTTGACCATGAACATCGGCATGACGCGGCTGCAGGACACGCTGGCGGCCCAACGCGAGCCCCCGACGCAGGAGCAGCGCGCCCTGATCGACACCCACGCGGCGCGCGGTGCGCAGTGGTTGCGCGAGTGCGGGGTGCGCGATGCGCGTTGGCTGGAAATCGTCGAGCAGCACCACGAGTCCGACAGCCATGATGTGGCGGTGCGGCTGCTGCAGCGCATGGACCGCTACACCGCCCTCATCAGCCCGCGCGAGACGCGGCCCGGGCGCAACGTGACCGACTCGGCGCGCACGCTGCTCGTGCGGCCGGGCGGACAACTGGATGACATTGGGCGCGCGCTGCTGCACACGCTGGGCATCTGTCCCCCCGGCACCTTCGTGCGCCTGGCCGACGGGCGCATCGCGGTGGTGCTGCGCCGCTCGGGCCGACCGGGCGAGCCCTGGGTGAGCCCGGTGTTGGATGCGGAGGGCCACCCGGTGCTCGAGCCCATCCTGGTGGATACCGGCGACGACGACACCGCGATCGAAGCCGCGCTGCAAACCGCCACGGTGCGCGTGCGGCTGGACCACGCGCGGCTGCTGCAACTGTCACGGCAGGTGCCCGTGCGCGCCCGCTGAGCCGCGCCTGCCGCTGCTCAGCGGCTGGGGCTGCCCTTTTTGGCGCCGATTTTGCTCTCCTGCCCAGCCAGCAGGCGCTGGATGTTGCCCGCGTGCCGCCACAGCAGCAGCACGCTCATCGCGGCCACCGCCAACCCGACGGGCGCGCGCACGTCCCACGCCGCCCCATCGCCAAACCAGTAATACAGGGGCGCAAAGACCGCCGCCACGATGGCCGCCAGCGACGAGTAGCGAAAAAACCCCGCGATCAGCACCCACGATGCGATCACGGCCACGCCCAGCCAGGGCTCAAACGCCAGCAGCACGCCGGCGGCCGTCGCCACGCCCTTGCCGCCCTGAAAGCGGAAGAACACCGGAAACAGGTGCCCTAGAAAGGCCGCCAGCCCGACCAACGCCAGCGTGCCGTCCCCCAAGCCCCACGCTCCGCCCCAGCGCGCCACCGCCCAAACCGGCAACCAGCCCTTGACGGCATCGAGCAGCAGCGTCAGCGCGGCCGCCGCCTTGTTGCCGCTGCGCAGCACATTGGTGGCGCCCGGGTTTTTGCTGCCGTAGGTGCGCGGGTCGGCCAGGCCCATCAGGCGGCTGACCACGACGGCAAACGACAGCGACCCCACGGCATACGCCAACAACAGCGCCACCCAAGGCGCGGCCCCACTCAGGCTATCGGGCACGGTTTGGACCTCCAAGTTCGATCACGACGGCGCGATGGTAGCAGCGCCTCACTGCGCCGGATCGCGGATGTCCCAGCGGATGCGGTCCACCGCCTCGAGCACCTCCGGCGCCAGCGTCACGTCCCAGGCGTCCAGGCAGGCGTCCAGCTGCGCCAGCGAGGTCACGCCGATGATGGTGCTGGCCACGCGCCAGTTGCGGTAGCAAAACGCCAGCGCCAGCTGCACCGGCGTCAGGCCATGCTCGCGCGCCAGCGCGTTGTAGCGGCGGGCGGCGGCCAGCGCTTCCGGGCGCCCCCAGCGCTGCTTGCGCATGCTCTCGAACAGGGCCATGCGCCCTTGCGGCGGGCCGGCGTGCTCGATGCCGGTCTCGTCGTACTTGCCGGTGAGCAACCCAAAACCCAGCGGCGAGTAGGCCAGCAGCGCCACGCCCAGGCGGTGGCAGGTCTCATCGAGCGCGTTCTCGTAGCTGCGGTTGATCAGGCAGTAGGGGTTTTGCACCGACACCACCCGCGGCAGGCCGTGCTGCTCGGCCAGGCGCACGAACTCGTGCACGCCATACGGCGTCTCGTTGGACAGGCCAATGGCGCGCACCTTGCCGGCGCGCACCAGCGTGTCCATGGCCTCGAGCTGCTCGAGGATGCTGGCGCAGGGCTTGTCTTTGCCGGGGTCGAAGGTCAACGCCCCAAACATCGGCACGTTGCGCGCCGGCCAGTGGATCTGGTAGAGGTCGATCACGTCGGTGCGCAAGCGCCGCAGGCTGCCCTCGCAGGCGGCGACGATCTCGGCCTTGGTCAGCCCGGCATGCTCCCCGCGGATCCAGGGCATGCCGCGCGACGGCCCCGCGACCTTGGTGGCCAGCACCACGCGCTGGCGCACGCCCGGCCGCTGCGCCAGCCAGTGGCCAATGATGGTCTCGGTCGCGCCGCAGGTTTCGGCGCGTGCCGGCACGGCATACATCTCGGCGGTGTCGATGAAGTTCACGCCGCGCTCGAGCGCCCGGTCAAGCATGGCGTGCGCATCGGCCTCGCCGACTTGCTCGCCGAAGGTCATGGTGCCCAGGCAAATGGGCGAAACGGACAGGCCAGGGGCCAGGGTGACGGGGTTGAAGGTCATGGTCAACGGCTCGTGGGGGGTCATGCAACGGGGTGTACAAACCGGCCGCAGCCGGCCACTGGGCGTGGCACGCAGCGGCCAGGGCGGCGCGCGCCGATCAGCCGCCGCCCGAAGCGGCGGCCGCGGCCCGCGCCTCTTCCTGCAGGCGCAGCACGCGCCGCTGCACCTTGCCGGTGGTGGTCATCGGCAGCGCGTCGATGAATTCGATTTCCTTGGGGTATTCGTAAGGCGCCAGGCGGCCGCGCACGTGCTGCTGCAGGGCCTCGATGAGCGGCGGGTCGAAGTCGCGCGCCGGATCGGCGCTGCGCTCGCGGCGTGCCGCCCACTCGGGCGCCAGCACCACGTAGGCCTTGACCACGGCGCCGCGCTCGGGGTCGGGCTTGGGCACGACGGCGGCGTTGGCCACCGCCGGGTGTTTGACCAGGCAGTTTTCGATTTCGCTGGGGCCGATGCGGTAGCCCGCCGACTTGAACACGTCGTCGGCACGCCCCTGGTACCACAGGTAGCCGTCGGCATCCTGCAGCGCCAGATCGCCCGTGCGGCACCAGCTGTCGGCCGGATCGCCGGTGAATTTGGCGCGCGTGGCGGCCTCGTTGCCCCAATACCCCAGGAAGAACACGGGGTCCGGATCGCCGTGGACATCGCGCCGGTGCACCGCCACCTCGCCGACGGTGCCCGGCGGCACCGGCTGCCCCGCCTCGTCCAGCAGCGCCACCCGGTGCCCCGGGTAGGCACGGCCCATGCTGCCGGGGCGCGCCGGCCACAACCGAGCACAGTTGCCCACCACGTAGTTGATCTCGGTCTGGCCAAACATTTCGTTGACCGTCACACCCAGTTGCTCCTGACACCAGGCAAAGACGGCGTCACCCACCGCCTCGCCCGCACTCATGATGGCCTGCAGCCGCAGGCGGTAGCGCCGGCGCGGCTCGGGCACGGCTTTCATCATGGCCTTGAGCGCCGTCGGGAACAAAAAGGTGTGCGTCACGCGGTGCCGCTGCAGCAGGGCAAACGCTTGCAGCGGATCGAACCGCCCGCGCCAGGCCACGATCGGACGCCCAAAGTACAGCGTTGGCAGCAGCGCGTCCATCAGCCCGCCAGTCCAGGCCCAATCGGCCGGGCTCCAGAACACCGCTTCGCTGCGCACGCGCGCGTCCCACGGGTCGAAGCCAAACCAGTTTTGGCTGCACACGAAGCCACTCAGGTTGCCGATGAGCGCCCGGTGTGGAATCAGCGCGCCTTTGGGGTTGCCCGTGGTGCCGCTGGTGTAGATCAGCACCGCCGGGTCGTCGGCAGCGGTGTCCACCGGCTCAAAGCGCTTGCGCAGGCCGTCGCGCGCGTGTGGCCAGTCGATCACCTCGGCGTCGAACGCCCCGGTCAGCCCCACCACATGGCGCAGCGCCGGACAGCGCGCCCGCACGGCCTGCACGCCGGGGCCGGTGGCCTCGTCCACCAGTGCCACGACGGCGGCACTGTCCTGCAACCGGTATTCCAGCGCCTCGGGCCCAAAGAGCTGCGACAGCGGCACCGCCACGGCGCCCAGCTGCAGCACGGCCATGTAGGCCACCGCGGTCTCGAAGCGCTGCGGCAGCACGATGGCCACCCGCTCGCCGGGCCGCACGCCGAGCAACCGCAACGCATGCGAGAGCCGGTTGGCCTGCACCGCCAGATCGGCATAGCGGTGGTGCACCGGGCGCCGCTGGCCTGGCCCATCCTCGATGATGGCCGTCTGCGCGGCGTGCCGCGGGTCGGCCGCCCACCGCTGCAGGCAGACCTGGGCGATGTTGAAGCGCGCCGGTACATGCCAGCGGAAGCTGCCATGCAGCGCAGCGTAGAAGTCGGGCGCTGCGCTGCGGGTGTCGTGCGCATGACTGGGCATGGAAGGCATCCCCCTTTGTCTCCTCAATAATGACGCAAATGTATCAAGTCCTTCGTTCCTCGCGCAGCACCTTCGAGACGGTGCGCGGTCTGCGCTACCACCTGCGGGAATGGGGCACGCCTCAGCCCGACCGTGCGCCCCTGTGGCTCCTGCACGGCTGGATGGACGTGTCTGCCTCGTGGCAATTCGTCGTCGATGCCCTGGCCCACGAGCGGTACTGCATCGCGCCCGACTGGCGTGGTTTTGGGCTGACGCGCGCCGCCCACCTGGCCGATGCATCCCCTGCCCCACCCCCCTATGGCCTGACAGACCACTACCTGTTTGCCGACTACCTGGCGGATGTGGACTTTCTGATCGGGCGTGTCAACCAGCGCCTGGGCCGCGCCCCTGATGCGCCCATCGACCTGGTGGGGCACAGCATGGGCGGCAACGTCGCCATGCTCTACGCCGGCGTGCGCCCGGCGCGCGTGCGTCGGCTGGTCAACCTGGAAGGCTTCGGCCTGCCCGCCACGCGGCCCGAGCAGGCGCCGCGCCGCTACGCCGCCTGGCTGGATGAGCTGCACCAGCTCGCCAACGGGGAACTCACGCTCAAGACCTACCGCGGGCTCGACGGTGTGGCCCAGAGGCTGATGAAGACCAACCGCCGCCTTCCCGATGACCGCGCCCGTTGGCTGGCCCAGCACTGGGCGCGCCCGCTCGACCCGCAAGCGCCCGAGGGCGAGTGGGTGATCCTGGGCGATCCTGCGCACAAAGTGCGCAGCAGCCAGCTCTACCGCGTGGACGAGGTGCTGGCGGTCTATGGCAACATCGCCGCACCGGTGCTGGCCGTGGAGGCCAGCGACGACAGCCTGGCCCAGTGGTTTCCACGGGGTGAGCACTCGCTGGCCGAGTACCACCGCCGCCTGCAAGCGGTGCCGCGCTGCCGCATCGCCCGCGTCGAGGACGCCGGCCACATGCTGCACCACGACCAGCCGCAACGGGTGGCCGCCCTGATCGAGGCACACCTGGACGCGCCCGACGGCGGCGACGCCCCCCTCGGCGGACGGGGGGCCTGACATGGCGGGCGCAACCTGGAAGACCGACCTGCTGATGGTCGGGGTCGCGGCCATCTGGGGCTCGACCTTCGTGGCCCAACAGCTGGGCATGGACAGCGTGGGGCCGTTTACCTACACGGCGGCGCGCATGGCGTTGGGCGTGGCGCTGATCGCACCCCTGTGGTGGTGGCGCGGCGGGCCGTTTGCCAGCGTGCCCGTGCTGGCGAGCACCGGCCTGTGGCGCGACGGCGTGCTGCTGGGGCTGGTGCTGTTTGCCGCTATCAACCTGCAGCAGGTGGGGCTGCTGGGCACCAGCGTGTCCAACGCCGGCTTCATCACGGGGCTGTACGTGGTGCTGGTGCCCATCCTGATGCGTCTGCTCGGCCAACCCGTGGGGCTGTCGGTGTGGGCAGCGGTGGCGTTGGCCACGGCCGGCCTGTACTTCCTCAGTGTCAAGCCCGACGCCACCATCGCCCCGGGCGACTGGCTGCAACTGGGCGGCGCGGCGCTGTGGGCGGTGCACGTGCTGCTGGTGGGCCACTGGGCGCGGCGACACGACGCCATCCGCCTGTCCATCATGCAGTACGCGGTGGCGGGGCTGCTGTCATGGGCGGCCGCCGTGGCGCGGGGCGAAGCCATCAGCCCCGACGCGCTGGCGGGCGCGGCCGGCGCCATCGCCTGGGGCGGACTGCTGTCGATCGGCATCGCCTACACGCTGCAGGTGGTGGCGCAACGCACGGCCAAGGCGTCGCACGCGGCCATCATCTACAGCAGCGAAGGGGTGTTTGCCGCCATCGGCGGCTGGTGGGTGCTGGGCGAGTCGATCGGCTGGAGGGGCTGGGGTGGCGCGGCGCTGATTCTGGCCGGCATGTTGCTGGCACAGCTTGGCCGCCGGGGTTAGCGCGCCCCCCGGCGCTGACGGCGACGCGGGGCGCTGTGCCTGCACCGTCAAGCGCCCCGTGAGAAAATCGCGTATTTTCAAAACGAACGATCACCGCAACGCATCACCATGGAAGCCGAACGCCTCAACGCCCTTGCCAACCGCCTGCAGGATTTGACGCAACGCGTCGCCGACTTGCGGAGGTTTCTTTGACTACGATGCCAAGGCCCTGAAACTGTCGGAAGTCAACGCCGCGCTGGAAGACCCCAACGTTTGGAACGACCCCAAGCGCGCGCAGGAGCTGGCCAAGGAAAAAAAGCAGCTGGAGGACGTGGTCCTGGTGCTCGACCGGCTGGCGCAGGAGCTGGCCGACAACACCGAGCTCTTTGAGATGTCGCGCGACGAGGGCGATGACGGGGGCCTCGAGACCATCGAGGCGGACGTCGAGCGCCTGGCGCCCACGGTCGAGCAGCTCGAATTTCGCCGGATGTTCAACAACCCGGCCGATCCCAACAACTGCTTCATCGACATCCAGGCTGGCGCGGGTGGCACCGAGGCCTGCGACTGGGCGCAGATGCTGCTGCGCCAGTACCTGCGCTACGCCGAGCGCAAGGGCTTCAAGGCCACGGTGGAAGACGAACAGCCGGGTGACACCGCAGGCATCAAAAGCGCCACCATCAAGGTCGAGGGCGACTACGCGTTTGGCCTGCTGCGCACCGAAACCGGCGTGCACCGCCTGGTGCGCAAATCGCCTTTCGACTCCTCCGGCGGGCGCCACACCTCGTTTGCCTCGGTATTCGTGTACCCGGAGATCGACGACTCCATCGAGGTCGAGATCAATCCCGCCGATGTGCGCGTGGACACCTACCGCGCCAGCGGCGCCGGCGGCCAGCACATCAACAAGACCGACTCGGCGGTGCGCCTGACCCACATCCCGACCGGCATCGTCGTCACCGCCCAGGACAGCCGCAGCCAGCACTCCAACCGCGACCTGGCCTGGCAGCGCCTGCGCTCCAAGCTGTACGAGCTGGAGATGCGCAAGCGCATGGAGACGCAACAGCAGCTGGAGGCCAGCAAGACCGACGTCGGCTGGGGCCACCAGATCCGCAGCTACGTGCTGGACCAAAGCCGCATCAAAGACCTGCGCACCAACGTCGAAGTCTCCAACACCCAGAAAGTGCTGGATGGCGACCTCGACGTTTTCATCGAAGCCTCGCTCAAGCAGGGCGTCTGACCCCCTCTCCCCACCAGGACCGCACCCATGACCGCCATGCGTGAAGGCAGCCCCCGCATCGTCCGCCGCGAAGACTATGCCCCACCTGCCTACTGGATCGACACCGTCGATCTGACCTTCGACCTCGACCCGGCCAAGACGCGCGTGCTCAACCGCATGCGCGTGCGCCGCAACCCGGACGTGCCGCCCCAGCCGCTGCGCCTAGACGGCGAGGACCTCAACCTGGCGCGGGTGCTGGTCAACGGGGCGGGCACGAGCTTCCGGCTCGACGACGGCCAGCTCGTGCTGGAGAAGCTGCCCGAAGGCCACGAGCCCTTCGAGCTGGAGATCTTCACCACCTGCGCGCCCGAGAAGAACACCCAGCTCATGGGGCTCTACGTCAGCCAGGGCACCTTCTTCACGCAGTGCGAGGCCGAGGGGTTTCGCCGCATCACCTACTTCCTGGACCGGCCCGACGTCATGGCCACCTACACCGTGACGCTGCGCGCCGACAAGGCGCGCTACCCCGTGCTGCTGTCCAACGGCAACCTGGTGGACAGCGGCCCACTCGACGACGGGCGCCACTACGCCAAGTGGGTCGATCCGCACCGCAAGCCGTGCTACCTGTTCGCGCTGGTGGCCGGCCCGTTGGTGTGCCGCAGCCAACCCATCATCAGCCGCCACGGCACGCCGCACCTGCTGCAAATCTACGTGCGCCAGGCCGACCTGGACAAGACCGAGCACGCGATGCAGTCGCTGATGGCGGCCATCGCCTGGGACGAGACCCGCTTTGGCCTGCCGCTGGACCTGGAGCGCTTCATGATCGTCGCCACCGGCGACTTCAACATGGGCGCGATGGAAAACAAGGGCCTCAACATCTTCAACACCAAGTACGTGTTGGCCAACCCCGCCACCGCGACCGATGCCGACTTTGCCAACGTCGAATCGGTGGTGGCGCACGAATACTTCCACAACTGGACCGGCAACCGCGTCACCTGCCGCGACTGGTTCCAACTCAGCCTCAAGGAAGGCCTGACCGTCTTTCGTGACCAGGAATTCAGCCAGGACATGGCGGGCAGCCCCTCGGCGCGCGCGGTCAAACGCATCGAGGACGTGCGCGTGCTGCGCACCGCGCAGTTCCCCGAAGACGCTGGCCCTATGGCGCACCCCGTGCGCCCGGACCAGTACGCCGAAATCAACAACTTCTACACCGTCACGGTGTACGAAAAAGGCGCCGAGGTCGTGCGCATGATGCAGACCCTGGTGGGCCGCGAGGGGTTTGGGCGCGGGCTCAAGCTCTACTTCGAGCGCCACGACGGCCAGGCCGTGACCTGCGACGACTTTGCCCAAGCGATCGCCGACGCCAACCCGGACAGCGAGCTGGCGCGCCGGCTGCCGCAATTCAAGCGCTGGTATTCGCAGGCGGGCACACCACGCGTGCACGCCAGCGGCCACTACGATGCCCAGGCGCACACCTACACCCTGACGCTGCGCCAGAGCTGCCCGCCCACGCCGGGCCAGCCGGTCAAGGAGCCGTTCGTCATCCCGGTGGCCGTGGGCCTGCTGGATGCCCAGGGCCACGCGCTGCCGCACACCGAGCGGCTGGTGGTGCTGCACGAGCCCGAGACCACCGTCGTCTTCGAGGGGATGGACGCGGCGCCGGTGCCGTCGCTGCTGCGCGGCTTCAGCGCCCCAGTGATCCTGGAACACGACCTGACCGACGACGAACTGCGCACGCTGCTGGCGCACGACACCGACCCCTTCAACCGCTGGGAGGCCGGCCAGCAGCTGGCGCTGCGGCGGGCGCTGGCGGCGGTGCGCGCCGAAGGCCCCGTGCACGATCCGCTGGATGCGGCGTTCCTGGAGGCGATGCGCGCGGTGCTGCGCCACCCGACGCTGGATGCGGCGTTCAAGGAGCTGGTGCTGACGCTGCCGGCCGAGACCTACATCGCCGAACAGCTCGACACCGTCGATCCGCAGCGCATCCACGCGGTGCGCGAGGCGATGCGCCGCCAGCTCGCACACGCGCTGCACGACGACTGGGTCTGGGCCTACGAGCAGCACAAGGACAACGGCGCCTACCGGCCCGACCCGGTGAGCGCCGGCCGCCGCGCGTTGGCCGGACTGGCGCTGCACATGCTGTGCCTGGCCGCGCGCGACAACGGCAACCCGGTCTGGCCGGGCAAGAGCTACCAGCGCTTCAAGGATGCCACCAACATGACCGACCGCTACCAGGCCCTCAGCGCCCTGGTCAACAGCGGCCACGAACTGGCGGCGCGCGCGCTGGCGCAGTTCCACGAACGCTTCCGCGACGAAGACCTGGTGCTGGACAAGTGGTTTGCGCTGCAAGCCGGTGCCCCCGACCGCGGCGGCGACGCGCTGCCGCGCGTGCAGGCGCTGCTGCAGCACCCAGACTTCCACCTGCGCAACCCCAACCGCGCGCGCAGCCTCATCAGCACGTACTGCCACGCCAACCCGGCAGGCTTTCACCGTGCCGATGGCGCTGGCTACGCCTTTTGGCGCGAGCGCGTGCTCGAAATCGACGCCTTCAACCCGCAGGTGGCCGCGCGCCTGGCGCGGGCGCTGGACCGCTGGAAGAAGCTCGCCGAGCCTTACCGCAGCGCCGCGCAGGCCGCGCTGCAAGCCGTTGCCGCCCACGACACGCTGAGCACCGACGTGCGCGAGGTCGTCACGCGCGCGCTGGCCGACTGACCCCCCTTTTTCCGCCCGGAGTCGCCACCATGTCCGAGTCCCGCATCTCGCTGACCCGCTACCTGATCGAGCAGCAGCGCGTGCACGGCGCGCTCACGCCCGAGCTGCGGCTGCTGCTGGAAGTCGTCGCACGCGCCTGCAAGCGCATCGCCATCGCCGTCGGCAAAGGCGCGCTGGGCGGCGTGCTCGGCTCGGCCGGCACCGAAAACGTCCAGGGCGAGGTGCAAAAAAAGCTCGATGTCATCGCCAACGAGGTGTTGATCGAGGCCAACGAGTGGGGCGGCCATCTGGCGGCCATGGCCTCCGAGGAGCTCGACGGCATCCACCCCATCCCCAACCGCTATCCGCGCGGCGAATACCTGCTGCTGTTCGACCCGCTCGACGGCTCCAGCAACATCGATTGCAACGTCAGCATCGGCACCATCTTCTCGGTGTTGCGACGCCTCAACGACGACCCGACCGTGGTCGAACCCGTGTCGGCGGCGGACTTTTTGCAGCCGGGGCGTCAGCAAGTCGCTGCGGGCTACTGCATCTACGGGCCGCAGACGACGCTGGTGCTCACGGTGGGCAACGGCGTGGCCATGTTCACGCTCGACCGCGAACAAGGCGCCTGGGTGCTGACGCAGGACCAGGTGCGCATCCCCGAAGACACCAAAGAATTCGCCATCAACATGAGCAACTGGCGGCACTGGGCCCCGCCCGTGCGCCGCTACATCGAGGAGTGCCTGGCCGGCGTCGAAGGCCCGCGCGGCAAAGACTTCAACATGCGCTGGATCGCCTCCATGGTGGCCGATGTGCACCGCATCCTCACGCGCGGCGGGGTCTTCCTCTACCCGTGGGACAAGCGCGAGCCCAACAAACCCGGCAAGCTGCGCCTGATGTACGAGGCCAACCCGATGGGCTGGATCGTCGAACAAGCCGGGGGCGCCGCCACCGACGGTCGCCGCCGCATCCTCGACATCGAACCGCGCGGGCTGCACGACCGCGTGGCGGTGGTGCTCGGCTCCAAGAACGAGGTCGAACGCATCACCCGCTACCACCTGGAAGCCGACGCGGCGGGCGCCGCTTGAGCCAGCGACCGCTGCCCGAAGCTGTATAATCGTGGCTTGTTCTGCGGCGTCGCCGCCAACGGCGGGGAAGCCGCCAAGCCGCAATAGCTCAGTTGGTAGAGCAACTGATTCGTAATCAGTAGGTCGGAGGTTCGACTCCTCTTTGCGGCACCAACCGAATCAACGACTTAGCCCGCCTCGCGCGGGCTTTGTTTTTTTATCCCGCGGATTTCGTGTAGAGTTTGAACGTCGTATCAGCCACTGGCGGTCGATGCGCCCCTCGCGGCCTGTTCCGCGTCCCAGGTCACGGTGCGGTTGCGTCCCTGGCGCTTGGCCGCATACAGCGCTTGGTCGGCCTGCTGCAGCAACCCCTCCAATGTGGGCGTGGCATCGGCGGCCACCGTGACCAACCCGATGCTGACCGTCAGCGGCGCCCCAATGGCGGGCAACGGCGTCTGCTCCAGCGTGTGCCGCAGTTTTTCGGCCAGGTGCCACGCCTGGTCAGCCCCTGTATCCGGCAGCAACAGCACGAATTCCTCGCCACCCAAGCGCGCCAGCGGGTCGGTCTGGCGAATCGCCTCAGCCATGCACGCCGCGACCTGCCGCAGCGCCGCGTCGCCCGCGGGGTGGCCGTGGCGGTCGTTGATGGCCTTGAAATGATCGACGTCGAGCATGAGCAGCGCCAGCGGGTGGCGCTGCCGGCGCGCGCGGGCCAGGACCTGCTGCGCCTCGTGCTCGAACGCGCGGCGATTCAGCAGCCCGGTCAGCGGATCGCGCGTGGCCAACGCCTGCAGCTCATGGTGCTGCGCCTGGAGCTGTTGGTTGCTGTCGGCCAGCGCCCGCTGCAGCCGCTCGGTGCGCACGAAGTGCCGCCAGAACAGCACCCCCACCAGGGCGGCGAGCACGCTCGTGGAGGCAGCGTTCATGCGGTGCGTAGTCAACAACGCCGCGTCCTCGATCACCCAACGCAGCACGACGGCCAGCGCCCCCCAGGCCAGCGCCATGAGTGTGACCATCACCCGGGGCCGCAACAACAACACCACCGGCACCGCGATGGCGGCGTTGACATAGGCGCTGAGGCTGCCGCCTATCGCCTGGTCGAATGCCGTCAGCGCAATCGCCCACCCCAGCACCAGCGCGCTGACCCCTAGCGGCAACCAAGCCGCCGCAGCGGGCAGCGCACCGCGCGCCTGCAGCCGTCGCGCCAGCCAACCGGTCACCAGCATGACCACGGCCATGGCGGCGTGCGCCCCCGCAACGCGCTGCGCCCACGTGCTGCGCACGGCATCGTCAAAGTGCAGCGTGCCAAACACGACGACATGCAGCGCATTCAGAGCCACGACGACCCACGCCGCCACCGCCAGCGCGTGCAGGTTGCGACGCAGCGCGGCCTCGCTTACCTGCGCGTCCTCGCGTGCCCAGCGACGCCAGCGTGCCTTTATCGTCATGCCGCTATCGTATGTCAAAGGATATGATGCGGCCGCACGCACCGATCCCGTCACCATGGCCACGCTCGTCCTGTACTGCCAACCGGGTGCCCGCCACACGCGGGTGGCGGGCTTGCACGATGGCAAGCCCAAGGTGCAATTGCAAGCCCCACCCGTCGATGGCGCCGCCAACGAGGCGTTGATCGCCTTCGTCGCGCAGCGCTGCGGGGTGGCGCGTTCGCGCGTGCGCATCGTGCAAGGGCACACCAGTCGCCTCAAGCGGCTCGAAGTCGACGGTGTGGACGATCAGACGGCGCGCGCCGCGTTGCTGGGGGCCCCGGCTGCCCCCGAAGCTTCGGACCCCAGCGCATAGCGGTGCCAGAACACTTCCACCACGCGCGTGGCGTGCGCGCGGCGCACCGCCAGGCGCTGTCGCGCCAGCGGCACGCGGTAGAGCGAGCGCACCAGGTCCAGCCCCACCGCCATGCCCAGCAGCAGCTCGGCAGCCTGCTCCACGTCCTCGCAACGCAGATGGCCTGCCACCTGGGCACCCTGTAAAAACTGCACCAGCATCGAATGCGCCCGCGCCGGTCCCTGGCGCCAGATGCGGGCAACGTCCAAGCCGGCGCGCGGCAGCTCCCCCAGCGCCTGGATGTAGCGCCGGTGGTCGGGCCCGCACAGCAGTCCCGCCAGATCGACGACGAACGCCTCCAGCTGCGCGCGCACATCGGCCGACGTTGCCGCCGGCCGCAGCAGCGCCCGGAACACCCGCGACGCATCCAGCGCCACCACCGCTTCCAGCAGCGCCTGCCGGTTGGGGTAGCGGCGGTAGAGCGTCACCTTGGACACGCCGGCCGCCTGGGCGACACGCTCCATGGTGAGCGCCTGCGGCCCCTCGTGCTTGAGCAGGCGGCGCGCCGCGCGCAGGATGGCCTGGTCTTTGCCGCGGTCGATGGGGCGCCCCCGGTGGGTGGATGCGGTCATGGCGCTGCAGGGTTGCCGACGATACTGTACGATCGCGTTCAATTATGACCATATTCGGGAGATTGCGCACCATGCCTGAAACGCCGAGCCGAACCATCGCTGCCCACGCCCCGCTGTGGGCCACGCTGGCGCTGTGCGCCGCGCTTGCCGGCTGCCAGCGCGGTGCCCCGCCTGCCGCAGCGGACGCACCGCCGTTGGTGCGCACCGCGGCGGTGGAGCCCGCCGGTGGCGCGGCACAGGGCTTGTCTGGCACGGTGCGGGCACACGTGGAGGCGCCGCTGGCGTTTCAGGTGGGCGGGCGCATCATCGCGCGGCGGGTGGACGCGGGGCAAACGGTCAGCGCCGGGCAGGTGCTGTTCGAGCTGGACCCGGCCGATCTGGAGCAGGCGGTGCGCGCGGCGCAAGCCGACGCCGAGGCGGCCGAGACGGCGCTGCGCACGGCGCAAAGCGAGCTGGCGCGCGTGCGCGAACTGCAGGCGCGCGCCTTCGTCAGTGCGCAGGCGCTGGAGCGCGCAGAACTTGCGCTGCGCGAAGCGCAAAGCCGGCGCGACGCCGCCAGCGCGCGCCTGACCCAGGCCCGCAACGCGCGCGGCTATGCGGTGCTGCGCAGCCCCGCGGCCGGGGTGCTGATCGACGTCACCGGCCAGCCCGGCCAGGTGGTGGCCGCCGGGCAGGCCGTGGCGGTGCTGGCCCAGCAGGGCGCGCGCGAGGTGGAGGTGCATTTTCCCGATGGCGTGACCCCACCCGCCGAGGGCGAAGCCCTGCTGCCCGACGGCCAGCGCCGCGCGCTGCGCCTGCGCGAGGCTGCGCCCGCCGTCGATCCCCTGGGCCGCACGCGGCGCGCCCGCTACACGGTCGCGGAGCTGCCGCCCACGGTGGCGCTGGGCAGCGTGGTCGCCACCCGTTTTGCCCTGCCGGGCGCAGCCGCGGGCGAAGCGCTGTGGCGTGTGCCCGTGGGGGCGCTGGACGAACGCGGCCAAGGCCCGCGCGTGTGGCGCTTGCGCGATGGCCGGCTGGACCCGGTGGCGGTGCAGGTCCGCGCCGTGGACGACCGACAGGCCACGGTGGCTGGGCCGCTGCAGGCCGGTGAGCGCGTGGTCGCCCTGGGCACCCACCTGCTGCACGATGGGATGACGGTGCGGGAGCTGGCCCGATGAGTCTGCCCAACCTGTCCGCGCTGGCGGTGCGCGAGCGTGCCGTCACCCTGTTTTTGTTGATCCTGTCCATTTTGGCGGGGCTGTACGCGTTTGCGTCGCTGGGGCGCGCCGAAGACCCGGCCTTTACCGTGCGCGTCATGCAGGTCAACGTCGCCTGGCCGGGTGCCTCGCCCGAGCAGTTGCAGCAACAGGTGGTGGACCGGCTGGAAAAGCGCATCCAGGAGGTCGAATACCTCTACCGCATCGAAACCACGGTGCGCCCCGGCCAGGCCACGCTGCAGGTGGAGTTTCACGACTACACCCCACAGGCCAAGGTGCGCGAGCTGTTCTACCAGGTGCGCAAGCGCATGTGGGACGCGCAGCGCGAGATGCCGCCGGGCGTCATCGGCCCCATCGCCAACGACGATTTTGCCGACGTGTATTTCAGCCTCTTGGCGCTGACCGCCCCTGGCCTGCCCATGGCGGATCTGGCGCGCGAGGCCGACCGCCTGCGCGACCAACTGCAGCGCATCGAGGGTGTGCACAAGGCCGTCATCATTGGCGAGCGCACCGAGCGCATGTACGTGGAGTTCGACAGCGCGCGGCTGGTCAACGTGGGGGTGTCGCCGCAGGCCATCTTCGAGGCCATCGACGCCAGCAACCGGCTGGTGCCCACCGGCCGGCTGGAAACCGACGGCCCGCGCCTGTACATTCGGCTCGACGCCGACCTGAGCGACCCGCAGGCGCTCGCCGGCGTGCCCATCCGCGCTGGCAACAAGGTCGTGCGCCTGGGCGACATCGCCACCATCCGCCGCGGCTACGAGGATCCGCCCTCGTACCTGGTGCGCGCGCGCGGGCAGGACGCGGTGCTCATTGGCGTGGTGATGAACGCCGGTGAGAATGGCCTGGCGCTGGGCCAACGGCTGGAAGCCTACCTGCAGGCCGAAAAGGCCGAACTCCCCCTGGGCATGACGCTCACCCAACTGACCAACCAGGCCGATGCGATCCGCAAAGCGGTCGATCTGTTTCAGCTCAAGTTCCTGGTCGCCGTGCTGGTGGTCATGGGCGTGAGCATGGTCGCCATCGGGGTGCGCGCCGGGCTCATCGTCGGCATCGCGGTGCCGGTCACCCTGGGCATCAGCTTTCTCGTCATGAAGCTCATGGGCATCAACCTCGACCGCATCACGCTCGGGGCGCTCATCATCTCGCTGGGCCTGCTGGTGGACGACGCCATCATCTCGGTGGAGATGATGCTGGTCAAAATCGCAGAAGGCTGGGACCGGGTGCGCGCCGCGGCGCACGCCTGGAACGTGACCGCCGCGCCGATGCTGTTTGGCACGCTGGTCACCGTCGCGGGCTTTTTGCCGATTGGCTTTGCCCGCTCCGGCGTGGGCGAGTACGCTGGCAACATCTTCTGGGTGCTGGGCATTGCGCTGCTGGTGTCGTGGCTGGTGGCGGTGGTGTTTGCGCCCTATCTGGGCGTCAAGATGCTGCGCGACGCCCCCAGGGGGACGCACCACGGCCACGATGTGCTCTACCAAACCCCGCTGTACCGCCGCCTGCGCGCCGTGATCGCCTGGTGCGTGATCCACCGCAAAAGCGTGGTCGCGGGCACGGTGGGCCTGCTGGTGTTGTCGGCCGTGGGCATGGCCACGGTGGTGCAAAAGCAGTTTTTTCCCAGCTCGGACCGTACCGAGGTGCTGGTAAGCGTCTACCTGCCGCAGGGCACGGCCATTGGCGTGACCGACCAGACGGTGCGCCAGCTGGAGGCGATCCTCGCCCCCATGCCCGAGGTCAAAACCCTGTCGTCCTACGTCGGAGCCGGTGCGCCGCGGTTTTTCATTTCCGCCAACCCCGAGCCACCCAACACCGCCTTTGGCAAGATCATCGCGCTGGCGCATGACGAAGCGGCGCGCGACCGCGTCATCGCCACGTTGGAGGAACACATCCGCAAGGGCGAATTCCCGCAGGCGCGCATCCGGGTGGCACGGTTGCTCTACGGCCCGCCTGTGGCGTGGCCGGTGCAATTCCGCGTCTTTGGCCCTGACCCCGTTCAGGTGCGCGCGATTGCCCACCGGGTGCGCGAGGTGATGGCCGCCAACCCGCATGTGGTCGATCCGCACCTGGAATGGGACGAGCGCGCGCCCGTGCTGCACCTGCGCGCCGACGCCGAGCGGCTGCGCCTCATGGGGCTGACGCCGCAGGATGTGGCGCAGCAGCTGCAATTCCTGCTCGACGGCGTGCCCGTCACCCAACTGCGGCGCGACACCCGCAGCGTCGAGCTGATCGCGCGCGGGGCGGTGGGCGGGCAGCGGCTGGACGTGCAGTCGCTGGCGGGGCTGGAGCTGCTCAACCGCGATGGCCGCAAGCTGCCGGTGTCGCAACTGGGCACACTCGAGGTGCGCTATGAGGAGCCGGTGATCAAGCGCTACAACCGCGAGCCGTTCGTTGCCGTGCAGTCCGAGGTGCGCGGCGCCCAACCCAACGATGTGACCAACGCGGTGTGGAAGGCGCTCGAGGCCGTGCGCGCCGACTTGCCTCCGGGCTACCGCGTGGCCATCGGCGGCTCGGTGGAGCAATCGGGCAAGGCCGACGCCTCGATCCAGAAGCTGCAGCCGGTGATGGTGGCGGCAATGCTCATCTTCATCATGCTGCAAATGCGCTCGTTCGCCGGCACCTTCATGGTGGTGGCCACGGCGCCGCTGGGCCTCATCGGCGCGGTGATCGCGCTGCTGGTGTTCCGGCAGCCGTTTGGCTTCGTCGCGCTGCTGGGGCTGACCGGGCTGGCGGGCATCCTGATGCGCAACACGCTGATCCTGACCCAGCAGGTGAGCGACAACTTCGAAGCGGGCATGCCCGCGTTTGAGGGCGTGGTCGAAGCCGCGGTGCAACGCGCGCGCCCGGTGGTGCTGACGGCGCTGGCGGCGGTGCTGGCCTTCGTGCCGCTGACGCAGGACAGCTTCTGGGGTCCGCTGGCCTACGTGCTGATTGGCGGGGTGGCGGTGGGCACGCTGATCACGCTGCTGTTCGTGCCGGCGCTCTATGCGCTGTGGTTCCGCATCCGACCGGCGGCGGGTTGACGCCGCGACAACCGGCCCCCGCGGCGGCGGCCCCCGACCTGGGTCGGGGGCGCGCCTTCAGTGCGCGTGTTCGGCGCGCAGCCGGCGCGCGATCTCGGCCACGAGCTGGCGCGCCAGCGTGATCTTCGGCGCCGGCGGAAATTCCACCACCTCGTGCTCGTCCACCAGCAGCAGGGCGTTGTCGTCGCGGCCGAAGGTGGCCGGGCCGATGTTGCCGACCAGCAGCGGCACACCCTTGCGCGCGCGCTTGGCCTGCGCGTGCGCGAGCAGATCGTGGCTCTCGGCGGCAAAGCCGACGCAGTAGAGCTCGCCGCGGCGCGCGCGCGGCAGCCCTGCCACGGTGGCCAGGATGTCGGGGTTTTCGACGAAGGCAAGCGGTGGCGGCTGACCCGAGCCGTCCTTTTTGAGCTTGTGCGCCGCCGCCTGTGCCGGGCGCCAGTCGGCCACGGCGGCCGCCGCCACGAACACCGTCGCACGCTCGACTTCGGCCATCACCGCAGCGTGCATTTGCAGCGCCGACTGCACATCCACCCGCCGCACCCCACGCGGGGTGCGCAGCGCCACCGGCCCGGCCACCAGCGTGACGTCGGCGCCCGCCTCGTGCGCCGCGCGGGCGATGGCAAAGCCCATTTTGCCGCTGCTGTGGTTGGTGATGCCGCGCACGGGGTCGATGGCCTCGAAGGTCGGCCCCGCCGTCACCAGCACGCGCTGGCCGGCCAGCACCTTGGGCTGCAAATGGGCCACCAGCTCTTCCAGGATGTCCTGCGGCTCCAGCATGCGGCCATCGCCCACTTCGCCGCAGGCCTGTTCGCCCTGGCCGACGTCCAACACCACAGCGCCGTCGGCGCGCACCTGCGCCACGTTGCGCTGCGTGGCGGGGTGGGCCCACATCTCGCGGTTCATGGCCGGGGCCAGCAGCAGCGACGTGCGCCCCAGCGGCCGGGCCAGGCACAGCAGCGTCAAAATCTCCGCGGCGCGGCCCTGGGCCAGTTGGGCGATCACATCGGCGCTGGCCGGGGCGATGACGATGGCGTCCGCCGCCCGCCCCAGGTTGATGTGCGCCATGGCGTTGGGGGCGCGCAGGTCCCACTGGGTGGTGACCACCGGCTCGCCGCTGAGCGCCTGCATCGTCACCGGGGTGATGAACTGACAGGCCGCCTCGGTCATGACCACCTGCACGCGCGCGCCCGCTTGCACCAGCAGCCGGCACAGCTGCGCCGACTTGTAGCAGGCGATGCCGCCGGACAGCCCCAGTACGATGTGCTTGCCGTCGAGTTCCTTCATGCGCACGCACTATATACCCGCCGCGCCCAGGCCCGTCGGCGGGCGCGGCTTTTATAATCGGCCTTTCCACCGACGGGCCGGTACGCGGTCCGCCCTACGTCATGACCAAATACGTGTTTGTCACTGGCGGCGTGGTGTCGTCCCTGGGCAAGGGGATCGCGTCCGCGTCGCTGGCCGCGTTGCTCGAATCGCGCGGTCTGCAGGTCACGCTCATCAAGCTCGACCCCTATCTCAACGTCGATCCGGGTACCATGAGCCCGTTCCAGCACGGCGAGGTGTTCGTCACCGACGACGGTGCCGAGACCGACCTGGACCTGGGCCACTACGAGCGCTTCATCACCACCCGGATGAAGCGGGCCAACAACTTCACCACCGGGCAGATCTACAAGTCCGTGCTCGAGAAAGAGCGCCGCGGCGACTACCTGGGCAAGACGGTGCAGGTCATCCCGCACGTCACCAACGAGATCCAGACCTTCATCCAACGCGGCGCCGAAGGCATGGACGTGGCCATCGTCGAAATCGGCGGCACCGTCGGGGATATCGAGTCGCTGCCGTTCCTGGAAGCGGTGCGCCAGATGAGCCTGCGCCTGGGCCCCAACCACGCGGCCTTCGTGCACCTGACCTACGTGCCGTGGATCGCGGCTGCCGGCGAGCTCAAGACCAAGCCAACCCAGCACACGGTGCAAAAGCTGCGCGAAATCGGCATCCAGCCCGATGCGCTGCTGTGCCGCGCCGACCGCGCCATCCCCGCCGACGAGCGGGAAAAGATCAGCCTGTTCACCAACGTCCCGCTGTGGGGCGTCATCTCCATGCCCGACGTGGACACCATCTACAAGGTGCCGCGCGTGCTGCACGAGCAGGGACTCGACGGCCTGATCTGCGACAAGCTGCGCCTGCACACGCCACCGGCCAACCTCAAGCGCTGGGACGACCTGGTCTACGAGGTCGAGCATCCGCAGGGCGAGGTGCGCATCGCCATGGTGGGCAAGTACGTGGACCTGTCGGACAGCTACAAGTCGCTCAACGAGGCGCTGCGGCACGCTGGGCTGAAGAACCACGTGCGCGTGGCCATCGATTACATCGACTCCGAAACGCTCGAAGACGACAACGTCGCCGAGCGCTTGCGCGGCTACGACGCCATCCTGGTGCCGGGTGGCTTTGGCAAGCGTGGCGTGGAAGGCAAGATCCGCGCCGCCCGCTACGCGCGCGAACACCGCGTCCCCTACCTGGGCATTTGCCTGGGCATGCAGGTGGCCACGATCGAGTTCGCCCGCCACGTCGCGGGGCTGGAGGGCGCCAACTCCACCGAGTTCGACCCGCACACCCCGCACCCGGTGATTGCGCTGATCGACGAATGGCTGGACGCCGACGGTACGCTGCAAAAGCGCGACGCCAACACCGAACTGGGCGGCACCATGCGCCTGGGCGCGCAAAGCGCGGACGTGCTGCCGGGCACGCTGGCCTACCGCATCTACGGCCCGGTGGTCACCGAACGCCACCGCCACCGTTACGAGGCCAATACCCAATACCTGGACCGCCTGCGCGCGGCGGGTCTGGTGATTTCGGCGCTGACCCAGCGCGAGCAACTCACCGAGATCATCGAATTGCCGCAGGACGTGCACCCGTGGTTCATGGGTGTGCAGTTCCACCCCGAGTTCAAATCCACGCCGTGGGAAGGCCACCCGCTGTTCAACGCTTACATCGCGGCGGCGCTGGAACACCAGCGGCAGGAGGCGCAGGCATGAAGTTGTGCGGCTTCGACGTCGGCTTGCACCGGCCGTTTTTTCTGATCGCCGGCCCGTGCGTGGTGGAGAGCGAAGCGCTGCAAATGGACGTCGCCGGTCGGCTCAAGGAAATCACCACCGAGCTGGGCATTCCCTTCATCTTCAAGAGCAGCTACGACAAGGCCAACCGCTCCAGCGGTGCGTCGTTTCGCGGCCCCGGCATGGCCAAGGGTCTGGAGATCCTGGCCAAGGTGCGGCGCGACATCGGCGTGCCGGTGCTGACCGACGTGCACACCGAGGCCGAGGTGCCCGAGGTCGCCGCCGTGGTGGATGTGCTGCAGACGCCCGCCTTTTTGTGCCGCCAAACCGACTTCATCCGCGCCGTGGCGCAGTCGGGCAAGCCGGTCAACATCAAAAAAGGGCAGTTCCTGGCGCCGCAGGACATGAAAAACGTCATCGACAAGGCCCGTGCCGCCGCGCGCGAAAAGGGCTTGCCCGAGGACAACTTTTTGGCCTGCGAGCGCGGCGTGAGCTTTGGCTACCACAACCTGGTGTCGGACATGCGCAGCCTGGTGATCATGCGCGAGACCGGCGCCCCTGTGGTGTTCGACGCCACCCACAGCGTGCAGCTGCCGGGCGGTCAGGGCAGCAGCTCCGGCGGGCAGCGCGAGTTCGTGCCCCCGCTGGCGCGTGCCGCCGTCGCCGTCGGCGTGGCGGGTCTGTTCATGGAAACCCACCCTGACCCCGCGCGGGCGCTTTCCGACGGTCCCAACGCCGTGCCGCTCAAGCACATGCGCGCCCTGCTCGAAACCCTGCTGGCGCTCGACCAGGTAACCAAACGGCAAGGGTTTTTGGAAACCGACTTCGCCACGTAATCGCCACCCCAAGCGCCCCAACGCCCCCCAACCACCATGCCCTGCGCCTACATCATCGCCTCGGTCACCGTGACCAACCCGCAGCAGTACGAGGAATACAAGCGTTGGTCCACTGCGGCCATCCAGGCCCACGGCGCCGAGGTGTTGGTGCGCGGCGGCCGCGTCGAGGTGCTCGAAGGCGACTGGAACCCGGGTCGCACCGTGGTGCTGAAGTTTCCCTCGCTCGAGGCCGCGCGCGCCTTTCACGATTCGCCCGAATACCGCCGTGCCCGCGCTGCGCGCGAGGGCGCGGCCATCATGCGCATGGTCGCGGTCGAAGGCGTCGGGGACTGATGCCACACCGCCCGCCAACGTTTTTACCATCCCCACGATCCACAAGGAACCCCACGCATGAGCGCCATCGTTGATATCGTCGGCCGCGAGATTCTGGACAGCCGCGGCAACCCCACCGTCGAATGCGACGTGCTGCTGGAGTCGGGCGTCATGGGCCGCGCCGCCGTGCCCTCGGGCGCCTCCACCGGCAGCCGCGAGGCCATCGAGCTGCGCGACGGCGACCCCGCCCGCTACCTGGGCAAGGGGGTGCTCAAGGCCGTGGAGCACATCAACACCGAAATCAGCGAAGCCGTGCTCGGCCTCGACGCCTCGGAGCAGGCGTTCCTGGACCGCACGCTCATCGAGCTCGACGGCACCGACAACAAATCGCGCCTGGGCGCCAACGCCATGCTGGCCGTCAGCATGGCGGTGGCGCGCGCCGCGGCCGAAGAATCCGGCCTGCCGCTGTACCGCTACTTTGGGGGCAGCGCTGCCACCACCCTGCCCGTGCCGATGATGAACGTCATCAACGGCGGCGCGCACGCCAACAACAACCTGGACCTGCAGGAGTTCATGATCCTGCCGGTGGGCGCGCCTTCTTTGCGCGAGGCGATCCGCTGGGGCGCCGAGGTGTTTCACGCGCTCAAAAAAATCATCCACGACCGTGGCATGAGCACGGCCGTCGGTGACGAAGGCGGTTTTGCCCCCAGCGTGGCCAACCACGAAGCGGCGATTCAGCTCATCCTCGAAGCCATCGACAAGGCTGGCTACACCCCCGGCAGCCAAATCGCGTTGGGGCTGGACTGCGCCTCGAGCGAGTTTTTCCGCGACGGCAAATACCACCTCAGCGGCGAGGGGCTGGTGCTGGACGCATCAGAGTGGACCCACATCCTGGCCACCTGGTGCGACAAATACCCCATCATCAGCATCGAAGACGGCATGGCCGAGGGCGACTGGGACGGCTGGGCGCTGTTGACCGAGCGCCTGGGCCGCAAGGTGCAGCTCGTCGGCGACGACCTGTTCGTCACCAACACCAAGATCCTCAAGGAAGGCATCCAAAAGGGCATCGCCAACTCGATCCTCATCAAGATCAACCAAATCGGCACCCTGACCGAGACCTTCGCCGCGATCGAGATGGCCAAGCGCGCCGGCTACACGGCGGTCATCAGCCACCGCTCGGGCGAGACCGAGGACAGCACCATCGCCGACATCGCGGTGGGCACCAACGCCGGGCAAATCAAAACCGGCTCGATGAGCCGCAGCGACCGCATGGCCAAGTACAACCAGCTGCTGCGCATCGAAGAAGACCTGGGCGATGTCGCCGTGTACCCGGGTCGCGACGCGTTCTACAACCTGCGCTGAGGACCCACCATGGGCGGGCGCTGGGTCACGGCCGTGCTGCTGGTGCTGCTGGCCGTGGTCCACGCGCAACTCTGGTGGGGCTGGGGCAACGTGTCGCAGGTCGAGGCCCTGCGGCGCGAACTCGCCGCCCAGGAACAGGCCAACGAGGCCGCGCGGCTGCGCAACGAGCGCTTGGCCGCCGAGGTGCGGGACCTGCGCGAAGGGGTCGAAACCGTCGAAGAAATCGCCCGCCAGGAATTGGGCATGGTCAAGCCCAACGAAATCTTCGTGCAAATCCAGTCGCCGGCCACCGCTGCGTCGCCCGCGGTCCGCAGCGCCGGCGAGCAGCCGTCCCGGTGACGGCGGGGCACCAGCCGGCGGCCGCACGTTGTGGCCGAACACGCCGCCGTGCACCGCGCGCCGCGCGGCCTTACTGCATGCGCGGCGACGTGGGCGGCTGCTGGTCTTGTGCCAAGAACAGCTGGGCCGCGTCCACCGCATCGAAGCGGTAGTGCTGGCCGCAGAAATCGCATGCCACGTCGATATCGCCTTGTTCGGCCAGGATCGCCTCGACCTCGTCCACGCCCAGTGCGCGCAGCATGCCGCCCACGCGCTCGCGCGAGCAGGTGCAGGCAAAGTGCGGGTGCGCCTGCTGCGGGCTGGACGGCGGCAGCCGCAGCAGCCCTTCCTGCCAAAACAGGCGGTGCAAGATGGTGTCGGCGTCCAGCGTCAGCAGCTCCTGCCGCGTCAGGCTGGACGCCAGCGTGGCGATGCGGTGAAAGTCCTCGTTGGCACCCAGCGCATCGGCGTCGTCGGCGACTGCCGCCGTGCCGGACAGGTTGCCCTCGCCCGTCGCGGGCATGCGCTGAATCAACAGCCCCGCCGCCACCGACGCATTGGCCGCCAGCACCAAGCGCGTGTCGAGCTGCTCGCTTTGCCGCATGTAGTGGCCAATGACGTCGCTGAGCGCTTCCAGCGGCCGCCCACGGGCATCCACCAGCGGCACCACGCCCTGGTAGGCCTTTTGCCCCGGCTGGCGTTCGCGCGGGTCCAAGGTGATCGCGCAGCGCCCCTGTCCCAGCACATTGACCAGATGCGACAGCGCAACGCCCGTGGCCACCTCCCCGCGCACGCTGGCCGTGGCACGAAACGCCATGTCGGGCTGCACCTCGGCCACGGCCACCTTGACGGGCCCATCACCAAAAATCTGCAACACCAGCGCCCCGGCAAACTTGATGTTGCTGTGCAGCAGCACCGCAGCCGCCGTCATCTCGCCCAGCAGCTCGACCACCGCCGACGGGTAGCCACCGGCGCTTTCGCGCCGGCGCAGCAGCTCCTGCCAGCCGTCGGTCAAGCGCACCAGCGCGCCGCGCACGGGCACGCCGTCAAACAAAAATTTGTGCAATTCGGACACGCCCGCCCCTTCAGCCGATGCGCTTGAGGCCGGCCTTGAAGCGGCGCGCGTTTTCGATGTAGTGGCGCGCGCTCCAGCGCAGGCCCTCGATTTGCTCGGGCGTGAGCTGGCGCACCACCTTGGCCGGGCTGCCCAGGATCATGGAGCCGTCCGGAAATGCCTTGCCCTCGGTGACCAGGGCGCCGGCGCCGACCAGACAATGCCGCCCGATGCGCGCGCCGTTGAGCACCACCGCCCCGATGCCGATCAGCGACTCATCCCCGATGGTGCAGCCGTGCAGCATCACCTGGTGCCCCACGGTGACGTGCGCGCCAATGGTCAAGGGGTAGCCAATGTCGGCGTGCAGCACGCTGCCGTCTTGGATGTTGCTGCCACGCCCGACCGTGATCGGGTCGGTGTCCCCGCGCAGCACCGCCCCAAACCAAACGCTGGCGTCTTCGGCCAGGGCGACGCGCCCGATCACCCGGGCGGTGTCGGCCACGAACACCGACGGGTGCACGTCGGGGGCGATGTCATCGAGTTGGTAGATGCTCATTCGTAGAATTGTACGGATGCATCCCACCACGTCCACCCCGCCCCCCGCGGGTCTGCCCGGGGCAGCCGAGGCGCGCGCGCAGGCGCTGCACTGGCTCACGCAAGCCGACCCGCAGGCCAAAGTCAGCGGTGTGCAGGCCCTGTGGCAGCGCGTGCAGGCGGATGCCGCCGCCGGCCGCCCCTGGGTCGATCCGGTGGCGGCCTTGACCCCGCCGCCGCAACGGCCGCTGCCCGGGCGGCCATTGCGCCCCGTCTTGATCGAACCCGGCGCGGTCCCGGCGCGCTCCCCCTTCACGCCGGAGGGGCACGCGGCCCTCGTCCACGCCCTGTGCCACATCGAGTTCAACGCGATCAACCTGGCGCTGGATGCCGTGTGGCGCTTTGCGGGCATGCCCGATGCCTTCTACCGCGATTGGCTGCGCGTGGCGGCGGAGGAAGCGCTGCACTTCTCGCTGCTGCGCGAGCACCTGCGCACGCTGCACGGCCCCGACGGACAGCGCTGGGACTATGGCGACTTCGAGGCGCACGATGGCCTGTGGACCATGTGCGACCGCACGGCCCACGACATCGTGGCGCGCATGGCGCTCGTGCCGCGCACGCTGGAGGCGCGCGGGCTGGACGCCACCCCGCTGATTCAGGCCAAGCTGCGCCGCGCCGGCACGCCCGCGGCCCAGCGGACCTGCGCGATCCTCGACCTCATCTTGCGCGACGAGGTGGGCCACGTGGCCATCGGCAACCGCTGGTACCACTGGCTGTGCGACCAAAGGGGGCTGGAGCCCCTGGCGCACTTTCGCCAATTGGTGCGCCTGCACCGTGCGCCCCGCCCCAAGCCCCCGCTCAACACCGAGGCCCGGCTGCGCGCGGGTTTTAGCGCTGCCGAGCTCGATTACCTGACCCAAACGGTGGCCTGAGCACCGTCCAGCGCCAAGGCGTTGGGCGCAACCGCGGCCGACAGCGCAAAGCCCTGCACCGCCTCGCCCAGGCGCGCCGCCTCCTGCGACAGCGCCGCCGCGGCAGCCGCCGTCTGCTCCACCAGGGCCGCGTTGTGCTGCGTGTCCTGGTCGAGCGCCGCCAAGGTGTGGTTGATGTCCGCCACCGTGGCCGCCTGCCGTTGGCTGGCCCCGTGCATGTGGTCCATGGCCTCGTGCAGGCCCAGCACCTCCTGGCGCAGACGCTCGATCACCTCGCCGGCCAGCCCCACCTGCGACGTGCCCTGGTTGACCGCCTGCACGCTGGCCTCGATGAGGCGCTTGATTTCGCTGGCCGCCTGGGCGCTGCGCTGGGCGAGCTGCCGCACCTCCCCCGCCACCACGGAAAAGCCCCGTCCGGCTTCGCCCGCGCGCGCCGCCTCCACCGCGGCATTGAGCGCCAGGATGTTGGTCTGAAACGCCAGGCTGTCGATCATGCCCGTGATGTCGGCAATGCGTTCGCTGGCGCGCGCCGCCGCCTGAATCGATTGCACCGCCTGCTGCGCTTGCTGGCCGCCCTGCTCGGCCGAGGCGGCCGCGCGGTCGGCTGCCATCAACGCCTGCTGCGCGGCTTCAGCCAACGCCTGCCACTCCTGGGTGGCCTGCTGCATGCGCGCCGCGGTCTGTTGCAGGCTGGTGGCGGTGCGTTCGGTGCGGGCTGACAAATCCTGGTTGCCCGCCGCGATCTCGGCCGCGGCGCCGTGCCCCCGCTGGGCCCCATCGCGCACGCCGCTGACGACACGCGCCAGCCGCGCGCGCATCGTCTCCAGTGCACGCAGCAACGCGCCAAACTCGTCCTGCCGATCGGCCACCAGGGCATGGGACAGATCGCCACGGGCGATTTCGTGCGCGCACTGCACCGAACGCTGCAACGGCTGCCTGCCCCTCCCGGTACACCCGCAACACCGCCGCCAACGCGCTATCGGCCTGCTGCTGCAACGCCAGGATCTGCTCGACCGCGGGGCGGTGCGGCGTCCCTTCGGCCAGTGCCTGGACGCGCTGCTGCCACTGCGCGGCCTGCGCATGTGCCTGCCGCGCCGTGGCGCGCTGCAGTTCCAGGGCCACCGGATCACGCGCGGTGGCGGCCCCGACCTCGGCCAGCAGCCGCGCCTCGCTCAAGGCGGCCCACTGAGCAGCGGCAAACACCCGGTCGGTCTGCTGCGCCACCTGCGCCTGGGCCGCGTGCGTCGAGCGCACCGAGCGCACGATCACCGCAGCCACCACCGTGGCCAGCGTCAGCAGCAGCACCGCCACCCCGACCCAGAGCTTGGTGGCCAGGGGCCAATCGTGGATTCTGCGCATACCCGTCCCAAAAAAGAACGACCGTTCGTTCTAATATGGAAGTGTAACGGGGCTGCCCCGGCGCTGCGCCTCAGGATTTACCCGAAGGGGTGACCCGGCGCTTACGCCGCTGCCCCGCCGCGCGGGTGGTGCCGCGCGTGCAACGCTTTGAGGCGCTCGCGCGCCACGTGGGTGTAGATGGTGGTGGTGGAGATGTCGGCGTGGCCCAGCAGCAGCTGCACCGCGCGCAAATCGGCACCGTGGTTGAGCAAATGGGTGGCAAAGGCGTGGCGCAGCGTGTGCGGCGACAGAGGCGCCGTGATGCCCGCGGCGCGCGCATAGCGCTTGACCAGCATCCAAAACATCACCCGGGTCATGGCGCTGCCGTGGCGCTCGGTCACAAACAGGTCATCCCCGGAGCGGCCCGCCATCAGCACCGGGCGCGCCTCGGCCAGGTAGCGCCGCAACCACTCGGCCGCCACATCGCCAAACGGCACCAGCCGCTCTTTGTCGCCTTTGCCGGTGACGCGCAGCACCTGGTCGGGCAGGCTCACCTCGAACAGCCGCAGCGCCACCAGCTCGCTCACGCGCAGGCCGCTGGCGTACATCAGCTCCAGCATGGCGCGGTCGCGCAGCCCCAACGGCAGCGACACGTCGGGGGCGACCAGCAAGGCCTCGACCTGCGCTTCGGTCAGCGTCTTGGGCACGCGCAGCAGGCGCTTGGCGGACAGCAGCGTCAGCGTCGGGTCGGCCCGCACCAGCCCCTCGCGCAGCGCCCAGCGGTAAAACCGTCGCAGCACCGTCAGGCGCCGGTTGCTGGAGCTGGCCCGGCTGCCCGGCAAGCGGTGCGCCAGGTATGCCTGCACCTCGGCCGCGCCCACCCCGAGCAGCCCCACGCCGGTGCGCCCCAGCCAGGCCCGGAACGCCTGCACGTCGCTGCGGTAAGCCGCCAGCGTGCGCGGCGCCAGCCCATCTTCGAGCCAGAGCGCGTCAAGAAAGCGGTCGACCACGGCGTCATCGCCGGCTATCATCGCCATATGACAATGGTATCGTCCGCGACGGCAGCCGGCCCGCTGACCGTGGAGCCGTTGGGCGCCTTGAGCGACAACTACATCTGGCTGGTGCACGATGGCCGCTGCGCCTGGGTGGTGGACCCTGGTGACGACGCTCCGGTGCGCCGCGCCTTGCAGCAACGGGGGCTGACCCTGCAAGGCATCTGGATCACCCACCACCATGCCGACCACGTCGGCGGCGTGGCGGCTTTGCGCGCCGCCACCGGCTGTCGCGTGGTGGGCCCCGCGGGCGAAGCCCTGCCCGAGCCGGTGGAGCCGGTTGGCGATGGCGATGCGGTGCAGGCACTGGGCCACACCTGGCGCGTGCTGGCGGTGCCGGGGCACACCGCTGGCCACGTGGCCTATGTCAACGAAGCGCCCGCGGGCCCGCGCTGGCTGTTTTGCGGGGATACGCTGTTTTCCGGCGGATGTGGCCGCCTGTTCGAAGGCACGCCTGCGCAGATGCTGGCCTCGCTGGACCGCTTGGCGGCCCTGCCCGACGACACCCGGGTCTGCTGCGCCCACGAGTACACCCTGTCCAACCTGCGCTTTGCGCACGTGGTGGAGCCGGGCAACCCCGATCTGGCCGCCTACACCCAAGCGTGCGAGGCGCGCCGCGCACGCGGCGCGCCCACGCTGCCCAGCACGATCGGCACCGAACGCCGCATCAACCCGTTTTTGCGCTGCCGGGAACCTGCGGTGCGCCAAGCGATCAGGCATCGCAACCCCGCGGCCAACAGCGACGTCGAGATCTTTGCCACGCTGCGCCGCTGGAAGGACGATTTTCGATGACCGCTTGGCGACACCTGACCCTGCTGCTGGGCGCTGCGGTGCTGGCAGGCTGCGCCGCACTGCCCACGCCCGGTGGCCGTGACGATGCCGCGGCCGGCGCCCCCAACGCCCCGGCCTCCTCGGCCCCACCGACCGGCGATGACCCGGCAGCGGCTGCGCTTGCGCGCACGCCTGAGCCACCGTCCACGTCAGCCGCTGCCACGCCGCCCGCGATCGAGCCGGCATCCCTGCCCAGCCTGCGTCCCGTGGCCACCGTCGTCGCCCCCAACGACCTGTGGGAACGCATCGAACGCGGCTTTGCCATGCCCGACCTCGACGACCCGCGGGTGCAGCAGTGGGAGCAGTGGTACGCCAGCCGGCCCGACTACCTGCAGCGCATGGCCGACCGTGCCAGCAAGTACCTGTTCCACATCGTCGAGGAACTGGAGCGCCGTGACCTGCCGCTGGAGCTGGCGCTGCTGCCCTTCATCGAGAGCGCCTTCAACCCGCAAGCCGTCTCGCACGCCAAGGCGGCGGGGATGTGGCAGTTCATGCCGGCCACGGGCAAGCACTTCGACCTCAAGCAAAACGCCTTCCGCGACGACCGACGCGATGTGCTGGCCTCCACACGCGCGGCGCTCGATTACCTGGAGCGCCTGCACCGCATGTTTGGCGACTGGCACCTGGCGCTGGCCGCCTACAACTGGGGCGAGGGCAACGTCCAGCGGGCCATACGCCGCAACGAGGCCGCCGGGCTGGGCACGGGCTACGCCGATTTGCGCATGCCCGACGAAACGCGCCACTACGTGCCCAAACTGTTGGCGGTCAAGCGCCTGGTGCAAATGCGCCAGCAGCCCGGCGTGGCGCTGCCCGTGATCGGCAACCACCCCTTTTTCGACACCGTGCGCATCGACCGCGACATCGACGTGGCGGTGGTGGCGCGTCTGGCCGGGATCAGCGAAGCCGACTTTCGCACCTTGAACCCGTCGCACCACCAACCCGTGATCATGGCCGCCGGCACGCCGGAAATCTTGCTGCCATGGGACAACGCCTTGCTGTTCGCACAGCGGCTGCGCCACTACGACGGCCCTGCCGCCAGTTGGACCGCGTGGCGCGTCCCGCAGGACATGACGGCTGCGCAAGCGGCGCGCCAACTGGGCTGGGACGAGCGCGCGCTGCGGGAGATCAACCGCATCCCGGCGCGCATGCGGCTGCGGGCCGGCTCGACGATCCTGGTGCCGCGGGAAGGCAAGCTCGACCGCGACGTGCCGGAGCACCTGGCCGACAACGCGCAGCTGCTGCTGGCACCTGATCGCCCGCCCACCCGGCGGGTGCGCGTCCAGGCCCGCGCCGGCGACACCCTGGCCACCGTCGCCCGGCGGTATCGCGTGCGCGTGGCCGACGTGGCGGCCTGGAACCAGCTCAGCGCCAACGCGCGGCTCAAAGCCGGTCAGACACTGCACATCGAAGTGCCGCGCGACAAGGCGGCTGCCCCCCGGGCCACGGCATCCCGCGCGGCGGCGCCCCAGGCCAAGGCGGCCCGGACCACCACAGCGGCGCGCAACGCGGCAGCGCGCCCGGTGGCCACCCGCAAACAGCCCCCGGTGCGCACGGCCCAGGCCAAACCCGCTGCAGCGTCCACCCGTTGACGGCCCCGCGCGGCCGTCGAGTCCGCGCGCACGCCCTCCGAGCCACATCCATCCCGTGCGCGGGCCATGGGGGACGTGACAACCAAATAGGGATAGGGGCGGTCAGTATGCCTGACCGAGCCCCTCCCACACCACCCGGCATGCGGGTCCGCACCGGGCGGTTCGAGAAGTTGAGGTCATGAGAGTCGGGGTAGGCCAAGTTGGTCGAAATAA
>NZ_VJOL01000059.1 GCF_007556705.1 Tepidimonas thermarum | reverse complement strand
GGGCCCGTCGCCGCGGGGAGAGGAATTGGAACCAGACATACAGACCCAACAAAAGCGCGGCCAGCGCAAACCACTGGACGGCATAGCCCACGTGTTTGGCCGGGTAGACGCAGACGGTGCCGGCCGGGCGCCACCAGCTCCAGATGCGCATGGCGCCCAGCGGGTAGCGGGTTTCGATGCCCAGCGCGGGCAGCGCATGACGCCCGCGCGTCGCAAAGACCAGGGGCAGCGTCACGCTGACGCGCTCGCCGCCCGGGAGGTCCGTCGTCACGGGTTGGGCGCCGGGCCGGTCCCAACGCAGCGCCAGCGCCCAGCGCGTGCGCCGACCGGGCGCCTGCAGGTGCACGCGGGCCGGACAGGCCTGGCCAGCAAAGGCATCGCCCGTCACGCTGGCGTGCAGCCGGATGCCGCGCAGGTTGGCGTGGCCCAGGTGCATGCCAGCAAACAGGCTGCCTGCAATCATGAAGGTGAGCAAATAGCCCAGGTTGAGCTGGTAGTTGATGCTGCCGACCAACAGCAGCAGCAGGGTCAGGCCCAGCATCGCGCCGCTGCGCGTGGGCAGCAGGTACAGGTTGCGGTGCGTGAGCAGGTGCTCGGCGCTGGCGGGCAGGCGCGCCAGCCACCAGCGACGCAGGGATCGGGCTGGGGAGCGGGCCATCGCGGCAGCGGGATCAGGGCAGGGGGAGGGTCTGCAGCAGGGCCTGCAACTGCCCGGCGGCGTCGCGGCCCACGCTGGCGTTGGGCACGAGGCGGTGTGCGGCGACCGGCACCAGCACCGCCATCACGTCATCCGGGGTGACGTAGCCGCGGCCGTCCACCAGCGCGCGCGCCCGCGCGGCGCGCAGCAACGCTAGCCCGGCGCGGGGGCTGAGCCCGTGCACGAACCAGCGGCCGTCGCGGGTGGCGGCCAGCAGCGCCTGCACATAGTCCAGCAGGGGGTCGCTGACCCGCACCGCATCCACCGCTTGCTGCAGCTCGCGCAGGCCGGCGGCGTTGGTCAGCGCGGGCAGACGCTGCAGCAGCGCGCGCCGGTCCTCGCCGCACAGCAGCGCGCGCTCCGCGGCCGGTGTGGGATAGCCCAGCGACAGGCGCATCAAAAAGCGGTCGAGCTGCGACTCCGGCAGGGCGTGGGTCCCCAGCTGCTCGAACGGGTTTTGCGTGGCGATGACGAAAAACGGCTGCGGCAGCGGGTGGGTGACGCCGTCGACACTGACTTGGCGTTCTTCCATCGCCTCCAGCAGCGCGCTTTGGGTGCGCGGGCTGGCGCGGTTGATTTCGTCGGCGAGCAACACCTGCGCAAAGAGGGGCCCGGGGCGAAACACGAAGTCCTGCCGGCCGCGGTCGTAGACCGCAGCCCCGATGAGGTCGCTGGGCATGAGGTCGGCGGTGAACTGCACGCGCGCAAAGGGCAGCCCCAGGGTGCGCGCCAGCGCCTGTGCAAGCGTGGTCTTGCCCACGCCGGGCACGTCTTCGATCAGCAGGTGGCCGCCGGCGAGCAGACAGGTCAGCGCGTCGCGCACGACGGCGTCTTTGCCCACGATGACCGTGGTAAGCTGATGCAGCAAGGAGGCGATAAGGGGCCGGCAGTCGTGCATGCCCCGACGATACCGGAAAGCGCCCGGGCGCGCCGGCGCCGCAACCCATCTGCCATGAAACCGACCGGCTACTACACCCATCCCGCCTGTGCCCGCCATGACATGGGGCCGGGCCATCCGGAGTGCCCGCAGCGCCTTGGTGCCATCGAGGACCGTTTGCTCATCACCGGCATGCTCGATGCGCTGGAGCAGCGCACCGCCACGCCCGCGGCGGTGGCCGAGCTCGAGCTCGCCCATGACCGGCTGCACATTGCCGCCATCCGCGGTCTGAGCGACGAGCTGCAAGACGCGATCGCGGCCGGCGGGCCGCCGCGGGTGGCGGTGGATCCGGACACCGCGCTCAACGCCTACACCTGGGAGGCGGCGCTGGCGGCGGCCGGCGCGGCCATCGACGCCACCGAGGCGGTGGTGGCTGGCGAGCTGGCCAATGCCTTTTGTGCCGTGCGGCCCCCGGGCCACCACGCCTGCCGCAACCGGGCCATGGGGTTTTGCTTTTTCAACAACGTGGCGGTGGCGGCCAAATACGCGCTGCAGCGGCTGGGCTTGCAGCGCGTGGCCATCGTGGATTTCGACGTGCACCACGGCAACGGCACGGAGGACATCGTCGCCGGCGACGAGCGCATCCTCATGTGCAGCTTTTACCAGCACCCCTACTACCCGGAGTGGGACCACCGCAGCGACGCCAACCTGGTCAACCTGCCGGTGCCCGCCTACACCAAGGGCATGGACATCCGGGAGCTGATCGACATGATGTGGTTGCCGCGCCTGGAGGCGCACCGCCCGCAACTCATTTTCATCAGCGCGGGTTTCGATGCCCACCGCGAGGACGACCTGGGCCAGCTTGGGCTGGTCGAGCAGGACTACGTCTGGATCACGCAACGGCTGATGGAGGTGGCGCAGCGGCACGCCAAGGGCCGCATCGTCAGCGTGCTCGAGGGCGGCTACAACCTCAGCGCGCTGGCGCGCAGCGTCGAGGCCCATGTGCGCACCCTTGCGCAGCTGTGACCTGGCTGGCGCCGCGCCGGTGGGTGGCGTGCCGCGCGCCTGTTTTTTCGGAGGAGTGTCATGACCGACGAACCGATACTGCTGCACCAGCGCGATGCGCGCGGCGTGCACACGCTCACGCTCAACACCCCCAAGGCGTTCAACGCGCTCAGCGAGGCGATGCTGGCCGCGCTGTCGGCCAAGCTCGACGAGATCGCCGCCGACGAGGGCGCGCGTGTGCTCGTGATCGCGGCGGCGGGCAAGGCGTTTTGCGCCGGCCACAACCTCAAGGAAATGCGCGCCAACCCCAACCTGGCGTACTACCAACAGCTTTTCGCGCAGTGTTCGCGCATGATGCTGCAGATCCAGCGCCTGCCGGTGCCGGTGATCGCCCGCGTGCAGGGGCTGGCCACCGCCGCCGGCTGCCAGCTGGTGGCGCAGTGCGACTTGGCGGTCGCGGCGCAGGAGGCGCGCTTTGGCGTCAACGGCATCGACGTCGGGCTGTTTTGCGCCACCCCGAGCGTGCCCCTGGTGCGCAACGTACCGGCCAAGGTGGCGATGGAGATGCTGCTGACCGGCGAGTTCATCAGCGCCGATGAGGCGCGCCTGCGCGGGCTGGTCAACCGCGTCGTGCCCTTGCAGGACCTGGATGCCGAGGTCGAGCGGCTGGTGGGGGCGATTCTGGCCAAACCGCGCGCGGCCATCGCCATGGGCAAGGCGGTGTTCTACCAGCACCGCGAAACCGGCATCGAGGCGGCCTACCAGCTCGCTGGGCAGACCATGGCGTGCAACATGATGCACGAGGTGGCGCAAGAGGGGGTGCAGGCCTTCATCGACAAGCGCCCGCCGGCCTGGCGCGCAGGGGGTTGAGCGCATGGCCCGCTTGACGACGCCGGCGCCGATCGACGACCTGGGTTCGTGGCTGCAGACCTTCGCGCAGCCCGGCGCGCTGCTCGAGTTAGGGGCGCTGGGGTTGTGCATCGGCGTGGCCTGGGCGGTGGTGCGCGCGCTGCAGCGCGCCTTCAACCCGGATGCCGAGCGCTCGATCTGGTTTGGCCGGCGCGGCGTCGATGGCGTGCTGTTCCCGCTCTTGCTGCTGATGCTGGCCTACGGGGCGCGCGCACTCACCCTGCTGTGGGCGCCGCGTGCGGTGTGGCAGGTCGTCATACCGGCGCTCATGGCGCTGGTGGTCATCCGCATCGGCGTCAAGGTGCTCGAAGTGGCCTTCCGCGGCGCGACATGGCTGCGCCCGGTGGAGCGTACCGTCTCGTGGTTGGCGTGGCTGGCGGCCGTGGCATGGATCACCGGGCTGTTGCCCGTGGTGCTGGCCGAGCTCGAACAAATCACCTGGAAAATCGGCGGCACGACGCTGTCGGTGCGCACGCTCATCGAGGGCACGCTCAGCGCCGGCGCGGTGTTGATCGTGGCGCTGTGGATCTCGTCGGCGATCGAGGCGCGGCTGCTGCGCGACGCCAGCGGCGAGTCGCTGTCGCTGCGCAAGGCCGCCAGCAACGCCGCGCGTGCGCTGCTGCTGTTCGTCGGGCTGATGCTGGCGCTGTCCGCCGTGGGCATCGACCTGACGGCACTGTCGGTGCTGGGCGGCGCGATCGGCGTGGGCATCGGCTTTGGCCTGCAAAAGCTCGCGGCCAACTACGTCAGTGGCTTCGTCATCCTGACCGAGCGCAGCATGCGCATCGGCGACATGGTGCGGCTCGACACCTTCGAAGGCGTGGTGGCCGACATCAAGGCGCGCTACACCGTGATCCGCTCCATTGGCGGGCGCGAATCGATCGTGCCCAACGAGTTGCTGATCACCCAGCGGGTGGAGAACCTGTCGCTGTCCGACCCCAAGGTCTGGCAGTCCACCGTGGTGGGCGTGGCCTACGACAGCGATGTCGAACAGGTGCGCCGTCTGCTGGAGCAGGCGGCGCTGGAGCAGCCGCGCGTGCTGCGCGATCCGCCGCCGCTGGCGGCACTGTCGGCCTTCGGCGCCGACGGCCTGGAATTTACGCTGGGCTATTGGATTGCCGATCCGGAAAACGGCCAGCTGGGCCTGCGCTCGGCGATCAACCTGCGCATCCTGGCGCTGTTTCGCGAGCACGGCATCGAAATTCCCTACCCCCAGCGCGTGCTGCACGTGCGCGGTGCAGCGCCGGCGGGGGCGGGCGACGCCACCGCACGGGCCCCGACCGGAGAGCGTCCGACGGCATAGGCGCGCGCGGCGCGGGGCGGTTGGCGGGCAACCGCCTGTCGCCAGCGGCGCATGCGGCGCATCGCGGGGGCTTGTGGGTGCGCGCGCGCTTGCCTATAATGCCCGAAAAACGAACGGTCGTTCGTTTTTTGTGCGGGGTGTCCCCGTACAATGTGCTCAGTTGACGTTGACGTAAACGTCAAGTCAGCGTCACCGCCTACCACCCACAGGAGCAAGCATGAAGATCCTCGTCCCCGTCAAGCGCGTGGTCGACTACAACGTCAAGGTCCGGGTCAAGGCCGACGGCAGCGGCGTCGACATCGCCAACGTCAAAATGAGCATGAACCCCTTCGACGAAATCGCCGTCGAGGAAGCCGTGCGCCTGAAGGAAAAAGGCGTGGCCACCGAGGTGGTGGCGGTGTCGTGCGGTGTGGCGCAGTGCCAGGAGACGCTGCGTACCGCGATGGCCATCGGTGCCGACCGCGCCATCCTGGTCGAAACCGATGAGGAGCTGCAACCGCTGGCCGTGGCCAAGATCCTCAAGGCCCTGGTCGACAAAGAACAGCCCGCGCTGGTGATTCTGGGCAAGCAGGCCATCGACGACGACGCCAACCAGACCGGCCAAATGCTGGCGGCGCTGGCCGACCTGCCGCAAGCCACGTTTGCCTCCAAGGTCGAGGTGCAGGGCGACGCGGTCGAGGTCACGCGCGAGGTCGACGGCGGTCTGGAGACGCTGCGCCTGAGCCTGCCGGCGATCATCACCACCGACTTGCGCCTCAACGAGCCGCGCTACGTGACGCTGCCCAACATCATGAAGGCCAAGAAAAAGCCGCTGGAGACCGTCAAGCCCGCCGACCTGGGGGTGGACGTGACGCCGCGCCTGAAGACCCTGAAGGTGGCCGAGCCGCCCAAGCGCAGTGCCGGCATCAAGGTGCCCGACGTGGCCACGCTGGTCGACAAGCTCAAGAACGAAGCCAAGGTCATCTGAGGAAAGGACACGCCGCCATGACCATTCTCGTCATCGCCGAACACGACAACGCCTCCCTCAAGGGCGCCACGCTCAACACGGTGGGCGCCGCGCTCAAGCTGCAGGCCGCTGGCGCCGGGGACATCCATGTCCTCGTGGCCGGGCACGACGCGGCGGGTGCGGCGCAGGCCGCCGCCCAGATCGCCGGGGTGGCCAAGGTGCTGCATGCCGACGGGCCCGCGCTGGCGCATGGCCTGGCCGAAAACGTCGCCGCGCAGGTGCTGGCGCTGGCCGCGGGCTACAGCCACATCCTCTTCCCGGCCACGGCCGGCGGGCGCAACGTGGCGCCGCGTGTGGCCGCCAAGCTCGACGTGGCGCAGCTCAGCGACATCACCGCGGTCGTCGATGCCCACACCTTCGAGCGCCCGATCTACGCCGGCAACGCCATTGCCACCGTGCAGAGCAGCGACGCCCAGCATGTGATCACGGTGCGCACGACCGCCTTTGACGCCGCCGGCACGGGTGGACAGGCTGCGGTGGAGACGGTCGCTGCCGTGGCCGACAGCGGCAAGAGCCGCTTCGTCAAGAGCGAGCTGGCCAAGAGCGACCGGCCCGAGCTGACCGCCGCCAAGGTGATCGTCTCGGGTGGCCGCGCACTGGGCAGCGCCGAGAAGTTCAACGAGGTCATCACGCCGCTGGCCGACAAGCTGGGCGCAGCCATCGGCGCCAGCCGCGCCGCCGTGGACGCGGGCTACGCGCCCAACGACTGGCAGGTCGGGCAGACCGGCAAGATCGTCGCGCCGCAGCTCTACGTCGCCGTGGGCATCAGCGGGGCGATCCAGCACCTGGCTGGCATGAAGGACTCCAAGGTCATCGTCGCGATCAACAAAGACCCCGAGGCGCCGATTTTCAGCGTCGCCGACTACGGCCTCGAAGCCGACCTGTTCCAGGCCGTTCCCGAACTGGTGCAGGCCCTCTGATCGTCCACCCCACACGCGGGCATCCCTGGGATGCCCTTTTTTTGCCCGAGGAGATCCCCCCATGACCTTCAAGGCCCCCGTCAAGGACATGCTCTTTGCGCTGGAGCACCTGGCGCAGTTGGACCAGATCGCGCGCCTGCCCGGCTTCGAAGACGCCAACCTGGAGACCGCCCAGGCGGTGCTGGAGGAATGCGCACGCCTCAACGAAGAGGTGGTCGCGCCGCTGAACTGGGAAGGCGACAAAAAACCCTCCTGGTGGCAGGACGGCGAGGTACGCACCACGCCGGGTTTTGCCGAGGCGTTTCGTCAGTACGCCGAGGGCGGCTGGCAGGGGTTGCAGCACCCGGTTGAATTTGGCGGCCAGGGCTTGCCCAAGACCATTGGCGCCATGTGCACCGAAATCCTCAACGCCGCCAACCTCAGCTTCGCCCTGTGCCCGCTGCTGACCGATGGTGCCATCGAGGCGCTGCTGACCGCCGGTTCGGATGCCCAGAAGGCGACCTACATCCCGCCCATGATCGAAGGGCGCTGGACCGGCACCATGAACCTGACCGAGCCGCAGGCCGGCTCCGACCTGTCGTTGGTGCGCACGCGTGCCGAGCCGCAGCCCGACGGCACCTACAAGATCTTTGGCACCAAGATCTTCATCACCTACGGCGAGCACGACATGGCCGACAACATCGTGCACCTGGTGCTGGCGCGCGTGACCGGCGCGCCCGAAGGGGTCAAGGGGATCAGCCTGTTCATCGTGCCCAAGTACCTGGTCAACGCCGACGGCAGCCTGGGCGCGCGCAACGACGTGCGCTGCGTCAGCATCGAGCACAAGCTGGGCATCAAGGCCAGCCCGACCTGCGTGCTGCAGTACGGCGACCAAGGCGGCGCGATCGGCTACCTGGTGGGCGAGGAAAACCGCGGCCTGGAATACATGTTCATCATGATGAACGCGGCCCGCTACGCGGTGGGGGTGCAGGGCATTGCGCTGTCCGAGCGCGCCTACCAAAAGGCGGTGCAGTACGCGCGCGACCGTGTGCAAAGCCGCCCGGTGGACGGCAGCGTGGCCGGTGCCGCGCCCATCATCCACCACCCGGATGTGCGCCGCATGCTCATGACCATGCGTGCCCTCACCGAGGGCTGCCGCGCGATGGCCGCCGTGGCCGCCGCCGCCTACGACGCCGCGCACCACCATCCGGATGCGGCCGTGCGGCGCCAGAACCAGGCCTTCTACGAATTCATGGTGCCGCTGGTCAAGGGCTACAGCACCGAAATCAGCCACGAGGTCACCAGCCTGGGCGTGCAGGTGCACGGGGGCATGGGCTTCATCGAGGAAACGGGCGCCGCCCAGCACTACCGCGACGCCAAGATCCTGACCATCTACGAGGGCACCACGGCCATTCAGGCCAACGACCTGGTGGGCCGCAAGACGGCGCGCGACGGCGGCACGGTCGCGCTGGCCGTGGCGGCGCAGGTGCAGGCCACCGAGGCCGCGCTCGCCGCCGACGGCAGCCCCGACGCGCAGGCCGTGCGCGTGCGCCTGCAGGCCGCGCGCGAGGCGTACGAGGAGGTGGTGCGCTACATCGCCAGCCAGGCCAAGGCCGACCCCGTGGCGGCCTACGCGGGCAGCGTGCCCTACCTGATGCTGGCAGGCAACCTGATGGCCGGCTGGCAGATGGCGCGCGCGTTGCTGGCCGCCCAGCGCGAGCTGACGGCGGGTCGCGATGTCGCGTTCATGCGTGCCAAGATCGCCACCGCGCGGTTTTACGCCGAGCACATCCTGCCGCGCGCGCTCGCCCAGCGTGATGCCATCGTGTACGGCGCCGACGCCCTCAAGGCGCTGGCGTTGGAGGCTTATTGAGTTCGGCACCCGCTGTTTACCCTCGATCAGGACGTTTGCCCATGGCCCAACTGCCCCCCATGCTGCAGCGGCTGCGCTTGCCTGTGATCGGCTCGCCGCTGTTCATCATCAGCAATCCCAAGCTCGTCATCGAGCAGTGCAAGGCCGGCATCGTTGGCTCGATGCCGGCGCTCAACGCGCGCCCGGCCTCGCAGCTCGACGAATGGCTGGCCGAGATCACCGAAGCGCTGGCCGCGCACAACGCCGCCCACCCCGATCGGCCGGCGGCGCCCTTTGCCATCAACCAGATCGTGCACAAGAGCAACGACCGGCTCGAGCACGACATGGCGTTGTGCGAAAAGTACCGCGTCCCCATCGTCATCACCAGCCTGGGCGCCCGCGAGGATGTCAACCAGGCCGTGCACGGCTGGGGCGGCGTGGTGCTGCACGACATCATCAACAACACCTTTGCCCACAAAGCGATCGACAAGGGCGCTGATGGCCTCATCGCCGTGGCTGCCGGTGCCGGTGGCCACGCCGGCACCAAGAGCCCGTTTGCGCTGATCCAGGAAATCCGGCAGTGGTTCGACGGTCCGCTGGCGCTGTCGGGCTCGATCGCCACCGGTGGCGCCATCCTGGCGGCGCAGGCCATGGGGGCGGATTTTGCCTACATCGGCTCGCTGTTCATTGCCACCGACGAGGCACGCGCCAGCGACGCCTACAAGCAGTGCATCGTCGAGTGCAATTCGGACGACATCGTCTACACCAACCTGTTTACCGGCGTGCACGGCAACTACCTCAAGCCGTCGATACGCGCGGCCGGGCTCGACCCCGATCATCTGCCGGAGAGCGACCCCAGCAAGATGAACTTCGCCTCGGCCGGCGCCAAGGCCTGGAAGGACATCTGGGGCTGTGGGCAGGGCATCGGCGTGGTGGATGCGGTGCGCCCGGCGGCCGAGGTGGTGGCGCGCCTGCAGCGCGAGTACGAGCAGGCGCGCGCGCGCCTGTGCGCCGCGGCCTGAGGCTGCCCGGGCGGACGGCGCTTCTCAAACGCCAGGGGCCGGCACCGTCCCCTCGGGCCCCCAGGCGCTGCGCACCAGCGCCTGCACGATCGGCCACGCGTCAGCATCGGCGCCGATGGGCACCACCTCGCGCTGCGGGATCGAGCGCAGCCAGGTGAGCTGCCGTTTGGCCAGCTGGCGGGTGGCGGCCGCCCCGCGCGCGTGCAAGGCCGCTTCTTGGGCCGCGGTCAGGCTGGCGCGGCCCGCTGCGGCGGCGGCATCCAGCGCTTCCCAGGCCTGTCGGTAACCCACGCAGCGCATCGCCGGCAGGCCCACGTGCAGGTCGCCGCGCGCGCGCAGCCGCTGCACCTCGGCCACCAGCCCCTCGGCCAACATGGCGGCAAAACGCTGGTCGATGCGCTGGTGCAGCCAGGCGCGTTCGCGCGGCTCCAGCGACAGCAGCCGGCCGGGCCGCCCATCGATGTGCAACGGGGCGGTGGCCGCGGCGTCGGCATCCGCGCTCCAGCGCCGCTGCAGCGCCGACAACGGTTGCCCGGTGGCGCGCCAGACTTCCAGCGCGCGGCCAATGCGCTGGGCATCCGTGGGCGGCAGCCGCTTCGCCGTGGCGGGGTCCACGCGCGCCAGCTCGGCGTGCAGCGCGGGCCAGCCCCGCGCGCGCGCTTCGGCCTCGATCGCCGCGCGCAGCGCGGGCTGTGCGGGTGGCAACTCGTCCAAGCCGTCGAACAGCGCCTTGAAATAGAGCATGGTGCCGCCCACCAGCAGCGGCCAGCGGCCGCGCGCGCGGATGGCATTGACCAGGTGGCGCGCGTCGCGCACGAATTCCGCCGCGCTGTAGGCCTCGTGCGGATCGCGGATGTCGATCAGGTGGTGCGGCACGGCGGCGCGCTCCGCGGCCGTGGGCTTGGCGGTGCCGATGTCCATGCGGCGGTACACCAGGGCCGAGTCGACGCTGATGATTTCGACCGGCCAGTGGCGCGCGATGGTCAGCGCCAGGGCGGTTTTGCCGCTGGCCGTGGGGCCGGCCAGCGCCAGCCAGGCGGCGCGGGCCGGTGGGGCACCCGCAACGGTGGGGGCGAAAGGGTCGGAGGGGGCGGCGCTCATGGGCCCGCGATTATGGCCGCTGCCACCGCCCGCCGCGCGCGTGTCAGCGCCGCGCCGGCGCGATGGCCCCCTGCACCGGCGCACGCACCTCGCCGTGGCGCTGCACCAGCGTCCACGCCACCAACGCAATCATCATGGCCCAAAACCACAGGCCGTTGGTCAGCGGGTAAACGCCGGACGCGCCGCCCGCCGCCATGCGCTGCCCCAGCCACAGGCCCATGCCAAAGGCGGTGACCATCATGACGAAGCCCGCCAAGGCCGATGCCGCGCCGGCCGCCTGTGGGAACGGCGACACCGCCCCGCTTTGCCCGCACGGCTGGTGCACCCCGTGCGCCAGGATGAACAGATAAAACGGCCCCATGATGGCCCAGGTGGTGTGCACGCCCAGCCAGCCCAGCACGCCCGCGAGCGTGCCACCGGTCAGCGTCAACGCTGCCGCCAGCGCGACGGTGCGGCGCACGCCCAGGCGCGGAATCAACCATCGGCAGACAAACGTGCCGCTGATGTAGACGGTGGACATCGACAGCATCAGCAGTCCGTAACCGGTCTTGCTGTGACCCAGCACGTCGATGAACACGAACGAGGAGGTCGCCAAAAACGTAAACAGCCCGCCGTAGGAGGTGGCCGCCAACAGCGCCCAGGCCTAGAACGTGGGGTGGCGCGCGATGCGCGCCCAGATGCGCACCATCTCGCGCGGGCGCAGCGCCTGGGGGTTGCGTGCGGGCAAGGTCTCGCGAAAGCGCAGCGCCACCAGCACAAGCCCCAGCGCGCCAAACACCGCCAACACCCCCAGCGCTGCGCGCCAGCCCAGGTGTTCGGTCAGCCAACCGCCCAGCGGGCCGCTCAAGCACGCGAAGATGCCCAGGCCGCTGAGGCCGCGCGACATCATGCGCGCGCCTTCGACCGGGCTGTAGAGGTCGCGCACGATCGCACGCGCGCCCATCACCGCCGCACCCATGGCCGCCCCCTGCACGATGCGCCAGACGATGAGCTGCTCGACGTTGGCCGCAAGCGCACTGCCCACCGAGGCGAGGGTGTAGGCGGCCAGCCCAAGCAGCAGGACCGGGCGGCGCCCGAAGCGGTCGGACACCGGGCCCCAGACCAGTTGGGCGATGCCAAATGCCAACAACAGCGCCGACAGCGTGGCCTGCACCTTGGCCATGGGCGCCTGCAACGCCGCCGTGATCGAGGGCAGCGCCGGTAGGTACAGGTCGGTGGCCAGCGGTTGCACGCCCAGCAGCAGCGACAGGAACACCACGACCCAGGCGGTGGACATCGGGGCGGAGGCGGTGGGTGTGCTCATCATTATTGATCGTAACAAATCGGGTGGCTGCCCGCTGTCCTGCGTGTCACCGCTGCGCGTGCCGCCGTCAGCGCCCGCGCAAAAACAGCGCGTCGAGCTCGCGCAGGGTCAGTTGGCGCCAGGTCGGGCGGCCGTGGTTGCACTGGTCGCTGCGTTCGGTGGCCTCCATCTGCCGCAGCAGGGCGTTCATCTCCTCCAGCGTCAGCCGCCGGTTGGCGCGCACCGCGCCGTGGCAGGCCAGGGTGGCGAGCAACTCGTTGCGGGCGCGCTCCAGCACGCGGCTGCCGCCGTGTTGCTCGAGTTCGGCCAGCACGGCGCGCGCCAGCGCCACCGCGTCGGCCTGGGCCAGCAGCGCCGGCAAGGCGCGCACCGCCAGCGTCTGCGGCGAAAACGGCGTGATGTCCAGCCCCAGGCGCTGCAGCACATCGGCGCAGCGCTCGGCGGTGGCCACCTCCAGCGGCGAGGCGGCAAAGGTGGCGGGGATGAGCAGCGGTTGGCTGGGCATGGCGGTGTCGCCCAGGCGGTCGAACTGGGCTTTGAGGCGCTCGTACACGATGCGCTCGTGCGCGGCGTGCATGTCGACCAGGACCAGGCCGTGGGCGTTTTCCGCCAGGATGTAGATGCCGTGCAACTGCGCGAGCGCGCGTCCCAGCGGCCAGGTGCCGGGCTCGGCTGCGGGCGGCGTCGCGGCGGGCGCTGCGGCCGGTTCCACAGCAGCAGCACCGGTGGGCGCAGGCGGGGGCGCCGACGCCGGTTCGGGCCAGCCGGCCCAGCGCGGCAGCGGGGCCGCCTCGCGCGCGCGCAGGTCGAGTGTGGCGGGCCGCTGGTAGCGGGTGGTGTCCCAGGCCGCTGGGGCGGGCGGCAAGCGTTCGAGGTCGCCCGTTGCTGGTGCTGCGCTGGGCCCCCACGGCGCGTCGGCCACCGCGACAACCGGGGGCGCCGCGGCGGCGGTGAGGCTCGCGTCCGGCGCGGCCAGCGCGCTGCGGGGGGCCGCCAACACCGCCTCGAGCGCACGCTGCACCGCGTGGTGCACCGCACCGCTGTCGCGAAAGCGCACCTCGATCTTGGTGGGGTGCACGTTGACGTCCACCGCGCGCGGATCGATGGTCAGAAAGAGCACATAGGCGGGTTGGCGTTGGCCATGCAGCACGTCTTCATAGGCGCTGCGCACCGCATGCGCGATCACCTTGTCGCGCACGTAGCGCCCGTTGACGTAGGCAAACTGACGGTCGGTGCGCGTGCGCGCCGCGTCGGGCAAACCGACCAGGCCCTGCAGCCGCAGCGGTCCGGCATGGGTGTCCACCGGCAGGCTGTCGGCGACAACGTCCGCACCCAAGGCATCGGCGATGCGCCGCTGCCAGGCCAGGGTGGGGTCGAGGTCGGTGCAGGCGCGCCACTGCTGCACCAGCCGCCCGTCATGCCAGATGGCAAAACCGACGTCCGGGCGGGCCAGGGCATGGCGCCGCACGGCTTCGATGCAATGGGCGAGTTCGGTGGCCTCGCTTTTGAGAAATTTGCGCCGCGCCGGCGTCGCGTAGAACAGCTCGCGCACCTCCACCGTGGTGCCGCTCGGGCGCGCGGCAGGGCGCAATTCGCCGCTGCGCGCGTCCAGGCACCAGGCGTGGGCGTCGGGTGCGTCGGCTGCGCGCGACAACAACGTGACCTCCGCAATCGAGGCGATGGCCGCCAGCGCCTCGCCGCGAAAGCCCATGGTCGCCACCGCCTCGAGCTCCTGCAGGTCGCGGATCTTGCTGGTGGCGTGGCGCTGCAGCGCCGCCGGCAGCTCGTCGCGCGGAATGCCGCAGCCGTCGTCCTCCACGGCGATCAGGCGCACGCCGCCCCCGGTCAGCCGCACGGTGATCTGGCGCGCGCCGGCATCCAGTGCGTTGTCCACCAGCTCACGCACCACGGACGCAGGGCGCTCCACCACCTCGCCGGCAGCGATTTGGCTGATCAGGGCATCGGGCAGTGGCCGGATGGGGCGGCGCGGCATGGCCGCAGCCAGCTTGCCGTAGCACTTGCGCAGCAACGCCATCACTCGTTCGCCGGCTTTCCAACTGCGCACATAGACGTTGCAGTCGTCGGCATAGCGCACGAAGCAGTG
>NZ_VJOL01000058.1 GCF_007556705.1 Tepidimonas thermarum | reverse complement strand
ATGCGGTCGTCTGGGCGCCGCCGCAGCGCTTCCTCGACGAGCAGCCGCGCCTGCGCGCCCTGTTCAACATCGGGGCTGGCGTGGACGCGCTGCTGCGCCTGCGGCTGCCCCCGGGGCCCGCTGCGCTGCGGCTGGCCGCGCGCCTGCCGCTGCCGCTGCTGCGCGCGGTGGGCGCGCTGCTGGGCGCGGCGCTGTTTGCGCTGGCGCGGCGCCGGCGCGCCGTGGTGCGGCGCAACCTGGCGCTGTGTTTTCCGCAGGCGTCGGCCCGCCAGCGCCGCCGCTGGGCGTGGCAGACCTTTCGCTTGTTTGGGCAGGCGTTTGTGGACCGCGTGTGGCTGTGGCACGCCCCGGCGCACGTCGTGGCGGCGCGCGTGCGGCTGGAGGGCGACTGGCAGGCCCTGGCCGCGCCGGGGCCGCGGCTGCTGTTCGTGCCGCACTTCGTGGGGCTGGATGCCGCCTGGACGCGGCTGACCCAGGCCATCGACCGGCCGTGGGCGGGCCTCTACGCGCCACAGGCCTATCCGTGGCTCGATCGCTGGGTGCGCCACGGGCGCGCGCGCTTTGGCGCGCCGCAGGTCATCTCGCGCCGCGACGGCGTGCGCGGCCTGGTGCGGGCGCTGCGCGCGGGCGCGGCCGGCTACCTGTTGCCGGACATGGACCTGGGGCCACGGCAGTCGGTTTTCGTGCCCTTTTTTGGCATACCGGCGGCCACCGTGACCTCGCTGCCGCGGCTGGCGGCGGCCGCCCAGGCCCCGGTCGTGCCGGTGATCGCGCGCTTGGACCGCCACGGCTACCGCGTGCAGGTGCTCCCGGCGTGGGGCGGCTACCCCAGTGGTGACGACGTGGCCGATGCGCGCCGCATGAACGCGGCGCTGGAGCGCTGGATTGCCGAAGACCCCGGCCAGTACCACTGGCTGCACCGGCGCTTCAAAACACGCCCACCGGGCGCTCAGCGGCTGTATTGACGTGCCGCAAAAACGGTCGCCGCGGTGCTGGACAGGGCCGGCGGGCATGGACACAATGCGTGCGCCATGACGGTTGCGATGCCGCCTGTTTCGTCGAAAGGGGGAGCGCCTGTGCGCTGCACGGACTGTGTGCGTGCGGCGGGTTGCCTCCTGGCCCGCCTGCCGGCGTCGCAGGCCCACGGCATGGTTCGCGAACACGCCGTGCCGGCCGGCACCACCCTGCTGCACCAGGATGAGCCGGTGCGGCGTCTGGTGACGGTCAAGGTGGGGCTGTTGGCCCTGCGCCGCCGTGTGCCCGAAGGGCCGGCGCGCACGATTGCGGTCATCGGACCCGGGCGCACGGTGGGCTTGCGCGCCCTGGTCGGGCAGGATGCGGCGGCGCTGGATGCGCACGCCCTGACCCCGGTCCGGGTGTGCCTGCGCCCGGTGGTGCCGGGCGCGCTGGAAGTGCCGGTGCCTGCGGTGCTGTCGGAGTTGACGCGCCTGGCCGAAACCCTGGCCGACTGGGCGGCCATCGGCCGCTTGCCCACGGCCACCCAGCGCGTGGAAGCCGTGTTGCGCCGCTTGGCCGTGGCCGTGCAGTCCCCGTGCGTGCAGCTACCGCAGCGGCAGGTGCTGGCGGAGCTGGCGGCCTGTGCGCCGGAGACGGTCTCGCGCGCCCTGGGCGCGCTGGCGCGTGCCGGCCGCGTGCGACGCGGCCCGCGCCGCAACGCATGGGTGTTGGCCGAAACGACTCACGGGAGCACCCCGCAGCGGCCGTTGGCGTGACAAATGTCACGCGCGGTGTTGATGGCGGGCAAACGGCCACCACAGCCGGACGGTGGCGTGGCAAGCTGGGAAACGGGCTCATGTCCAGGGAGGTTTTCCCATGCGCAACAACCAGCCGGTCACCCAGCGCGAATTTGCCTTCGACGGCCGCCAAACGCTGCTGTCCACCACCGACCCCAAAGGGCGCATCAGCTACGCCAATTCGGCCTTCATCGCCGTCAGCGGCTTTGACGCCGCCGAGCTCATGGGGCAGCCGCACAACATCGTGCGCCACCCGGACATGCCGCCCGAGGCGTTTGCCGACATGTGGGCCACGATCAAGGGCGGCGAGTCGTGGACGGCGCTGGTCAAAAACCGCCGCAAGGATGGCGACCATTACTGGGTGCGCGCCAACGCCACGCCCATGCTGCGTGACGGGCAACTCGCGGGCTACCTGTCGGTGCGCACCGCGCCCACCCGCGCAGAGGTCGAGGCGGCCGAGGCGCTGTACCGGCGCTTTCGCGAGGGGCGGGCGCAGGGGCTGGCCTTCCACAAGGGCCTGATCGTGCGCACCGGCTGGCAGGCATGGCGCAGCACGCTGCAAAAGCTCTCCACCGCCGCGCGCGTGCGGCTGGCGGTGTGGAGGGCGGCGCTGCTGCCGGTGCTCACTGGCGTGGTCATCGCGGCCCAGGGCGGCTCGTGGGCAGCCGAAGGGGCGGTGGCCGCTGCCGCGCTGCTGGCCGCGTTGCTGGCCGATGTGTTCTTGACGCGCCAGATTCTGGTGCCGCTGCGCGCCATCCGTCGGCAGGCGCAGGCGGTGGCCAGCGGCTCGCCGGGGGACAACCTCCACCTCGACCGCGTGGACGACATTGGCATGGTGCTGCGCGCCATCAACCAGTCCGGGCTCAATTTGCGCGCCCTGGTGGACGATGTGGCGCAGCAGGTGGGCGGCGTGAGCGCGGTGGCCGAGCAGATAGCCCAGGGCAACGAGGATTTGTCCGCCCGCACCGAGAGCAACGCCGCGAGCCTGGAAGAAACCGCCGCCTCGATGGAGGAGCTGACCGCCACCGTCAAACACAACGCCGACAGCGCCCAGCAGGCCAGCCGGCTGGCGGCCAGCGCCAGCGAGGTGGCCGCCGCCGGCGGTGCCGTGGTGCAAAACGTGGTGCAGACCATGGAGCGCATCACGGCCAGCTCGCAGCGCATCGAGCAAATCGTGGCCGTCATCGACAGCATCGCGTTCCAAACCAACATCCTGGCGCTCAACGCCGCGGTGGAAGCGGCCCGCGCCGGTGAGGCCGGACGCGGTTTTGCGGTGGTCGCCGGCGAGGTGCGCAGCCTGGCCCAGCGCAGCGCCGATGCGGCCAAGGAGATCAAGGCCCTGATTCAGGGCAGCGTCACCGAGGTGCGGGGCGGTGCCGAGTTGGTCGCGCAAGCCGGTGCCCGCATGGGTGAAATCGTGCAGCAGGTGCAGCAGGTGACGCAGCTGGTCAACGAAATCTCGGCGGCCAGCGCCGAGCAGTCCAGCGGCGTGGCGCAGGTGGGCGAGGCGGTGGCGCAGCTCGACCAAAACACCCAAAGCAACGCGGCGCTGGTCGAAGAAATCGCCGCCGCCGCGCGCAGCCTGCACCAGCAGGCCGAGCGCTTGGCGGAGGCGGTGACCGTCTGGCGCGGCGGGGCGGGCGGCGCGGTTGCCGTGCGCGCGGTTGCCACGCCCGGCGAATGGCACGACACCGCGGCCAACCGGCGCCCGGCGCGCCTGCAGCGCCCGGCGTGAGCCGGGTGGCGCCACAAGACAAAGGGTTGGCGCGATGACGAACGCGACCATGGCCGGTGCGCATGGCCGGCGCCCCGACGCCGCGGATGGGCTGGTGATCGACGCGCAGTTGCGCGAGGCCCTGGCCGAAGTCGGTGGCGGGCTGGACGCCGCGCGGGTGGAGCACGCCCTGCTCACCGCCGCCCCCGACGGCATTTTGCTGGTGGACGCCCGTGGCACCATCCTCCTGGCCAATCCGGCGGTGCAGGCGCTCACCGGCCATGCGCCGCAGCAACTGGTCGGCCAGCCGCTGGATGTGCTGATGCCGGCCGGGCTGATGCAACGGCATCGGCAGCGGGTGGAAGCGTTTTTCAGCCAGCCGCACGACCGGCCCATGGGACGGGTGCCCAACCTGCGGCTACGCCACCGCGACGGCCACGAGGTGCCGGTGGACATCGCCCTAGGCGTGTGTGAGGTGGCCGGCACCCCCTGCGCCGCGGTGTTTTTGCGCGATGTCACCGAGTTGCAGCGCCTGACCGAGGTGTTGCGCCACCAGGCCACCCACGATCCCCTCACCGGCCTGTACAACCGCGCCCAGCTGCTGGAGGTGCTGCGGCTGGCCTGCCAACAGGCGCAGCGCGGCGGGCGGCCCGGCGCGGTGCTGTTGGTGGATCTCGACGACTTCAAGGCCATCAACGACGGCCACGGCCACGCCACCGGTGACCGGCTGTTGATCGAAGTGGCGCGCCGCCTGCGCTCGACGGTGCGCGCCATGGATGTGGTGGCGCGGCTGGGCGGGGATGAGTTCGTCATCGTCTTGCCCGAGGTGGCGGGCGCCGACGCCGCCCTGGCGGTGGGGGAAAAGCTCCTGCATGCCCTGGCGCAGCCGTATCAGCTCGATGCACTGGCGCTCGGGGGCATGGGCGCGTCGGCCGGGGTGGCGGTCTTCCCACACGATGCGTGCGCGCCTGACGATCTGTTGCGCTTTGCCGACGTGGCCATGTACGCGGCCAAGCACGACGGGCGCGGCGGCGTGGCGCGCTTCGAGGCGTCCATGGCGGCGTCGGTCGACGCGCACCTGCGCGTGCACGAGCGGCTGCAGCACGCGTTGCGTCACGGGGGGCTGCAGCTGCACTACCAGCCGCAGTTCGACTGGGACGCCGAGCGCGTGACCACGGTGGAAGCGCTGCTGCGCTGGTCCGACCCGGTGCTGGGTGCCGTCTCGCCGCAGCGCTGCATCGAGGTGGCCGAAGCCACCGGGCTCATCGTGTCGCTGGGTGACTGGGTGCTGGAGCAGGCCTGTCGGCAGGCGCGCCAGTGGCGCGACCAAGGCGCCGCGGTGCGGGTGGCGGTCAACCTGTCACCGCAGCAGTTTCGGCTGCCCGACTTGCCGCAGCGCATCGTGGCGATGATGCAGCGCCATGGCCTGCCGGGCGAGGCGTTGGAGCTGGAAATCACCGAGTCACACGCGATGGCCGACCCGCAGCGCGCGTGCGTTGCGCTGCGCCAGCTCATGGAACATGGTATAGAGCTGGCGCTGGACGACTTTGGCACCGGCCACTCGTCGCTGGCCCAGCTCAAGCGCCTGCCCTTGCATCGCCTCAAGATCGACCGGGAATTCGTGCGCGGCATCCCGCACGACGGGGTGGACGCCGCCCTGGTGCGCGGTGTGGCGCGGCTTGCCCGGCTGCTGCGCCTGCAAACGGTGGCCGAAGGGGTGGAGACCGCGACACAGGCGTGGCACGTCCGGCGCCATGGTGTCGATGCGATCCAGGGCTGGGTGTTGGATCGGGCCCAGCCTGCCCACGAGGTAGCCCGTTGGTTTGGCCCGCAGGGCGCCGCGCGCGCCCTTGCGCGGCTGCGCGACGCTGCGCCGGCCATGGTGGCGTGAATGATCCGGCGCTTTGCCAACCCAACGCGGCCGCTCCGCGGCACCGTGCCATGGTGCGTGGCGCCAGGGCCCGAAACCCAGGATGCGGCACGGGCGCTGCAGGCCGATGGTTGGCAGGTAAGGGCAGCGGGCGTCAAGCCCGCCGCCGATCACGCCGCCACCGATGGGGCTCGCCCACGGCTTACCCTTCGGTTTTGGTCTTGCAGGTGTTGACACCGAAGATCGCGTAGGGCGGGCACCAGCCGATCAGGCCCGTGGCCAGGGGCACGATGCCGATCCAGCCCCAGGCGCCTACGGTGCCGGTGGCGGCCGCGGCGATGAGGGCCACGCCCACCACGATGCGCAGGATGCGGTCGATGCCGCCGACGTTTTGTTTCATGGTGCTGTCCTCCAAAGGGTTGCGACCGTCTGACGATACCCCAGACTGTACGACGGGGGTTTGACAGATGGCAAGCCTTTTGTGCTGGCGCCGCGTCATGCGGCAGGGGGCACGTGCCGGCCCGCGGCCGCGCCCGGGCGTCGCCATGCGCAGCGCGTGCAGGGTTGGGCCGAACGTGGGACAATGCAGCCCTTTGCCGATGTCGGGGCCGGGCCTGTGGTGGGTCGCGGCCCGTTGTCGTTGGGGCGCACGTCCATGTTGTATCCGCAGGAATTCGATGTCATCGTCGTCGGTGGCGGCCACGCCGGGACCGAGGCCGCGCTGGCCGCCGCCCGCATGGGGTGTCGCACCCTGCTGCTGACCCACAACATCGAGACGCTGGGCCAGATGAGCTGCAACCCCAGCATCGGCGGCATTGGCAAGGGCCACTTGGTCAAGGAAATCGACGCGCTGGGCGGCGCCATGGCCTTGGCCACCGACGAGGCGGGCATCCAGTTTCGCATCCTCAACGCCAGCAAGGGCCCGGCGGTGCGCGCCACGCGCGCCCAGGCCGATCGCAAGCTCTACAAAGCGGCCATACGCCGCCGGCTGGAAAACCAGCCCAACCTGTGGCTGTTTCAGCAGGCCGTGGACGATTTGATGGTCGAAGGCGACCGCGTGGTCGGCGCGGTCACCCAGATTGGCATACGCTTTCGCGCGCGGGCGGTGGTGTTGACGGCCGGCACCTTCCTGGACGGCAAGATCCATGTGGGCCTGGAGCACTATGCCGCCGGCCGCGCGGGGGACCCCCCGGCGCAGCGCCTGTCGGCCCGGCTCAAGGAGCTGAAGCTGCCGCAGGGGCGGCTCAAGACCGGCACCCCCCCGCGGCTCGATGGCCGCACCATCGATTGGTCGCGCTGCACGGTGCAGCCAGGTGACGGCATGCCCGGTTCGGAGACCGAAGGGCAGCCAGTCCCGGTGTTCAGCTTTTTGGGGCGGCCCGACATGCACCCCACCCAGGTGCCGTGTTGGGTGACACACACCAACCCCCGCACGCACGAGATCATCCGCAGCGGCTTTGACCGCAGCCCGATGTTCACCGGCAAGATCGAGGGCGTGGGCCCGCGCTACTGCCCGAGCGTGGAGGACAAGATCAACCGCTTTGCCGACAAGGACAGCCACCAGATCTTCCTGGAGCCCGAAGGCCTGGACACGCACGAGGTGTATCCCAACGGCATCTCGACCAGCCTGCCGTTTGACATCCAGTACGCGTTGGTGCGCTCCATCGCCGGGCTGGAAAACGCGCACATCCTGCGCCCGGGCTATGCCATCGAGTACGACTATTTCGATCCGCGCGGCCTGCGCTCGACGTTCGAGACCAAGGTGATTCGGGGGCTGTTTTTTGCCGGGCAAATCAACGGCACCACCGGCTATGAGGAGGCGGCCGCGCAAGGGCTGTATGCCGGGATCAACGCCGCGTTGCAGGTGCTCGAACGCGAGCCGTGGGTCCCGGGGCGGGATCAGGCTTATCTGGGCGTGTTGGTGGACGACCTGATCACCAAAGGCGTGACCGAGCCGTACCGCATGTTCACCAGCCGGGCCGAGTACCGCCTGCAGTTGCGCGAGGACAACGCGGACCTGCGGCTGACCGAAATCGGGCGCCGCCTGGGCCTGGTGGACGATGCCCGTTGGGATGCCTTCTGTCGCAAGCGCGACGCGGTTTCACGTGAAACCGAACGGCTCAAGTCCACGTGGGTCCACCCCCGCATCGTGGCCGCCGCCGAAGCGCAGCGCGTCCTGGGCAAGGCCATCGAGCACGAATACAACCTGTTCGACCTGCTGCGGCGTCCCGGCGTGGGCTACGAGGCGCTGATGACGCTGGCCGGCGGGCGCTTTGCGGACGCTGCGGTTTCACGTGAAACGCTGGGTGATCTGTATGCGCCGGTGGTGGAGCAGGTGGAGATTGGCGCCAAGTACGCGGGATATATCGAGCGCCAGCGCGACGAGGTCGAGCGCGCCGCGGCCTACGAGCACCTGAAGTTGCCCGCCGATCTGGACTACATGCAGGTGTCGGCCCTGAGCGTGGAGGTGCGGCAAAAATTGCAGCAACACCGGCCGGAGACGCTGGGGCAGGCGGCCCGCATTTCCGGGGTGACACCGGCGGCGATCTCGTTGCTGCTGATTCACCTCAAGCGCGGGCGCTTCAAGGGGTTTGGTGACGCCGGCGGCGATGCCGGCCCAGAGGCGCGCGCGGCATGAGCGCTGACGCGCAGGAGGCGGCGCTGCGCGAGGGCTTGGCGGCGCTGGCGCTGACCCTCCCCGATGCCGCGGTGCGTCAGTTGCTCGACTACCTGGACGCGTTGGTGCAATGGAACCGCGTGTACAACCTGACGGCGGTGCGTGAGCCGGGGGATATGCTGACGCACCACCTGCTGGACAGCCTCGCGGTGGTGGGGCCGCTGCGTCGGCAGCTCGCGGGGCAGGGCGCTCAGCGGCACGACGGTGTGCGTGTGCTCGATGTCGGCTCCGGGGGCGGGCTGCCCGGCGTGGTGTTGGCCATCGCCTGCCCGGACCTGCACGTGACCTGTGTCGATGCGGTGGCCAAAAAGGCGGCATTCGTGGCGCAGGTGGCGGCCCGCCTGCGGCTGCCCCGCTTGCGGGGCTTGCACGCGCGGGTCGAGTCGCTGCGCGAGGCTTATGACGTGGTCTGTTCGCGCGCCTTTGCGTCGTTGGTGGACTTTACCGCCTGGTCACGCCATGCGTTGGCCCCCAACGGCGTGTGGATGGCCATGAAAGGGCGGGTGCCGCACGACGAACTCGCCGCCCTGCCGGCCACCATCGAGGTGTTTCACGTGGAACCGCTGACCGTGCCCGGCCTGGGTGCGCAGCGGTGCCTGGTGTGGATGCGTTCCGCGCCCGCCGAATCCCCGTAAACTCCAGCCCTGCCGCCGGCCATGCGCCCGGCGCTGCCGTTATCGTCCACATGCCACTGCGGGACCGCGTCATGTTCGGTGTTGTCCACTCCGCTGCTTTCGTTGCCCCTGGGCCGCTGCCAACGCGCCGCGCCGCGCCGGGGCTGTCCGCTTGGGCTTCGTCCGCCGCCAGCGCGCCGAGGGTTTGACGATGGCACGGGTGTTTTGCATTGCCAATCAAAAAGGCGGCGTCGGCAAGACCACGACCACGGTCAACCTGGCCGCCGGGCTGGCCAAAGTGGGGCAGCGCGTGCTGATGGTCGATCTGGACCCCCAGGGCAACGCCACCATGGGCTCGGGCGTGGACAAGCGGGCGCTCGACCCCACCGTGTACGAGGTGCTGCTGGGCGGCGCCACCGTGCCCGAGGCCGCGCGCCGCAGCGACGCGGCGGGCTACGACGTGCTGGGCGCCAACCGCGAATTGGCCGGCGCCGAGGTCGAGCTCGTCACGCTGGAACGGCGCGAGCACCGCCTGCGCGACGCCTTGGCAGGCGTGCAAGACGACTACGATTTCGTCCTTATCGACTGCCCGCCGTCGTTGAGCCTGCTCACGCTCAACGGGCTGTGCGCGGCGCACGGCGTCATCGTGCCCATGCAGTGCGAGTATTTCGCGCTCGAGGGCCTGTCCGATCTGGTCAACAGCATCAAGCAGGTGCACGCCAACCTCAACCGCGATCTCAAGCTCATTGGTTTGCTGCGCGTGATGTTCGACGCCCGCATCACCCTGCAGCAGCAGGTCAGCGAGCAGCTCAAGGGGCACTTTGGCGACAAAGTGTTCGACACCGTCATCCCGCGCAACGTGCGTCTGGCCGAGGCGCCCAGCTATGGCTTGCCGGGGGTGGTGTTCGACCCCGCGGCGCGCGGCTCCAAGGCCTTCGTCGATTTCGCGCGCGAGATGGTCGCCCGCGTCGAGCGTCTTTGAACGGGGGCGCGGATGGCGGTGCAGGTGTTGACGCTGCCGGGCTGGCTCAGCAGCGGCCCGGATCACTGGCAGTCGCGCTGGGAGCGGCTCCACGGCTTCGTGCGCGTCGAACAGCACGACTGGCTGACGCCCCGGCGTGGGGACTGGATGGCCCGGCTGGAGGACGTGGTGGCCGATGCGCCCGGCCCGCTGGTGCTGGTGGCCCACAGCCTGGGCTGCATCCTGACCGCGGCGTGGGCGGCCCACTCGCGTCACACAGGCCGTGTGCGCGGGGCGCTGCTGGTGGCGCCCGGCGACGTCGAGCAGCCGGACCTGGGTGCGCGCCTGCCGGGCTGGGCGCCGATCGAGCGCCGCGCGCTGCCATTCCCCAGCGTGTTGGTGGCCAGCCGCGACGATCCCTACTGCCGCTTCGAGCGTGCCCAGGCGCTGGCCCAGGCCTGGGGCAGCCGCTTCATCGACGCCGGGGCGCGCGGCCACCTCAACGCCGAATCCGGCCTGGGTGACTGGCCGCAGGCGCTGGACTGGATCGCGCCGTGGTGCGACGGCGCGCCCGGCACCCCCCACACGGCATCCCGAGACCTTGCATGATGGCAACCAAAAAACCCAAAGGACTGGGCCGCGGCCTGGAAGTGCTGCTGGGACCAGCGGTCGAAACCGACGCGACGATGCGCGATGCCCCGCGCCAGCTGCGCCTGAGCGACCTGGTGCCTGGCGCCTACCAGCCACGCACGCGCATGGACGAGGGCGCCCTGTACGAGCTGGCCGAAAGCATCCGCGCCCAGGGCGTGATGCAGCCGGTGCTGGTGCGCCGCCTGGCCGACGACGTCGGCGCCCAGCGGTTGGCGGCCTGGCACGCCAGCCCGGCGGGGCAGCCCTTTGCCGACGGTGCCCGTGGCGCGCGCCCGGTGTACGAAATCATCGCGGGCGAGCGGCGCTTTCGTGCCGCCCGGCTGGCCGGGCTGGAGGAGGTGCCGGTGCTGGTGCGCGAGGTGCCGGACGAGGCCGCGGCGGCGATGGCCCTGATCGAAAACATCCAGCGCGAAGACCTCAACCCGCTGGAAGAGGCGCAAGGCCTGCAACGCTTGATCAAGGAGTTTGGCCTGACGCACGAGCAGGCCGCGCAGGCCGTCGGTCGCTCGCGCAGCGCCGCCACCAATTTGCTGCGCCTGCTGCAGCTGGCCGAGCCGGTGCAGACCATGCTGATGGCGGGCGACCTCGACATGGGCCACGCGCGCGCGCTGCTGAGCCTGGACCGCGCCACCCAAATCACCACCGCGCACCAGATTGCGGCCAAGGGCCTGTCGGTGCGCGAAGCCGAGGCGCTGGTCAAGCGCCTGACGGCCGAGTTTGCGCTCACGCCCCCGCGCCCCAAGGCCGAAAAACCACGCGACGTGCGCCGGGTGGAGGAGGAGCTTGCCGAACTGCTGGCCGCCGAGGTCGAGGTGCGCGTCAAAAAACGCCTCAAGCGCAACGGCCGGGTGCAGGAGCAGGGCGAGCTGGCGATCGCGTTCGCGTCGCTGGACGAGCTCAACGGCCTGATCGAGCGGCTGCGCGCCTTGCAGGGATGACGCCGCGCCGCGCCGCGTCTGCACCGGATCGCTGGCCGCTGCCGGCCTTGGCGCTGTGGTTGGCGGCCTGGGCCGGGTATGTGGTCCTGCGCGTGGGCCTGCAGCGCCCGGTGGCCGAGGCGTTTGGCATCGTGGCCCTGCTGGCCTTGGTGTGGGCCATCCGCCGCGGCGGCACCCCGATGCGGCGCATGGTGATGGCGCTGGGCTTTCCGCTGTCGTGGGTGCTGGCGGCGGGCTTGTTGCCGCTGCCGCCCGCGTGGGTGTGGGTGCTGCTGCTGGCGCTGGCGCTGGCGCTCTACCCCTGGCGGGCGTGGCGCGATGCCCCGCTGTATCCCACCCCCGCGGGTGCGCTCGACGGCTTGCGCGAGGCGATTTGGCTGCCGCCACGCGCGCGCATTCTGGATGCCGGCTGCGGCCTGGGGGATGGCCTGCGCGCGCTGGAGCGGGCCTACCCCGATGCGCAGCTGATGGGCATCGAGCGCGCCTGGGTGCTGCGGCTGCTGGCGGGCCTGCGCTGCCCGGGCGCGCAGGTGCGCCATGGCGACTTTTGGGCCGACGACTGGTCGGCCTATGACATGGTGTACCTGTTTCAGCGCCCAGAGACCATGCCGCGCGCCGCGACCAAGGCCGCATCGGAAATGAAGCCCGGCGCCTGGCTGGTGAGCCTGGAGTTCGAGGTGCCGGGCTGGCCGCCCAGCGTGTGCTGGCGCTGCCCCGATGGGCGGCCCGTGTGGGGCTACCGCCTGCCCGTCGCGGCCAACCAACCGGGGGCGGTGGCTGCCGCCTGATCGGGGCGGCAGGGCCGATGATGGCCGCCCCCGGGGGCGGGGCAGCGCTGCCTGGTCACCCGGCCAAAATCTTGCCCGGGTTGAGGATGTCGTCCGGGTCCAGCGCGGCCTTGATGGCGCGCATCAGCGCGATCGCCCCATCACCGGCTTCGGCGCGCAAAAAGCCCATTTTGTGCAGGCCGACCCCATGCTCGCCGGTGCAGGTGCCGCCGCTGGCCAGCGCGCGCTCGACCAGGGCGTGGTTGAGCCGCTCGGCGGTGGCGCGCTCGGCCGCATTGTCCGGGTCGATCAGGTAGCCCATGTGGAAGTTGCCGTCGCCCACGTGCCCGACCATGAAGTACGGGATGCCGGCCGCGTCGGCTTCGGCCACGGCCGCGAGCACGTTGTCGGCCAGCCGGCTGATCGGCACACAGGCGTCGGTGGTGATCGCGCGGCAGCCCGGGCGGCTTTGCACTCCGGCGAAGTAGGCGTTGTGGCGCGCCGTCCACAGGCGCGTGCGCTCCTCGGGCGTGGTGGCCCATTCGAACGCCTGACCGCCGTGCTCGTCGGCGATCGCCTGCACCAGCTCGGCTTGCTCGCGCACGCCGGTGGGCGAGCCGTGGAACTCCATGAGCAGCATCGGCTCCTCGCGCAGGCCCAGCTTGCTGTGCGCGTTGACGGCGCGCACGGTGCGCGCATCGAGCAGCTCGCAGCGCGCGATCGGCACACCCATCTGGATGATGGCGATGGTGGTGCGCACGGCCGCTTCGACGCTGGGGAAGGAGCAGATGGCCGCCGAGATGGCCTCGGGCAGCGGGTAGAGGCGCACGGTGATTTCGGTGATGACGCCCAGCGTCCCCTCGCTGCCGACGAACAGCCGCGTGAGGTCGTAGCCGGCGCTGCTCTTGCGCGCGCGCGTGCCGGTGCGTATCACCTCGCCGCGGGCGGTGACCACTTCCAGCGCCAGGACGTTTTCGCGCATGGTGCCGTAGCGCACGGCGTTGGTGCCGCTGGCGCGCGTGGCGGCCATGCCGCCGATCGAGGCATCGGCCCCCGGGTCGATGGGAAAGAACAAGCCCAGGTGCTTGACCGCCTCGTTGAGCTGCTTGCGCGTCACTCCCGGCTGCACGGTCGCGGTCAGGTCCTCGGGCTGCACCGCCAGCACCTGGTTCATGCGGCTGACGTCCAGGCTGATGCCGCCCTGCACGGCCAGCAGGTGCCCCTCGAGCGAGGAGCCAACGCCAAACGGGATCACGGGCACGCGCCAGCGCGCCGCCAGGCGCACCGCGTCGGCCACGTCAGCCGTCGATTCGGCAAAGACGACCGCCGCCGGCGGCGGCACGTGCGTAAACGCGGACTCGTCGCGGCCGTGCTGTTCGCGCACCGCCGCGGCGGTGGACAGGCGCGACCCAAAGCGGGCTTGCAGTGCAGCCAGCGCCTCGGGCGGCACCGGGCGCGGATGCACCTCGGGCAGCACAGGGGTGGGCAGGGGGGCGTTCATGGACTCTCCAAGCGGTGGGGCCGGGCGGGGCGGCGGTTGCCGATAATGGGCGGATTATCGGCTTGCATCGTGCCACGGAGGACACCCATGGGCAATCGCCTGACACAAATCGCCACCCGCACCGGGGACGCGGGCACCACCGGCCTGGGCAACAACCAGCGCGTCAGCAAAAACAGCCTGCGCGTGCACGCCATGGGCGACGTGGACGAGCTCAACTCCCACATCGGGTTGCTGTTGTGCGAGCCCATGCCCGACGATGTGCGCGCCCTGCTGGTGGAAATTCAGCACCAGCTCTTCAACCTGGGGGGCGAGCTCAGCATCCCCGGCTACGAGCTGCTCAAGCCCGAGGCGGTGCTGGCCCTGGACGAGGCGCTGGCACACTACAACGAGCGCCTGCCCCGGCTGCAGGAGTTCATCCTGCCCGCGGGCACGCGCGCCGCGGCCCAGGCCCACGTGTGCCGCACCGTGGCGCGGCGCGCGGAGCGCAGCGTGGTGGCGCTGGGCAACGAGGAGGCCATCCACGACGCCCCGCGCCAATACCTCAACCGCCTGTCGGACCTGATGTTCGTGCTGGCGCGCGTGCTCAACCGGCTCGATGGGGGCGACGACGTGTACTGGAAAAGCGAGCGCCTGCAGCGCGGCGCGGGTTGAGCGGCGCGCGGTCCCGCGCGGTGTGGCGGGGTCGGTGTAGGAAGTTGTCTGACACGCCGCCGGCGCGTGTCCGACAGGCCGAACAGACACCTTCCGATTCAAGTTGAGCAGGGGGATTTTCACAATCCTTTTCAACGCACCGACGCTTTTCGGGCTGTGCTAAACCCCTCAGCCCGGTGCGCGGAACCCGATGACAAGGAGCCCTGCCATGACCGCCACCGCCGCCAACCTCACCGATGCCGACCGCGAGCAACTGCTGGCCGAGATCCGCGAGGCCAACCTGACCTACCTGATGCTGGCGCAGCGCCTCATCCGCGCCGACAAGGCCGAGGCCACCTTCCGCCTGGGCCTGAGCGAAGAGTCCGCCGACCTGATCGCCGCGCTGTCGCCCGCGCAGATCGTCAAGCTGGCCAGCCACAACACGCTGCTGTGCCGCTTCCAGGCCGACGACGAGATGGTGTGGAAGCTGCTCACCAGCAGCCATGCGCCGCAGCGCGCCATCGGCGAGACCGCGCAGCGCCTGCACGCCAGCATCCTGATGGCCGGGCGGTTGGCCAACGTCTGATCCACGCCACCCCGCCCACGACCACTTGCGTGACGATAGGAAACCGTTCGGCGAGATGGGCCAGGCTATCGATCGGCCCCATCAACGCGCCCACCAAGTTGTTCAAGGCCGGCAGCAGCGCATTGCCCACCGTGATGCCC
>NZ_VJOL01000057.1 GCF_007556705.1 Tepidimonas thermarum | reverse complement strand
AGCAAGATCGCATAAGCGGCTTCCAAGGGGTTGGTTTCGACTCGTATTGCCATGAGGGTTACACCCCTTTCTCGAAGTCATGGCGTCAGACCCACCCTCGCGCTGTCTGCTGGGCGGGGAGCGTAGGCGCGTAGCGCCGGAGATCCCCGCCCAGCAGACAACCGGCAAAATGGAATTTACAGAAAGAACGATACACAACTGAAGCACTCGCCGCCGTCCCCTCACTTCCATCGAGACGTATCCCATGAACCTCCAGAAAATCCCTGCCACCATCGTCACCGGCTTCCTCGGGGCCGGCAAAACTACCCTGCTGCGCCACCTGCTCAAGCACGCGCAAGGCCGTCGCATCGCGGTCATCGTCAACGAATTCGGTGCCATGGGTATCGACGGCGAACTGCTGCGCGCCTGCGGCATCGGCTGTGATGAAGACGGCCGCGACAACGGCCAGCTGTTTGAGCTGGCCAACGGCTGCCTGTGCTGCACCGTGCAAGAGGAGTTCGCTCCGGTGATGGAACAGCTGGCCGCCCGGCGTGACCAGATCGACCACCTGGTGATCGAGACCTCCGGCCTGGCCTTGCCCAAGCCGCTGGTGCAGGCCTTTCAGTGGCCCAGCCTGCGCAACAGCTTCACGGTGGATGCGGTGGTGACGGTGGTGGACGCACCAGCCGTGGCTGCTGGGCAGTTCGCCCAAGACCCGGAGGCAGTGAACGCGCAGCGCCGCGCCGACGAAAACCTCGACCACGACTCGCCGCTGGCGGAGCTGTTCGAAGACCAGCTGGCCACCGCCGACCTGGTGGTGATCAACAAGACCGATGCCCTGGACGGCGGCGACCTGGCCCGGGTGGAGACCATCGTGCGCGGTCAAACCCCGGACGGCGTGAAGCTGATCCACGCCCAGCATGGGCGCGTGGACATCGACCTACTGCTGGGCATGGGCCGTGCGGTGGAAGACGTGATCGACACCCGCAAGACCCACCACGACGAGGAAGAGGACCACGACCACGACGAGTTCGATTCCCTGTCGCTCACGCTGGATGTGACCGACCGCCAGCGCCTGCTCGACGCGCTGGTGGCCCTGGTGCGCCGCCACGAGATCTACCGCGTCAAGGGCTTCGTGGCGCTGCCCAGTGCCGCCATGCGCCTGCTGGTGCAGGGTGTCGGGCAGCGCTTTGACAGCCAGTTCGACCGTCCTTGGCGCGCTGGTGAGGAGCGCATCAGCCGCCTGGTGTTCATTGGCGACCACCTGGACGCTGACCAGCTGCTGCGCGAGCTGCAGGCCGAGTTGGTCCCCGCCACGGCTTGAACGGGACACCCGCCCATGCACCTGCTGTCCACCCGCCCGGGCGGCCACGTCGAAGATGGTGGCCAAGGCATCGTACGCGTCGCGCAGACACCGGCCGACATCATCGTGCTCAGCGCGGCCGACACCACGCTGTCGCTGCTGGCCGACGCCGTGGAAACGCTGCCGCCGGACTTCCCCACGGTGCGGTTGGCCAATCTCATGTGGCTGCGCCAGCCCGCATCCATGGACTTTTATGCGGACGACGTGCTGCGCCATGCGCGCGTGGTGGTGATCGACCACCTGGGTGCGCCGGCTGACTGGGCCTACGTGGTGGAGCAGTCGGTGGAGTTGGCGCGGCGGCACGGGCAGTGGCTGTCCATTTTCTCCGGCGAGGCGCTAGAAGACCCCTTGCTGCTGCAGCGCGGGACGGCTGGCGTGGATGACAGCCGCCGGCTCTGGCGATACCTGCGTGAGGGAGGGCGTGACAACGCACGCGCGTTTTTCGAGTTCATCCACCACCGCGTCTGGGCTGCAGGGACCGAGCCGGCGCCGCCGCAGCCCATGCCGTCGACCCTGCGCTACCAGCCGGCACAGCCGCTGGCCTGGCGGGCCGGGCAGCCGGTGGCACTGCTGGTGTTCTACCGTGCGCACGTGCAGGCCGGCAACACGGCGGTGTTCGACGCGCTGCTGGCTGCGTTGCACGGGCGCGGCCTGAACGTGCTGGCGTTGGCGGTGGACTCGCTCAAGGCGCCTGCCACCCTGGCGACGCTGCAGGCCCTGGCCACCGAGCACGCAGTGGACGTGGTGCTCAACGCCACCAGCTTTGCCATCGGTGCGCTCGACGGCGTGGACCCCGACGGGACAGACCCGGTTGGACTGGCTGGCGATGCGCCAGTGCTGCAGCTCATCACCGCCGGCTGTGCGCGCGAACAATGGGCCGATGACCCGCACGGCCTGGCACCGCGCGACCTGGCGATGCAAGTGGTGCTGCCCGAGGTCGATGGCCGCATCGGTACCCGCGCCATCAGCTTCAAGGGCCTGGCCAGGCGCTGCGAGCGGGCCGAGGTGGACGTTGTGCGCTACCAGCCTGATGACGAGCGTATCGACTTCGTGGCCGAACTGGCCCAGCGCTGGTGCCGGCTGCGCCACACCCCGGTCGCCCAGCACAGGCTGGCCCTTGTGCTGGCCAACTATCCCAACAACGACGCACGCCTGGCCAACGGTGTGGGTCTGGACACACCGGCCACCGTGGTCGGTATCCTGCAGGCGTTGCGTGACCAGGGCTACGACACGGGCGAGCTACCCGACGGCGGCGATGCGCTGATGGCCCGTCTGATCGAAGGGGTGACCAACCACCTCGACGCCAACGACCACCGTCCCGTGGGCCAGAGTCTGGCCATGGCCGACTACTTGTCGGCCTTTCAAGCGCTGGCCCCCAAACGCCAGGCCGAGGTGATCGCCCTGTGGGGTCCACCGGAGCAGGACCCGATGGTGCGCGGCGGCCGCTTCATGATCCCCGGCCTGCGCCTGGGGCGGGTGTTCGTGGGCATTCAGCCTGCGCGTGGGCGCGATCTGGACCTGCTGTCCAGCTACCACGACGCCGACCTGGCGCCGCCGCACGGCTACCTGGCCTTTTATTTCTGGCTGCGCCGCACCTGGGCTGCCGACGCGCTGGTGCACGTGGGCAAGCACGGCAACCTCGAATGGCTGCCAGGCAAGAGCGTGGCCCTGGGCGCCGAGTGCTGGCCCGACGCCATCCTGGGCCCACTGCCGCACCTGTACCCCTTCATCGTCAACGACCCCGGCGAAGGCTGCCAGGCCAAGCGGCGCACGCAGGCGGTCATCATCGACCACCTCATGCCGCCGCTCACGCGCGCCGAGACCTACGGCCCGCTGCAGGTGCTGGAGCGGCAGATGGACGAGTACTACGAGGCCTTGTCGTTGGACCCGCGCCGCGCCGCGCGGTTGCGCCAGAACATTCTCGACCACGTCATCGCCCACGGCCTGCACGCCGACCTGGGCTTCGAGCCGCCGGCCGACGACGCGACGCGCCAGCGCGTGCTGCAGCGCCTGGACGCCTACCTGTGCGAGATCAAGGAATCTCAGATCCGCGACGGTCTGCACGTGTTCGGCCGCTCGCCCACGGGCCGCCAGCGCGCCGACACCCTGCTGGCGCTGGCGCGCTTTCCGCGTGGCAAGGGCGTGGGGCAGGGCAGCCTGCTGCAGGCCATTGCTGCCGACCTGGGGCTGGAGGGGTTTGACCCCCTGAACCCGGACTGGTCCCAGCCCTGGCAGGGCCCGCGCCCGGCCGCCCTTCAGGCCATGGGCGACGAACCCTGGCGCCACGCAGGCCACACCCGCGAACGCATTGAAAAGCTGGCCGCCCGTTGGCTGGCCGATGCCAACCTGCCGGACGCCGCGCAGTGGCCGCAGACCGCGGCGGTGCTGGCCCAGGTGCAGGGCGTGCTGGCCCCGCGGCTGGATGCCTGCGGCGAACAGGAAATGACCCAGCTGCTGCGCGGCCTGCGCGGCCGCTTCGTGCCGCCCGGTCCCAGCGGTGCGCCCTCGCGCGGGCGGCCCGACGTGCTGCCTACCGGTCGCAATTTTTACGCCGTAGACACCCGCGCCGTGCCCACCCCCACCGCCTATGCGATGGGTGCATTGGCGGCCGACCGGTTGATCGAGCGCCACCTGCAGGACCACGGCTGCTACCCGACAGCGGTCGGCTTGTCGGTCTGGGGCACCAGCACCATGCGCACCGGCGGTGAGGACGTGGCCCAGGCCATGGCCCTGCTGGGCGTTCGGCCCAAATGGGCACCCGGCAGTGGCCGGGTGGTGGACATCGAGGTGCTGCCCATGGCGATGCGCCAGCGGCCGCGGGTGGACGTGACGCTGCGCGTCTCGGGCTTCTTCCGCGACGCCTTCCCTGGCCTGATCGACCTGTTCGACACTGCCGTCAGGGCGGTGGCGGCGGTGCCCGCCGAAGACGAACCTGATGACGTGAACCCGGTACGTGCCCGCGTGCAGCGCGAAGCTGCCGAGGCCCGCGCCCACGGCCTGGCCGACGACAGCGTGCAGCGCCAGGCCAGCTGGCGGGTGTTTGGGCCGCGTCCGGGTGGCTATGGTGCGGGTGTGCAGGATCTGATCGATAGCGGGCGCTGGGAGGGACTGGGCGACCTCGCGCAGGCCTACTTGCGCGCAGGCGCCTTTGCATATGGCCCTGGCGGGCATGGGGTTGCCGCGCGAGCGAGTTTCGAGCGCCGCCTGGCCACCTTGGATGTGGTGCTGCATAACCAGGACAATCGTGAGCACGACATCCTCGACTCCGACGACTACTACCAGTTCCAGGGCGGCATGGCCGCCGCCGTGCAGTACCTGGGGGGTGCGCAGCCGGCGCTGTATCACGGTGACTTCAGCATCCCTGGCGCCCCGCGCGTGCGGACCCTGTCGGAAGAGCTCGCGCGGGTGGTGCGTTCGCGCGTGGTCAACCCCAAGTGGATCGCCGGCGTGCAACGCCACGGCTACAAGGGTGCGGCCGAAATGGCGGCCACGGTCGATTTCCTGTTCGCCTTCGACGCCACCACCGGCCAGATCGGGGACCACCAGTATGCACTGGTGGCCGACGCCTACGTACACGATCCCGCCAACCGCGCCTTCTTGGAACAGCACAACCCGCTGGCTCTGCGCAGTATCGGCGAGCGCCTGCTCGAAGCCATGCAGCGCGGTCTGTGGGCTCAGCCCGGTGACCACCGCGAACGCATCGAAGAAGTCCTGCTGGCGTTGGAGCACCGCCTGGAGTCGCAGGGCGAAGGACCGAATGTATGAAACACCCCCTGCGCCGCTGCGCGTCTTCCTCCTCTCCGGCCTTCGGCCTCAGGGGGACGCAGCCTGTGGCCCGGCAAAGCCGGTTCCACGGCCGTCTGGAAAGGAATCCCCTCGCTCATGCCATGGCGAACCAGGCGTGTTTTCAAGGAGAACCGACATGACGTCTGATCCGCATCCTGTGCAAGCACTGACGCCGGGCAGCCACTTGCAGTTCCCGTTCTCGGCCCTGGTGGGTAACCCCGAATTGCGCCAGGCCTTGCTGCTGGCGGCGGTGGATCCGGGCATTGGCGGTGTGCTCATCAGTGGGCCGCGCGGCACCGCCAAGTCCACGGCGGCGCGAGCCCTGGCCGACCTGCTGCCCGGCGCCCCTTTCGTCAGCCTGCCACTGACCGCCAGCGTGGAGCAGCTGGTGGGCACGCTCGACCTTGAGGACGTGCTGCGCGACGGCACGGTGCGGCTGTCCCCCGGTATGGTGGCTCGCGCCCATGGTGGCGTGCTGTACGTGGACGAAGTCAACTTGCTGCCCGACGCGCTGGTGGACGCGCTGCTGGACGTGGCTGCCAGTGGGGTGAACACGGTGGAGCGCGATGGCATTTCGCACCAGCATGCAGCGCGCTTCGTGCTGGTGGGTACTATGAATCCGGAGGAAGGCGAACTGCGACCTCAATTGCTGGACCGCTTCGGCTTGCTGGTGAAAATGGCCAACCCCGGCACGCCCGAACTACGTCAGGCCATCGTGCGCGCCCGCCTGGCCTTTGACCTCAACCCTCGGGCGGTGGTGCAGCAGTACGCTGCGGCCCAGGAGGCCCTGGTGGCGCAGTTGCAAAAGGCCCGCGCTGCGCTGACCGGGTTGGACTGGTCCGACGCGGTGCTGGCCCACGCCACCCGCCTGGCCCTGCAGGCCGGTGTGGACGGGGTGCGTGGCGACCTGGTGCTGATGCGGGCCGCCCGTGCCCATGCCGCCCTGCAAGGTCATACCCAGGTAAGCATTGCCGATGTGGACGCGGTTGCTGAACTCGCGCTGGCCCACCGTCGGCAGACTCCCGCTCCGATGCAGTCCCAGCTGCCTGCGGCCCGAACGTCCATGCCCCAGAGTCCGCCCACCAGCGACTGCGCTGCGGGTGGTGTCGTCCATCCTGCGCCCGAGGGTGACTGGGGTGCGTTGGCCCCGCAGTCCGAAGATATCGCCATCCGTCTGCCTGCTGGAGGGCTGGTGTCAAAAAAAGTCTGAGCCACCCCGCTGGCCGGGTGTTCGCGGTGCCGGGCCAGCGGCGGTGGCCATGTCTCACGCCAGGCCGTGTCCTGCCTGGCCTGTCGCCAACGAAGGGATCGGAGCTGGTGGTCGTGGGGGGGCGTATCCACTGGCCTCGTACCCTGGCCGCCAAGGGCGTGGCTGCGCTACAGCGCAAACACCTGCATTGGACGCTGCCTTCGGCTGGACCGGCCACGCTGCACCTGATCGTCCTGGATAACTCCGGTTCCATGCGCAAGGGCGGGCGCTTGGCGCTGGCCAAGGCGTTTGCCAGCCGGTTGGTGGAAGAGGCCACACGTGCTGGCACGCATGTGGCGCTGTTGCTGTTTGGCGGCCAGGGTGTGCAGTGGGTGCAGAATGCCGCACCTGCGCGCCGGTCTGTTCTGCCACGGGTCAGCGGCCTGGGTGGCGGTGGCGGTACGCCGCTGGTGGAGGCATTGCGCCAAGCTCAGGCCGAACTGCAGGCCTTCCGTCGCCGCCACGCCAGCGCGTCGCGCACACTGTGGCTGCTCACCGACGGGCGCAGTCTGGAGCAGCCCCAGTTGCCCGTCGACGCTGACCACCTGGTCATCGTCGATTTCGATGATCCGCGCCGTCCCCTCGGTCGCTGCCGCCAATGGGCCGAGCGCTGGGGCGCTGAATGGCGCCGCCCGCTGATGCCCTGACCCTGAGTGTCTGTGCCCACTGTCATGACCGAACTCATCATTTGCACCACCTGCCGCACAGCGGACACGCCGCGCGACCAGAAGGCCGCTGGCGAAATCCTGTTCGAAGCCGTCCAGGCCGAACAGGCCCTTGCTGACCACGCCGACTGGGCCAGCGTGCGCGTGCGCGGTATCGCCTGTACGGCTGGCTGCTCGCGCGCTTGCACTGTGGCCCTGCAGGCGCCGGGCAAGCACAGCTACCAGTTCGGCGACCTCGTGCCCTCGGAAGCCACGGCTCGCCAACTGCTCGATTGCGCCGCGCTGTACCACCGCACCCCCGACGGCAAGCTGGCCCGCGACGCCAGACCTCCCCTGCTGCGCAATGGTCTGCTATGCCGTCTGCCCCCCGCTGGAGGTCAGCCCCACATGAGGACCGTTGCGACGTCCGCACGGGCAAACGATCTGGCGTTTTCCGCGCCCGAGCGCGAGGCCGTGTACCGCGCTATTTTTGAACGGCGCGATATGCGGCATTTCGCTGGTGGCACGGTCGATCCCGCCGTGATGCGCAGACTTCTCATGGCCGCCCATCACGCGCCCAGTGTGGGGTACATGCAGCCATGGCGCTTCATTCGGGTCGCTTCGCGTGCCTTGCGAGCCGATCTGAAGGCGCTGGTGGAGCAAGAGCGCGAGCGCACTGCCCATGCTCTGGGCGAGCGGGGTAACGCTTTCATGCGCCTGAAGGTCGAGGGGCTGATGGATGCCGCCGAAGTCTGGGTGGTGGCCCTGGCAGAAGGCCGCGAACGCCATGTGTTCGGGCGCCGAACCCTGCCGCAGATGGACCTGGCGTCGGTGGCCTGCGCGATCCAAAATATGTGGCTGGCAGCCCGAGCAGAAGGACTGGGCATGGGCTGGGTGTCGATGTTCGACCCAAAGGCGGTGGCGGTGCGCCTGGGCATGCCCGACGGTGCCGAACCTGTTGCCATGCTGTGCATCGGCCCCGTCCACTGCTTCTACGACGAGCCCATGCTGGAGAAGGAACGTTGGAGCCGCCGTGCCGATATCGACACATTGCTTTTCGAAGATGTCTGGGGTCATGCCTGGGGCGCTTCCTCGCTCCCAACCCCGATTACCGATTCCATAAGTTGAAGCTGGAGAAGAAATGACCACCTCGAACACGCTGACTGCCGATACTCTTGAAAAGCCTTTGCACTTTCATGGCCGTCGCGCAATGGCCAAGACACCGGTGAGCGACCCCAACCCCGATGCAGCCTGGTCCGTGGCCGAAGTGCATGCCCTGCTGGACCTGCCTTTCCCGGAACTGTTGCATCGCGCCCAGACCGTGCATCGCGAATATCACGATCCGACCCTCATGGAGCTGGCCACGCTACTGTCCATCAAGACCGGCGGTTGTCCGGAGGATTGCGCCTACTGTCCCCAATCGGTGCATCACCCCACGGGCGTGACCGCCACCAAGGTGATGACGCCCGAAGCGGTGCGGCAGGCGGTGCGGCAGGCGCGTGCCGCGGGGGCGCAGCGTTTTTGCATGGGGGCGGCGTGGCGTGCCCCCACCGACCGTGACGTGGACAAAGTGGCCGACCTGGTGCGCGTGGTCAAGGATGAGGGGCTGGAGGCGTGCTGCACCCTGGGCATGCTGACCGCACCGCAGGCCCAGCGCTTGCGCGATGCGGGGCTGGACTACTACAACCACAACCTGGATACCGCCCCCGAGCTCTACGGCCACATCATCACCACGCGCGACTACGAAGACCGGCTGCAAACCCTGCAGCATGTGCGCCAAGCGGGCATTCGGGTCTGCTGTGGGGGCATCGTGGGTATGGGCGAATCGCGCGCCGGGCGCGCCGGTCTGATCGCCCAGTTGGCCAATCTCGACCCGTATCCGGAATCGGTGCCGATCAACCATCTGGTCAAGGTCCCGGGGACACCGCTGGCCGCGCAGCCCGATTTGGACCCCTTGGAGTTCGTGCGAACCGTGGCGGCCGCGCGCATCACCATGCCGCGCGCCAAGGTGCGGCTGTCGGCGGGCCGGCGTGACATGGACGACGCGACCCAGGTGCTGTGCTTTCTGGCGGGCGCCAATTCGATTTTTTATGGCGACAAGCTGCTGGTCACGGGCAACGCCGATGTCGACGCCGACCAGGCGCTGCTGGCGCGGCTGGGCATGCGCACCCGCCAAGCGGCGGCCTGAGCCTGGGGGCGGTCGTGGCGTGGGATTGGCCCCAACCCGCGGTGCTGGCGCTGGCCGTGCTGCTGGCGCTGGCGCTCGACCGCGCGTGGGGCGAGCCACCGGCGTGGCTGCATCCCGTGGTGGGCATGGGGCGTTGGCTGGCGTTCCTGGGGGATCGCGTGGCGCCGCGCGCAGGGCAGCCCCAGCGTCCCGGGCCGCGGCGGCTGCTGGGTGCCCTGGCCTGGCTGCTGGGCGCGCTGAGCGTGTGCGCCGGCGCGTACCTGGTGCAGACGGCGCTGTCGTCATGGCACGGGTGGGCGCAGGCCGTGGCCCTGGGGGTGCTGCTCAAGCCCATGCTGGCCTGGCGCATGCTGCGCGACGAGGTGGCGGCGGTCGAGGGCGCGCTGGCGCAATCGCTGGACGCGGGCCGCGCCCAGGTGGCGCGGCTGGTCAGCCGTGACGTGTACGCGCTCGATGAAGCGGGGGTGCGGCAGGCGGCGCTGTCCACGCTGGCGGAAAACCTCAACGACTCGGTGGTGGCGCCGCTGTGTTGGTTTGCCGTGGCCGGCTTGCCCGGCGCGGTGCTGTACCGCTGGTCCAACACCGCCGATGCCATGTGGGGCTACCGTGGTGTGCGCGCGGGGCGCGACTGGACCTGGGCCGGTTGGTGGGCCGCGCGCGCCGATGACGCCCTGTCGTGGTGGCCGGCGCGGCTGACCGCGCTGCTGCTGTTTGCCGCGGCCGGGCGCCGGCCGGACGAAGGGCTGGCGGCCCAGGCGCGGCGCACGCCCTCGCCCAACGGGGGCTGGCCGATGGGTGCGTTGGCGCTGGCGCTGGACGTGCGCTTGGACAAACCCGGCGTCTACACCCTGCACGCCACGGGCCGCACGCCGGGGCCGGCCGACACCGCTGCGGCGTTGCGCGTGTGCGGCCGGGTCGTGGCCGGCTGCGCGCTGCTGGCCGCAGGGGTGGCATGGTGCGGAGGGTGGGCGGCATGGCCCTGAACGCTGCCCGCACCCGGCGGCCGGTGCCAGCCCCCAGCCGGGCAGGCGCCGGCCACGCGACCGCGACCGGCGCCCGATCGCACGGCGGCCCGGATGCCCGCGGCCCCGCAGACTGGGACTTTTCCACCAACGCCAACGCCTGCGGGCCGTGCCCCCACGCCTGGGCGCGGGTGCAGGCGGCCGCTCGCACCCGCTACCCAGACCCCACCTACCAGGCGCTGCGCGAGCGGCTGGCGCGCTTGCACGGCGTGCCGCCCGGGCGCATCCTGATGGCGGCCAGCGGCAGCGAGTGGATCATGCGCTGGACCGCGTGGTGCGCGCGCGGCGGCCTGCGCCGCGTCTGGCTGCCGCCGCACGGGTATGGCGACTACGCGCACGCGGCGGCGCTGTGGGGACTGCGGCGTGTGCGCCAACCGCAGCAGGCGCAGCTGGCGTGGCTGTGCGATCCGGGCAGCCCGCTGGGGCAACCGGAGGACCCCGCCGTGGCCGCCGCGCTGCTGGCCGATCCGTGCCGGCCCGTGGCGCTGGATCTGGCCTATGCGCCGCTGCGCCTGCACGATGACACCGGGCTGCACGACACCATGCGCGAACGCGTCTGGCAACTGTGGTCGCCCAACAAAGCGCTGGGCCTGACCGGCGTGCGCGCGGCCTATGTGGTGGCACCCTTGCAGGCGGACGCGGCGGATGTGGCCGCGTTGGATGCTATGGCGCCGTCGTGGCCGCTGGGGGCCGATGGTGTGGCGCTGCTGCATGCCTGGACCGATGACGCCACCCAGGGCTGGTTGCGTGCCACGCTGCCCACGCTGCAGCGCTGGAAGGCGGACCTCGTGGCGCTGCTGACGCGCCGCGGCTGGCGCTGCCAGCCCAGTGTGACGCCGTTCGTGTGCGCGCGGCCACCGCACCCCATCGATGCCGAAGCTTTGCGCGCCCACGGCGTCAAGCTGCGCGATGCGGCCTCGTTTGGGCTGCCGGGTTGGTGGCGGCTGAGCGCGCAACCACCACAGGCGTTGGCGGCGCTCGATGCCGCGCTGGCCGCCGTCCAAGCGGGGGAGGGTGAGCCGTGACGGCACGCTGTGTGATCGTGTGGGGGACCTCCAGCGGCGCGGGCAAGAGCTGGCTGGCCACGGCGCTGTGCCGCTGGTACGCGCGCCAGGGCTGGCGCGTGGCGCCCTTCAAGGCGCAAAACATGAGCAACAACGCGCGCGTGGTGGCGTTGCCACAAGGCGGGGAGGGGGAGATCGGCGCGGCCCAGTACTTCCAGGCGCTGGCCGCCGGGGTAGAGCCGGACGTGCGCATGAACCCATTGCTGCTCAAGCCCGAGGCCGACACGCGCAGCCAGGTGGTGCTGCTCGGCCGCGTGGCGCCGGCGTTGGGCGCGCTGCCGTGGCGCGAGCGCAGCGCACGGGTCTGGCCGGACGTGGCCGCAGCGCTGGATGCGCTGCGCGCGGAACACGACCTGGTGGTGATCGAAGGCGCCGGCTCGCCGGCCGAAATCAACCTGCAAGCCAGCGACATCGTCAACCTGGCCGTGGCGCGCCACACGCAAGCGCGCGCGCTGTTGGTGGCCGATATCGACCGCGGCGGGGCATTTGCGCATCTCTATGGCACGTGGGCGCTGCTGCCGGAGGATGTGCGTGGGCAGTTGCGGGGTTTCGTCCTCAACAAGTTTCGCGGCGACCCGGCCCTGCTGGCGCCCGCGCCCGCACAGTTGCAGGCCCTCACCGGCGTGCCTACGGTGGCGACCGTGCCCATGCGCTGGGACCACGGGCTGCCCGAGGAAGACGGCGTCTTTGACGACCGCGCTAGCGCCGCCGGTGTGGTGCGCACCACGGTGGCGGTCATCGCCTACCCACGGTTGAGCAACCTGGACGAATTCCAACCCCTGCGCCATGTGGAGGGGGTGCGCCTGGTCTGGGCGCGCCAGCCCGCCGACTGCGCGGGCGCGGATTGGATCGTCCTGCCTGGCTCGAAGGCCACGGCGGACGATCTGGCCTGGCTGCGCGCCCGCGGGCTGGACCAGGCCGTGGTCCAGCACGCCGCCAGCGGCCGCCCGGTGCTGGGGATCTGCGGGGGCTTGCAAATGCTGGGCGAGGCGCTCATCGACCCGCACGGCATCGACGGCAACGCCCCCGGGCTGGGCCTGCTGCCCCTGGTCACGGTGTTCGAACGCGACAAAACCGTGTGCCGCACCCAGGTCCGCTTGGGGCCATGCCGGGGGGCCTGGTCCGCGCTGTCGGGTGTGGCGGTGTCGGGCTACGAAATCCACCACGGACAGACGGCACCCCACCCCGGGCTGGTGGCCGCCGGGCAGGCGCTGCACACCGTGGTGCCCGGTCTGGCGTGGCAAAGCGCGGCGGGCAACGTGCTGGGCGTGTACCTGCACGGCCTGTTCGAGGATGCGCGTGTCTTGCACGCCCTGTTTGGTGCCCGCGCCCGACCGCTGTCGTCGATCTTTGATGCGCTGGCCGACGGGATCGACACGCAGTTCCAACCCGGCGTGCTCGAGGCCCTGGTGGCCCCCGGTCGGCCGTGATCCCCCCCCTGTTCGACAAGGAGCGATCGATGTCTGTGTCCCTTCCCGACGTACCCGATGTGCACGATGCGGCGCTGGCCGCGCGCTTGCAGGCGCTGCTCGACGACAAAACCAAGCCGCAGGGCTCGCTCGGGCGCCTGGAATCCCTCGCGCTGCGCATCGGGCTCATCCTGGGCGACGAGGCCCCCCAGTTGCGCGATCCGCAGCTGGTGGTGTTTGCGGGCGACCATGGGCTGGCGGCGCGCGGCGTCTCGGCCTACCCGAGCGAGGTCACGTGGCAGATGGTGGAAAACTTTCTGGCCGGTGGCGCGGCCGTGAGCGTGCTGGCGCGCCAGCACGGTCTGGCGCTGACCGTCGTCGACTGCGGCGTGCGCCACGCTTTTGCGCCGCGCCCGGGGCTCGTGGACGCCAAGGTGGGGTGGGGCACGGCCGACAGCAGCGTCGAGCCCGCCATGACCCCCGCGCAGTGCGCGGCCGCGCTGGAGCACGGCATGGCGGTGGTGCGCGCGCGGCCCGGCAATGCGCTGCTGCTGGGCGAAATGGGGATTGGCAACACCTCGGCGGCGGCGCTGCTGATGAGCCGCTTGACCGGGTTGGACATCGCCGACTGCACCGGGGCCGGCACCGGCCTGGACGCGGCGGGGGTGGCCCGCAAAGTGGCGGTCCTGCGTCAAGTCCTCGAACGCCATGCGGCGGCGTTGGCGCCGCTGGATGCGCTGGCCGCGCTGGGCGGGTTCGAGATCGCGGCCATGACCGGCGCGGTGCTGCAAGCGGCGGCCGAACGCCGCGTGATCGTGGTCGATGGCTTCATCACCACGGCGGCGGTGCTGGTGGCGGCACGCCTGCGGCCGCACGTGCTGCAGCGCTGCGTGTTCGCCCACCGCTCCGGCGAGCGCGGTCACGCGCTGCTGCTGGCGCACTTGAGGGCCGAGCCGCTGCTCGATCTGGGCCTGCGCCTGGGCGAGGGGTCGGGCGCCGCGCTGGCCTGGCCGCTGCTGGTGTCGGCCTGTGCCATCCTGCGCGAGATGGCCAGCTTTGGCACTGCCGGGGTGTCGCGGCGCGCCGCGGCATCCGCGCAAACGGTGTAAGGGCTGGCGATGCTCGCGCGCGCCGTGCGGCACTGGCTGCTGGCCTTGCAATTTTTTACGCGCATCCCGGTGACCGGCCGCATCGCGGCCTGGGTGGGGTACACGCCTGCCATGCTGCGCGCCAGTGCGGCGCATTTTCCTGGCGTGGGCTGGGTGGTGGGGGGCTGCAGCGCCGTGGTGGGGGCTGGGGCGCTGGCGGTGTTGCCCGCGCAGACGCTGTCGGCCGTGCTGGCGGGCGTGCTGGCCACCGTGGCCAGCGTGTGGCTGACCGGGGCCTTCCATGAAGACGGCTTGGCCGACACCGCCGACGCGCTGGGCGGGCTGGTGCCGCGCGAGCGCGCGCTGGAGATCATGAAGGATTCGCGCATCGGCAGCTACGGCACCGCCGCGCTGGTGCTGGCGCTGCTGACCAAGGTGGCCATGTTGGCCTTGCTCGCGGGTCAGGGCGGGGCGATGTTGGCGGCGGCGCTGTTGGGGGGGCACGTGACCTCGCGCTGGACGCCGTTGTGGATCATACGCACGCTGTCCCACGTGGGGGATGCGCCACACGCCAAGTCCAAGCCGCTGGCCGATGCGATCAGCGCCGGTGCGCTGGCGGTGGGCACGCTGTGGTGGTTGGCGGCCATCGCGCTGTGCGCGGTCTGGGTGCCGTCGGCGTCGTGGCTGGGGGGCGTGCTGGGCGCCGTGCTGGCGCTGGGTTGGATGCGCCGCCTGCTGGCGCGGCGCCTGCAGGGGTTCACCGGGGACACGCTGGGGGCTACCCAGCAGCTCAGCGAGCTGGGCTTTTACCTGGGCCTGCTCATGGTGCCGGGGCTTGCGGCCCACGCGGGAGGGTGACCGATGCGCTTGTGGCTGGTGCGGCATGCCGCGACCACCGCGCCGCCCGACGTTTGCATCGGCCGCACCGACGTGCCGGCCAGCGACGACGCGACCGCGCAGGCTGCGCGCCGGCTGCACGCCGCGCTGCCGGCGCGCTTGGCCTGGCGGGTCTCGCCGAGCGCGCGCGCGCGCCAGCTGGCGCAGGGTCTGCAGGCGCTGCGCCCACACCTGCGCGCGCCCGTGGTCGATGCGCGTTTGGCGGAACTGGACTTTGGCGCCTGGGAAGGCCAGCGCTGGGACGCCGTGCCACGCGCCGAGCTCGATGCCTGGGCGGCGGCGTTTGCGGACCACCGCCCGGGCGGCGGTGAGTCGGTGCGGGCGCTGTTGCGGCGGGTGCGCGCGGCCTTGCACACGGTGGTGGACGATGCGCCCGCGCTCGATCAAGTCTGGATCACGCACGCGGGGGTGATCCGCGCCGTGCTCCACACCCTGGCGGCGGGGTGGGGGGCCGTCCCCACGGCGGCGTCGGCGTGGCCGCAAACCCCGGTGCGCTGCGGCCAGTGGGTGGCGGTGCCGCTTGCGGCCCTGCGCGCGGATCGGGATTTTCCCTAGGGAACCACTGAACAAAAAAGCTCGTACACCGCACACTCGCTCACGCTCGCTGTGAGGTCAGCGCAAATCACCCCAAGGCAGCCTCTGAGGCGCCCAAAGTGCCCTCGCGGCGGTGCAAAACCCGCCC
>NZ_VJOL01000056.1 GCF_007556705.1 Tepidimonas thermarum | reverse complement strand
GCGCCAGCGTGCGCGCAGCGGTGACACCGGCCATGCCCGCCCTACCCCACGGCCCGTGGCCATCATCGGGGCGGGCATGGCCGGTGTCACCGCTGCGCGCACGCTGGCGCAGGCCGGCTGGCCGGTCACGCTGTTCGACAAAAGCCGTGGCGCAGGTGGTCGCATGGCCACGCGGCGCACCGCATGGGGCGGCTTCGACCACGGTGCACAGTTCTTCACCGTGCGCGACGCGCGCTTTCGCCTGGCGCTGCGCGCCACCGACGCGCCCATCGCGCCGTGGGAGACCCCGCTGGTGCGTGTGCTCGACGACCGGGGCCGGCACATCGCGGCCGCTTCGCCCGCCACCGAAACGCGCTGGGTCGCCACCCCGGGCATGAATGCGCTCGTCAAGGCGTGGGCGGCCCCGCTGGCAGACGGCACGCTGGGGCGTGCGCACTGGATGGCGCGCGTGGTGCGCATCGAGCGCGACCCGCTCCAGCCCGGGGGCTGGCAGCTGCGCGTGGACAGCAGCGACGACAGCCCCACGGTGCACGGTGGCTACGGCGCGGTCCTGCTGGCCCTGCCCGCGGCGCAGGCGGTGGAACTGCTGCACGCCAGCGGCCTGGCGCCGCACTGGCAGGCCCGGCTCGCGGACGAGGTGCGCGTCGCCCCCTGCTGGACACTGATGGCCGCCTGGCCCCACGCCATGCAGCCCGGCCTCGACGGTCTGGGCCCACGCTGGCACGCCGCGCGCAGCGAGCACCACCGCATCGCCTGGGTCGCGCGCGAATCGAGCAAGCCTGGCCGCGACCCCATCGAACGCTGGGTCATCCAGGCCAGCCCCGCCTGGTCCACGCAACACGTGGACGACGACGCCGAGCGCGTGACCGCCAAACTGCTCAAGGGCTTTGCCGAAATCACCGGCATCCGCGCCGACCCCGCGCACGCGGTCGCGCACCGCTGGCGCTACGCGCAGACGCAACGCGCGCTGGGCGAGGCCTGCCTGTGGGACGCGACCCAGGGCCTTGGACTGGCGGGCGACTGGTGCCTGGGCCACCGCGTGGAGCACGCTTTTCTGTCCGGCCTGGAGCTCGCGCTCACGGTGCTGGAGGGAGGATGAGCGCGACGCCAGCCGGGTACCGTGGCCGCTTTGCCCCCTCGCCCACGGGGCGGCTGCACGCCGGCTCGCTGGTGGCGGCGCTGGCCAGCTGGCTGGACGCGCGCGCCCACGGCGGGGCGTGGCTGGTGCGCATCGAGGACGTGGACCGGCCGCGCTGCGTGCCGGGTGCCGACCATGCCATCCTCGCCCAGCTCGCGGCGTGCGGGCTGTCTGCCGACGAGCCGCCCTGGTGGCAGTCGCAGCGCGAAGCGGCCTACGCCGCTGCCTTGCAGCGCCTGGTCGAGGCCGGCTGGGCCTACCCCTGCGCCTGCACGCGCCAGGACATCGAAGCCGCTTGGGCCGCGCGCGGGGTGCCGCGCGAACGCCACCGCGGCCGCCCCTACCCTGGCACCTGCCGGCCCGAACACGGCGGCCTGCGCGGCCGCGCCCCGCGCGCCTGGCGGCTGCACGCCGGACGCGTGATCCGGGCGCTCGGGCTGCCGGTGCCGCTGGTATGGCACGACCGGCGCCTGGGCACACAGGCACAGGATGTGGAGGCGGCCGTGGGCGACTTCGTGCTGCGCCGCGCCGATGGGCTGTGGGCCTACCAGCTTGCGGTGGTGGTGGACGACGCCGCCCAAGGCATCACCGACGTGGTGCGCGGCGAAGATCTGGCCGACAACACGCCGCGCCAAATCGTGCTGCAGCGCGCGCTGGGCCTGCCCACCCCGCGCTACCTGCACACGCCGCTGGTGTGTGGCGACCACGGCGAAAAGCTCTCCAAGCAAAACGGCGCCCAGCCCCTGGAGCTGCGCGATGCGCATGCCGCGCTCGATGCGCTGGCCGCAGCCGCGGCCGTGCTGGGCCTGCCAGGCCCCGCCGCCACGCGCGACGCCAGCCTGCACGGCTGGATCGCGGCCTGGCGGCAACGCTGGGCCGCCCGCTGAAGGGCACTGCCTACAATCGCGCCCTGTGATGCTCCCGCCGTCCTCTCCCACCACCCCCAGCGCCGCGCCGCCCGACGTGGCGTACCCCAAAACCGTGCGCAGCTTCGTGCGCCGCGCCGGCCGCACCACGACCGGCCAGGCCAAAGCGCTGCAAACGCTGGGCCCGCGTTACGTGCTGCCGTACGCGCCCGCTGCGCTCGACGTCGAAGCCGCCTTTGGCCGGCGCGCACCGCTGGTGCTGGAAATCGGCTTTGGCATGGGCGAGGCCACCGCCCACATCGCACGGCTGCGCCCGCACGACGACTTTTTGTGCTGCGAGGTGCACGAGCCCGGCGTCGGCGCCCTGCTCAAGCGCATCGGGGAGCATGGCATCACCAACATCCGCATCGTGCAGCACGACGCGGTGGAGGTGCTCACGCACATGCTGGCGCCAGGGTCGCTCGACGGGGTGCACATCTTCTTCCCCGACCCGTGGCACAAAAAGCGCCACCACAAGCGCCGGCTCATCCAGCCGCCGTTCGTGGCGCTGCTGGCCAGCCGCCTCAAGCCCGGGGGTTATGTGCACTGCGCCACCGACTGGCAGCCCTACGCCGAACAGATGCTGGCGGTGCTCTCGGCCGAGCCGCTGTTGCGCAACGCCAGCACCGATCCCGCGCTGGGCGGCTACGCCCCACGCCCCGACTACCGTCCCCTGACCAAGTTCGAGCAGCGCGGCCTGCGCCTGGGCCATGGGGTGTGGGACCTGGTCTTCGTGCGCCGCGATGGATGAGACCGGGCTGTGGGCCGAACTGGCCGCGCTGGCCGAGCGCGCCGTCGGCCTGTCCGACCCCAACCCGCGCGTGGCGTGCCGCCTGGTGCTGCCCGACGGCCGCGCCTATGACGGCCACACGCAAGCCGCCGGCCAGGCCCACGCCGAGGTGATGGCGCTGCGCGCCGCCCAGGCCGCGGGCGCCGACGTGCGCGGCGCCACCGCCTACGTGACGCTGGAGCCGTGCAGCCACCACGGCCGCACCCCCCCGTGCTGCGACGCGCTGGTCGCCGCCGGCGTGGCGCGCGTGGTGGTGGCGGCTATCGACCCCAACCCGCGCGTATCCGGCCAGGGCGTGGCCCGGCTGCGCGCCGCTGGCGTGGCGGTGGACGTGCTGCCGGCGGACCACCCCGCCGCGCAGGCCACGCGCGAGCTCAACATCGGCTTTTGGCAGCGCATGCGCCACGGCCGCCCGTGGGTGCGCATGAAAGCCGCCGCCTCGCTCGACGGCGTCACGGCGCTGCCCAACGGCGTGAGCCAATGGATCACCAGCGAAGCCGCGCGCACCGACGGCCACGCCTGGCGGCGGCGCGCCGGCGCCGTGCTCACCGGCATCGGCACCGTGCGCAGCGACGACCCGCGGCTGGACGTGCGGCTGGTGCCCACGGTCCGCCAGCCGCTGCGCGTGGTGCTCGACGCCGGGCTGGACATCGACCCCGCAGCGCGCATCCTGCAGCCACCGGGCCAGGTGCTGATCTACACCGCCGCTGCCGACCAAGGGGCCGAAAAACGCGCGGCGCTGGCCGCCCTGGGCGTGGGTGTCATCGACCGCCCGGGCCCGCCCAAAACCGCCGGCGGCCCGCCCAAGGTCGATCTGGCCGCGGTGCTGGCCGATCTGGCCGCGCGCGAGGTCAACGAACTGCACATCGAATCGGGGGCCAAACTCAACGCCTCGTGGTGGCGCGCCGGGCTGGTGGACGAGCTGCTGCTCTACCTGGCCCCGCGCCTGCTGGGCGCTGGCGTTGGCCTGGCCGACCTGGGCCCGCTGACGCGCCTGGAGGACGGCTGGCCGCTGACCTTTGCCTCGGTGCAGGCGGTAGGGCCAGACCTGCGCGTGCTGGCGCGCGTGCCGGGCCGCGCCCCGTTTTGACGGCCGCGTGCTTTGCCATGGCGCACCTGCCCAAAAACGCCAACATCCCCATGCGCGATGGCGTCTCGCCCAGTTGTGTGGCGCTGCCACGGCTGCGGCACAGCCCCTGGCCCACCCTGCTGGACTATCTGGCCGAGCGGCTGCCGCGCATCCCGCGCGACGAATGGCGCGCCCGCCTGCGCGCGGGCGAGGTGCTCGACGACGATGGGCGCGCCCTCGACGAGCACACCCCCTACCTGCACGGCCAGCGGGTGTACTACTGGCGCACCGTGGCGGCCGAGCCGCCCATCCCGTTTCGGGAAACCGTGTTGTTTCGTGACGAGCATCTGCTGGTGGTGGACAAGCCGCACTTTCTGCCCGTCACGCCGGGCGGGCGCTATGTGCGCGAGTCGCTGCTCGTGCGGCTCAAGGCCGCGCTGGGCCTGCCCGAACTCAGCCCCCTGCACCGCATCGACCGCGAAACCGCCGGGCTGGTACTGTTGAGCGTGCGCGCGGCCGACCGCGACGCCTACCAACGCTTGTTCCGCGAGCGCCGGGTGGACAAAACCTACGAGGCCATCGCCCCGTGGCGCGACAGCCTGCACTGGCCCCAGCGCCGCGTGAGCCACCTGCGCGAGGACGAGACGGCCTTCTACCGCATGCGCGAGGCCGCGCCCGACGAAGGCCTGCTGCCCAACAGCGAAACCTGGATCGAGCCCATCGAGCGGCTCGGGCCCGACGGTCGCTGGGCGCGCTACCGCCTGCGTCCCGTCACGGGCAAGCGCCACCAGCTGCGCGTGCACATGGCGGCGCTGGGCCTGCCCATCCTGGGCGATCAGTTCTACCCGGTCACCCGACGTGGCCCTGGCGAGCCCGAGGACTACGCCCAGCCGTTGCGCCTGCTGGCCCACGCCATCGCGTTCGACGACCCGATTACCCAGCAGCGGCGGGCGTTTCAGAGTGCGCTCCGGCTCGCTCGCCCGACGGATGCCTGCTGAGGCGGCGATCCCGACACGCTTCTCGGCCGGCTGCTGTCGTCCCCGCTCATTGCCCCTGTCCCAGCGCGTAGCCGCGTTCGCCATCAAAGGTGCACAGGTTCTCCGTCTTGATGACATCGACACCGCGCGCCGTCAGGCCTTGCAGCAGACCGATGATGTCCGCGTGCGTGACCGATTGCCCCTGCGGCGCCACGAAGCGGCAGCGCCAATGGTCGGTGCAAAACGTCTCCGGGAACCCCCCCGGCCACACCTTCACCCCCCGGTTGGTGATCATCTGCAACGCAAACGGCGGCGTCAGCAGCGCGCTCAACTGCCCGGCCAGAAAATCCGCGCTCACACCCGCCGCGTGCACGAACACATCCACGCCCACCATCGCCTTGGCCGCCGCGGCGCGCCGGTGGGGCGCCACGGTGGCCACGCGGGCCACCTGCACGGGCGCGTCGCGGTCCACCTCGCCGTAGTGCACGGCGGCCAGCTTCTGCGGCCGCTGACCCAGGCGCTCGATGACCGCGTCGGCAAAGTCCATGCTGCCAAACGGCCGCCCGATGCTCAGGGACCCGTGCAGCTCGGCCGTGTGCACGCCGTCTTCGATGGTGCGCAGCCAGGCGTTGTGGATGGTTTCGGCCACCGCCGGCTGGCCGATGTGCACCAGCATCAGCACGGCGGCCAGCAGCAACCCCGACGGGTTGGCAATGCCCTTGCCCGCGATGTCCGGCGCGCTGCCGTGGATGGATTCGAACATGGCCACGTGGTCGCCAATGTTGGCGCTGGGCGCCAGCCCCACCGAGCCGGTCAGCTCGGCCGCGATGTCGGACAGGATGTCCCCGTACAGGTTGGGCGTGACGATGACATCGAAGCGCTCGGGCCGCGTGGCCAGCCGCGCCGCCCCGATGTCGATGATCAGGTGCTCGGTCTCGATCTCCGGGTACTCGCGCGCCACCTCGTCGAAGACGCGATGGAACAGCCCATCGGTCATCTTCATGATGTTGTCCTTGGTCATGCACGTGACCTTGCGGCGGCCGTGGCGGCGCGCGTAGTCGAAGGCGTAGCGCACGATCTTCTCGCAGCCCGGGCGGGTGATGAGCTTGAGGCACTGAAACACCTCATCCGTCTGCCGGTGCTCGATGCCGGCGTAGAGGTCCTCTTCGTTCTCGCGCACGATGACGAGGTTCATCTTCGGGTGCAGCGTGCGCACGAAGGGCGCGTAGCTCACGCACGGGCGCACGTTGGCGTACAGGCCCAGCGTCTTGCGGATGGTGACGTTGAGGCTTTTGAAGCCGCCCCCCTGCGGCGTGGTGATCGGCGCCTTGAGGAAGACGCGGGTGCGGCGCAGGCTCTCCCAGGCTTCGGGCGCGATGCCGGAGCTGTGGCCGGCCAGGTACTGCTGCTCGCCAATGTCGATGAACTCCGGCGCGATGCGCGCGCCCGCCGCCTGCAGCACGCGCAGCGTTGCCTCCATGATCTCGGGGCCGATGCCGTCGCCACGCGCGACGGTGATGGGGACCAGTTCGCTCATCTCGAATCCTTTTGCAAGGGGTTGACGATGGGCGCAGTGTGGCCGATCATGTGATCGATTTCAAATCATATATTCTGATTTTTTACATAGATTAGTATCGATGAATAAGATTCGCCCCCCGCGCGTCACCTTCCACCAACTGCGCACGCTGGAGGCGGTGGTGCGCCTGGGCTCGATCACGCGCGCGGCCGCCGAGCTGCACCTGACGCAGCCCACCGTCTCGGCCCAGATCCACGAGCTGCAGTCGGCACTGGACACCGCCCTGGTCGAGCCGGCCGGGCGCGGCATCCGCCCCACCGACGCGGCCCACTTGCTGCAGGCGGCAGCGCTGGACCTGTTCGCGCGCTGGCAGCGCTTCGAGGAGGACCTGCAGGCCCTGCATGGCCTGGAGCGCGGGCGGTTGCGCATTGCCGGTGTCACAACCACCGAGTACTTCATCGCCCAGTGGCTGCGTCGCTACACCGACCACCACCCGGGCATCGAGATCGAGCTGGCGGTGGACAACCGCGACGCCGTGGTGCGCCGTCTGCAGCAGGACGACACCGAACTGGCGGTGATGATGATGCCGCCGCAGGCGCCACCGCTGCAGCGCGTGCCGCTGATGCGCAACCCCCTGGTGCTGATCGGGCCCCTGGGGCACCCCTGGGCGGGCGCACGCCGCGTGCCGCGCGCGGCGCTCAATGGCCAGCCGATGCTCATGCGCGAAGCCGGCTCCGGCACGCGGCTGGCCACCGAGGCCTACCTGCACACGCATGGCCTGACACCGACGCTGCGCGCCACGCTGGGCAGCAACGAGGCCATCAAGCACGCCGTGGCGGCCGGCCTGGGGCTGGCCGTGCTGTCGCGCCACGCCCTGGCGGACGACCCCGCGCACGACGGGGTGGCGGTGCTGCCGGTGGCCGGCTTTCCCATCGAGCGGCGCTGGCTGCTGGTCTGGCGCAGCGACCGGCGGCTGTCGCTGGCGGCGCGCCGCTTCGTCGAATTCGTGCAGGACCACCCGCCTGGCGGGGACGCCGCCCCCACGGGCGACAGCCGGGCGGGCTAGACCCCGCCCCGCCGTCAGGCGCGCGCCGCCACCCAGGCGGCCACACCCGCCAGCGCCTCGCCCAGCCGGCTGGCATCGGTGCCACCGGCCATGGCCATGTCCGGTTTGCCACCGCCCTTGCCGCCGACCTGCTGCGCCACGGCGTTGACCAACTCGCCAGCCTTGATGCCGCGGGCCACGGCGTCGGGGGTCACGCCGGCGCACAGTTGCACCTTGCCGGCGTCCACACTGGCCAGCACCACCACGGCGTGGCCCAGCTTGTCCTTGAGCTTGTCCACCGTTTCGCGCAGCGCCTTGGCATCGGCGCCATCCAGGCGCGCGGCCAGCACGCGCAGGCCCTGGACCTCCACCGCCTGCGCTGCCAGCTCATCGCCCTGGGCCGAGGCCAGCTTGCCCTTGAGCGCCGCGACTTCCTTTTCCAGCGCCCGCACCTGCTCCAGCGTCTGGCCGATGCGGCCCACCAGGTCGGGCACCGGCGCCTTGAGCGCGGCGGCCGCCTCGTGCACCTGGGCCTCCAGGCCCTGCACGTAGGCCAGGGCGTTTTCGCCGGTCACGGCTTCCACGCGGCGCACACCAGCGGCCACGCCACCTTCGGCCACGATCTTGAACAGGCCGATGTCGCCCGTGCGGCGCACGTGCGTGCCACCGCACAGCTCGCGGCTGCTGCCGATGTCGAGCACGCGCACGGTCTCGCCATACTTCTCGCCAAACAGCATCATGGCGCCGGCGGCCTTGGCCGCCTCCAGGTCCATCAGCCGCGCTTGCGTGTCGGTGTTGGCCAAAACCTCGGCGTTGACGCGCGCCTCCACGGCGCGAATCTGTTGTGGCGTCAGGGGCGCGTTGTGCGCAAAGTCAAAGCGCGTGCGCTCGGGCGTCACCAGCGAACCCTTTTGCTGCACGTGCTCGCCCAGCACCTCGCGCAGCGCCTTGTGCAACAGGTGGGTGGCGGAGTGGTTGCGCATGGTGGCGGCACGCCGCGCCAGGTCCACCTGGGCCTGCACATGGTCGCCCACGGCCAGCGTGCCCTGCTCCAGCGTGCCGTGGTGGCCAAAGACGTCGGCCTTAATCTTTTGCGTATCCGCCACGACAAAGCGCGCCGAACCGCTGGTGATCACCCCGCTGTCGCCCACCTGGCCGCCGCTTTCGGCATAAAACGGTGTGGTGTCCAGCACCACGACCCCGCTTTGGCCGTGCTTGAGTTCGGCCACCGGCGTGCCGTCCACGTACAGCGCCACCACCTTGGCCGGCGCCTGCAGCGACTCGTAGCCGACAAAGGCGTTGGACGGGCCGGCGTAGTCCAGCACGCGGTCCATCTTGAACTTGCCTGCCGCGCGCGCCTGCGCCTTTTGGCGCTCCATGGCCGCCTCAAAGCCCGCGGTGTCCACGCGCACGCCGCGTTCGCGGCACACGTCCTGCGTCAGGTCGAGCGGAAAACCGTAGGTGTCGTGCAGCTTGAACGCAACATCGCCCGGCAGCGTGGTCTGGCCACCGGCCAGGGTCGCGTCCAAGATCTCCATGCCGTGCGCCAGCGTCTCGTAAAAACGCTCCTCCTCGGCCTTGAGCACCTCCATCACGCGCTGGGCCTGGGCCGCCAGGTTGGGGTAGGCCTCGCCCATCAGCGCCACCAGATCGGGCACCAGCTTGTGGAAGAACGGCGCCGTGCAGCCCAGTTTGTAGCCATGGCGGATGGCGCGGCGGATGATGCGCCGCTGCACGTAGCCGCGGCCTTCGTTGCTCGGGATCACACCGTCGGCCACCAAAAAGGCGGTGGCGCGGATGTGGTCGGCGATCACGCGCAGGCTGGGGCTGGCGAGGTCGGTGCTGCCGGTCTCGCGCGCCGCGGCACGGATCAGCGTGTCGAACAGGTCGATTTCGTAGTTGCTGTGCACGCCCTGCAGGATGGCGGCCAGCCGCTCCAACCCCATGCCGGTGTCCACGCAGGGCGCCGGCAGCGGCCGCACCGAGCCGCCGGGCTGCATGTCGAACTGCATGAACACGTTGTTCCAGATCTCGATGTAGCGGTCGCCGTCCGCGTCGGGGCTGCCGGGCGGGCCGCCGGGTACCTCGGGGCCGTGGTCGTAGAAGATTTCCGAGCACGGCCCGCAGGGGCCGGTGTCGGCCATCATCCAGAAGTTGTCGGACTGGTACTTGCCGCCCTTGTTGTCGCCGATGCGCACCACGCGCTCGGGCGGCAGCCCGATTTCCTGGGTCCAGATGTCGTAGGCCTCGTCATCCTCGTGATAGACCGTAGCCCACAGGCGCTCGGGCGGCAGCCGGTACACCTCGGTCAGCAGCTCCCACGCCCACTTGAGGCTTTCGCGCTTGAAATAGTCGCCAAACGACCAGTTGCCCAGCATCTCGAAGAAGGTGTGGTGGCGCGCGGTGTAGCCCACGTTTTCCAGGTCGTTGTGCTTGCCACCGGCACGCAGGCAGGCCTGCACCGACGCTGCGCGCACGTAGGGCCGCTTGTCGGTGCCCAGGAACACATCCTTGAACTGCACCATGCCCGAGTTGGTGAACATCAGCGTCGGGTCGTTGGCCGGCACCAGCGGGCTGGAGGCCACCACGGTGTGGCCGCGCTGGGCGAAAAAGTCCAAAAATGTGCGCCGGATGTCGGCCACGGAGAAAAACGGTCGGTCGGCGGCTTGGCTCATGGGTTTGACACACCAGACAGCGAAATCCTTCATTGTAAAGGGCGTGACCGCGCCGTCCCGTGACACCGGCGCCACACCGCCGCTGCGCTATGCTGACACCGATGCGACTCAACCTGATTTACGCCCGCGCGGCCAATGGCGTCATCGGCTGCACCCGCGACGGCCAACCCGCGATGCCCTGGCACCTGCCAGAGGACTTGGCGCACTTTCGCCGCCTGACGCACGGCTGCCCTGTCATCATGGGACGCACCACGTGGGCCTCGCTGCCGCCGCGCTTTCGGCCGCTGCCGGGGCGCGTCAACCTGGTGTTGACGCGCGACGCGGCCCGTGCGCGCGCCCTGCAGGCAGCCGGCGCCGTACCCGTGGCCAGCCTGGAGGCGGCGCTGGAGCATTGCCGCGCCCTGCGCGGCGCCGATGGGCAGCCCCCCGCCGAGGTGTGGGTGATCGGTGGCGCGCAGGTCTATGCCCAGGCCGAGCCGCTGGCGCAGCGCGCCGTGGTGACCGAAATCGAACGCGCCTTTGACGGCGACGCTTACGCCCCCGTGCTGGGGCCGGATTGGCACGAGACCGCGCGCGAGACGCACCTCAGCGCCGAGGGGCTGCCGTTTGCCTTCGTGACCTACGAGCGGGCCAACCGATCCAGCCAGACCTGCATCAGTTCACGGTAGGCAGGCAGCGCCGCAAAAATCTCATGGGCCAGCGCCTCGTTGTAGGTGTGCGCTGTCAGGTTGCGGTGATCGGCCATGGCCAGAGCCAGGCGTGCCTGCTCCTCGGTCAGGAGGCCGTTTTCCAGCGAAGCGCGGATGATCGGCTTGGGCGACGCCACATCCAACCGGCGGCTCAACCGATCCATGCCACCCCCTCGGCATCGATCGCACGCTGCAACCCCTCGGCAGCAGACCGGTAGTCCACCAGATCCACCCGAAAGGGGATGTGCGACTCCTCCAGCGCCTCGCGCACGCCGGCCAACACGTCGGGCGGAACCGGGGTCGGCGCGCGCAGCGCCACATCGATGTCGGATGCCCGCCGAGCATCACCCCGCGCCCGGGAGCCAAACAGCCACACGTCCGCCCCGTATCGCCGCACCACCGGTGCCAGGATACGGCCAATCGCCTCGCGATCACGCGGGTCGAGTCGTGTCCAGGCGTCTTTGCGGCGGGCCATCTTGCCATTTTACGAAGGCGGCGGCCGCAGGTAGCGCTCATCGGACCAGGTGGCCAGCCACTGCGGGGCAAAGGCCACGAACACGGCCGCAAACAGTCCGGTCAGGAAGGCGTCGCCCCAGGCCATGAGCCAGCGCGCCACCAGCGCCTCGTGCACGGTGACGCCCGCCATCAGGTGGTGGATGCCTTCGTACAGCGCGCCGGAGGCAAACAGCGCCACCGCCGTGCCGATGAAGCCCCGCCCCAGGGTGTAGATGAACACGTTGGGCGGCAGCCAGCGCCGCAGCGCCCAGCCGATGACCAGCGCCAGCGTGGCCGGCACCAGCCCCACCCAGACCCACTGCGACAGCACGGCCTCCCAGCCGGCGTGCCCCAGCCACCACACCGCCACGGCCACCGCCAGCAACACCGGCACCGCCAGCGGCCAGCCCAGCATCAGCACCAACAGGCTGGCACCGGAAAACTGCACCGCCATGCCCGACGGCAACTTCTGCGGCAGCAGCCAAAACCACGGCAGCAGCGCCAACGCCGCCAGGGTGGGCGTCAGCAGCGGCCCGCGCAGCAAACGCCACGGCCGCACCGCCAAGGCGGCCACCAGCGCCACGCCAGCCAACAGCAATTCCAGCATCACCACAGTGCCGCCATCCTACGCCCATCGCAGCGGCAGGGGCTTGCGTTGGATCAATCGCCCCCGCGCGCGCAGGGGCCAAGCGGCCGCGGCGCTGCCCAGCCGCCTCACATGCCGGGCAGGCCCGGCAGCCCGCCCTTGAGGCCACCCAGGCGCTTCATCATCTTCATCAGGCCGCCGCCCTTCATCTTTTTCATCATGGCCTGCATCTGCTCAAACTCCTTGAGCAGCCGGTTGACCTCTTGCACCTGCACGCCCGCGCCAGCGGCGATGCGGCGCTTGCGGCTGGCCTTGATGATCTCCGGGCGGCGCCGCTCCTCGGGCGTCATGGCGCAGATGATGCCCTCTTTGCGGCGGATGTCCTTCTCCGCCCGGTCCAGGTCGGCCTCGCCCGCCTTGGCGGCAATCTGCGTGGGCAGCTTGTCCAGCAGGCTCGACAGCCCGCCCATCTTCTTCATCTGGCGGATCTGTTCCAAAAAATCCTCCAGGTCAAAGCCACCGCTCTTGACCTTGGCCGCCAGCTTTTGCGCCTGTTGCAGGTCCACACCGGCCGTGACCTGCTCCACCAGCGCCACGATGTCGCCCATGCCCAGGATGCGCCCGGCATGGCGCTCGGCGTCGAACAGCTCCAACCCGTCGATCTTTTCGCTGACGCCGGCAAATTTGATGGGCGCGCCCGCGACCGCGCGCACCGACAGCGCCGCCCCGCCGCGCGAGTCGCCATCCAGCTTGGTCAGCACGATGCCGGTCAGCGGCAGCGCCTCCTTGAAGGCGCGCGCGGTGTTGACCGCGTCCTGGCCCTGCATGGCATCGACCACGAACAGCGTCTCCACGGGCTTGAGCTCGGCGTGCAGGGCACGGATTTCCTGCATCATCGCCTCGTCGATGGCCAGCCGGCCGGCCGTGTCCACGATCAGCACGTCAACGTAGTGCTTGCGCGCGTAGTCCAGCGCCGCGCGCGCAATGTCCAGCGGCTTTTGATCCGGCGTGCTGGGGAACCACTCCGCCCCCGCCTGCTTGGTCACCGTGCGCAGCTGCTCGATCGCCGCCGGGCGGTACACGTCGCCGCTGACGGTGAGCACCTTTTTTTTGCGCCGCTCGATCAACCACTTGGCGAGCTTGGCGGTGGTGGTGGTCTTGCCCGCGCCCTGCAAGCCCGCCATCAAAATCACCGCCGGGGGCTGCACCGCCAGGTTCAGGTCGGCCACGCCCTCGCCCATGGTGGCGGCCAGCTCGCGGTGGATGATGCCCACCAGCGCCTGCCCGGGCGTGAGCGAGCCGACCACCTCCTGCCCCAGCGCCTTGTCCTTGACGCGGGCGATGAAGTCGCGCACCACCGGCAAGGCGACGTCGGCCTCCAGCAGCGCCATGCGCACCTCGCGCAGCATGTCCTGCACGTTGGATTCGGTGATACGCGCCTGGCCGCGGACCTGTTTGACCAGACGCGACAGTTTCTCGGTGAGGGCGGATGCCATGGCGGGCCTTCTACTACACTAAGCGGATGATTGTATCGGCGAGTCCCTGGTGGACGGTGGCCCCCTCCGTGGGTGCGGCCGTGGGCTACGTCGCGTTGGCCGCCGGGGCCACGCGCATGGCACGCACCGCCGTCACGGCACTGACGGCCGCCGTGCTGTTGCTGCACGCGGTGGCGCTGCTGGTTGGCTTTGGCGCCACGCCGGTGCGCTTTGGCTTTGCGCCCACGTTGTCGGTCACCGCGTGGCTGGTGCTGGCCGTCTATGCCATCGAGACGCGGCTGTACCCGCAGCTGGGCAGCCGCTGGACGCTGGCCGGCCTGGGCGCTCCGGCCGTGCTGCTGGCGCTGCTCTTCCCCGGCAGCGCGTACCCCACGCTGCCCTCGCCGTGGCTGCCGCTGCACTGGGCGCTGGGCTTTGCGTCCTACGGCCTGCTGGGTGCGGCCGTGGCGCACGGTTGGATGATGCAGCGCACCGAACAGGCCATCCGCCGCGGCGGCGCGTCGGGGGCGGCACTGCCGCTGCTGGCGCTGGAGCGGCTGACCTTCCGCTTCGTCACCGCGGCCTTCGTGCTGCTGACGCTGACCCTGTTTGCTGGCTGGTACTTCACGGAATTGCTGCGCCCCACGGCCGGCTGGATCACCCACAAAACCGTCTTTACCGTCCTGTCTTGGACGGTGCTGGCCGTGCTGCTGTGGGGGCGCTGGCGCTGGGGCTGGCGCGGGCGGCTGGCGGTGCGCATGCTCTACGCCGCCGGCGCGCTGCTGCTGCTGGGCTACGTCGGCTCGCATTTTGTGCTCGAGGTGATTTTGCGGCGCGGCGCCTAAGCGCCCACCGCCAGCGGTTCGACCCATGTTCAAGTGGCTGCTCGTCATCGCCGTCGTCGTGCTGGGCTATGTGTGGTGGAAGCACCAACGCCAGCAAGAGCGCATGGAGCGCGCCCGCGCGGCCCGGCGCCCGCCGCCGGCGAGCGCATCCCCCAGCCCGATGGTGACCTGCCGCCACTGCGGCGTGCACCTGCCCGCCGCCGACGCCGTGCGTGGCCACCTGGGCCCCTATTGCAGCGATGAACACCGCCGGCTGGCCGAAGGCTGACGGCACGCGCGCGCAGGCACCGCCGCCCGCCGACTTTGCGCCCTCGTGTTTGGCGCCCAGCCCGCCGGCCGCGGCAGGCACGGCGTCGGGGTGGCCGCCCGAGGCCGGCACCGCGGCGCTGCCCCGGCTGTGGCGCATGCTCATGGCCGCGCGGCTGCTGCTTGCGCTGGCGCTGCTGGGGCTGCAAACCCACGCGTGGTGGAACGGCGCCGCGCCTGGCTGGATCGTCGCCTTGTGCCTGGCCCACACCGGCGTGTGCACAGCGGCCGCGGCCATGCCCGCCCCTCACACGCGGCCCGATGCGCGCTCGCTGCGCTGGCTGCCCACGGTTTGGGCCGACCTGGGCGTCTTTGCCAGCCTGCAACTGTTGACCGCGGGGGGCCTCAACTTCACCCCGCTGTTCGTGTGGCCGGTGCTGCAGGCGGCCGTGCTGGGCCCGCGCCTGCTGGCGTTGGGCAGCGCCGCCGCGGGCACGCTGGCGCTGCTGGCCGAAGCATGGCTGGGCACCGGCAGCGCCGCCGAAACCACGCGCTGGCTGCAAGCCGCCGTCACCGGCAGCGGCCTGCTGCTGGTGGGCTGGCTGTCCAGCCACCTGACCGCGCGCCTCATTGGCGAGCAGACCGCCGCCCAGCGCCACCGCCAGCTGGCGGTGTTGCAGGGCATGGTCAACCACACCATCGTCACCGGCTTGCGCGAAGGCGTCATCGTGCTCGACGCGCGCGGCCAGCCCTGGTACGCCAACCACGCTGCGCTGCACATGCTGGGCGTGCCGCCTGCCGGCGCAGCCGCTCCCAACCCCGCCGCTGCCTCAGACGCCGCCGCCGAGCCGCCCCCGTCGCCCGTGCGCGCGCTGCGCGATACCCCCGGCTGGCGCGTGCTGGCCGGCTGGGCGTGCGCCGCGGCGTCCAGCGACCCCGCCGAGCGGGTGCGCGACCTCACCCTGCCGCTGCCCGACGGTGGCCAGCAGCGCGTGCGCGCGCGCGCCCACCCCGTCCTGCCGGCGCCGCCCACGCCTGGCGCCACCGTCGTGTTTTTGGACGATCTGCACGCCATCGAACAGCGCGTGCGCACCGAAAAGCTCGCCGCCATGGGCCGGGTGTCGGCCGCCGTGGCGCACGAAATCCGCAACCCGCTGGCAGCCATCGCCCAGGCCAGCGCCCTGCTGCAGGAGGATGACCCCACCCCGGCCCAGCAGCGGCTGCTCACCCTCATCGAACAAAACGTGCGGCGCCTGGGCCGCACCGTGGACGACGTGCTCGAAAGCGCGCGCGTCCCCGGGCCGGACGGCGCCGCGTCCGCCGCGCCCTTGGTGTTGGATGAGGCCATCGACGCCATCGTGGCCGACTGGCTGCGCCAACGCCCCCAGGGCGTGCGCTTGCGCCTCGTGCGTGCCGCCGGTGCGGCGGCCGTGGCCTTCGACCCCGACCACCTGCGCCGCGTGCTGGTCAACCTGCTGGACAACGCCGACCGCCACGCCAGCGCCCAGCCCGGCGCCATCCGCGTGGACACCTGCGCCGACGCCCGCCAGGCCACCCTCACCGTCTGGAGCGACAGCCCCCCCATCGACCCCACGGTGCGCCAACACCTGTTCGAACCGTTTGTCAGCTCGCACAGCCGCTCCAGCGGCTTGGGCCTGTACCTGTCGCGCGAGCTGTGCCAACGCTATCATGCCGACCTGAGCCACGAACGCACCGAGCGCGACGGGCGTCGGGGCAATGCCTTCGTCATTCGGATGCCGGTCATCGACATCGCGCCATGAACCGCCGCGACGACCCCGCTGCCCTGCTCATCGTCGAGGACGAGCCCGACCTGCGGCAGCTCTACGAGCTGGCGCTGGTCAAGGTCGGGCTGGCGGTGGATGCCGTCGGGGACCTGGCGCAGGCGCGCGCGCGCCTGGCGCAGCGGCGCTACGGCGCGCTGCTGACCGACGTGCGGCTGCCCGATGGCAGCGGGCTGGAGCTGCTGCGCGACCTGGCGCGCGAGCAGCGACCCGAGCGCGTCATCGTCATCACCGCCTATGGCTCGGCCGACCATGCGGTGGAGGCGCTCAAGGCCGGCGCCTTTGACTACCTGACCAAACCCGTGGCCCCCGCGCGGCTGCGCCAGGCCGTGGCCACCGCGCTGGCCGCCGGGCGCATGGGCGCCGATGCCCTGGATGCCGCGCCGCCAAACGGCCCGGCGCCGCGGCCGGTCCCCGGCGCGGCCGACGCGCCCCCGCCACCGGCCGCCCCCGCTGCGGGTGACGGCGCGGCCGCCCTGCAGCGGCTCATCGGCGACTCACCGGCCATGCAGGCGGTGCGACTCACCATCCAGCGCGTGGCGCGCACCATGGCGCCGGTGCTGGTCACCGGGGAATCCGGCACCGGCAAAGAGCTCGTCGCCCGCGCCCTGCACGCCTGCAGCCACCGCGCCAGCGGCCCCTTCGTCGCCGTCAACTGCGGTGCCATCCCGGCCGACCTGCTGGAGAGCGAACTGTTTGGCCACCGCCGCGGCGCCTTTACCGGCGCCAGCGCCGACAAGCCCGGACTGTTTCAGGCTGCGGCTGGCGGCACACTGTTTTTGGACGAAGTGTCCGACCTGCCGCTGCCCATGCAGGTCAAACTGCTGCGCGCCCTGCAGGAGCGCGCCGTGCGCCCCGTCGGCGCCACCGCCGAGGAGGCGGTGGACGTGCGCATCGTCAGCGCCACCCACAAAGACCTGGCGCGCCTGGTGCAGGCCGGGCAGTTCCGCCACGACCTGTACTACCGGCTCAACGTCATCCCCATCCACGCCCCGGCGCTGCGCGACCACGCGCAGGACCTGCCCGCCATCGCCCACGCCATCCTGGCCCAACTGGCCCGGCGCGACGGCCTGCCGCAGCCCCCCACCCTCACGCCCGCGGCGCTGCAGCGGCTGCAGGCGCACCCGTTCCCCGGCAATGTGCGCGAGCTGGAAAACCTGCTCGAACGCGCCCTGGCCCTGCACCCCGGCCCCACACTGGACGCGCGTGTGAGCACATTGCGCAGCCCCCTGCCCTCCGCGGACCGGCGCTCGGGCGGCGGCAGGCCAACGCCGTCATCCTC